>CAJCIO010000098.1 GCA_903970465.1 Gammaproteobacteria bacterium
AAGTATTTCGCCGATGGCTTGTTTGAGGGTTCGCTGGGCTTTGGTGGCGAGGAGAGTGCCGGCGCATCGTTCCTGAGGCGCGATGGCAGCGTCTGGAGCACCGACAAGGATGGCCTGATTCCTTCATTGCTGGCCGCCGAAATGACCGCGCGCACCGGGCGCGACCCCAGTCAGGCCTATCAGGCGCTGACCGAGGCACTCGGCGAGCCGTTTTCGACCCGTGTCGAAGCCAAGGCCAATCCACAGCAAAAGGCGTTGCTGAGCAAGTTGTCCCCGGAGCAGGTGACCTCGACCGAGCTGGCGGGCGAGAAGATCGAGCAGGTGCTCAGCCATGCGCCTGGCAACAACCAGGCGATAGGTGGCTTGAAGGTGATCACGGCCAACGGCTGGTTCGCCGCGCGGCCGTCGGGCACTGAAGATATCTACAAGATCTACGCCGAGAGCTTTGTCGATGAGGCGCACTTGCAGCGTCTGGTGAGCGAGGCGCAGGTGCTGGTAGACAGCGCTATTGCCTAATCGCCAGGGCCGTAACTTCAATAGGGACAGGGTTACCTGAGTAAGGGCGCTGGCCCCGACAGGGTACGTCAGTCACAGAATATGTGGCTGAGGTAACCAATCGGGGCCATCCCCTCGCTATAGGCCTGCCAGGGGGATAGGGTTTTTAATCACGCCACATCCACCAGCACTATCTCGCTGTCTTCCAGCGCGGTCACCAGCAGCACGGGTTCGTTATCAATCGCGATACCGTCTCGAGCTTTAGCCTGTAACCCATTGATTTCAATAGATCCAGTTGCCGGAACCAGATAGGCCTTGCGGCCGTTTTCCAGCACGTACTGAGCTGTTTCTCCCTTCTTCAGCGTCGCCGCGACCAATCGTGCATCCGCGCGAATGCGCAGGCTCACATCATCCTCGGGCTTGCCGCTGGCAAGCGTCACGAAGCCTTCGCCGCGATCCCCTTTAGGGAAGGGTCGCGCACCCCACGAAGGGGCTGCACCAAGCTGGTCGTCATCCGGGAAAATCCAGATCTGGAAAATCCGCGTTTCGATGGACTCGTGGTTGTACTCGCTGTGCTGCACGCCAGAGCCTGCACTCATCACTTGAACGTCGCCAGCTTCGGTACGGCCTTTGTTGCCAAGGCTGTCCTGATGGCTGATGGCGCCTTCACGCACATAGGTGATGATTTCCATATCGCGATGTGGGTGCTGGGGGAAACCGGTACCCGGCGCAATGATGTCATCGTTCCATACGCGCAGATTGCCCCAGTGCACACGGGCGGCATCATGGTACTGAGCGAAAGAAAAGTGGTGATGGGCATTCAACCAGCCATGGTCGGCTCCACCGAGGGATGCGAAAGGCCGTAGTTCAAGCATGCTGGTCTCCAGACAAGTAAGGGATCATGGATAGAAATTCTGTGCTAATAGTGCTCGATTAAAAAGCGCAGAATTCGCAGGTCAAGTATCGGTTTTATCGATGCGTTCATGATTGCCAAGCTGATCTTATGCTTGCGATTCGTCGCCTAATGGCTTGATCGCAAAGCAATTGACTGGCCAAGCGTGGCCATTGGGGCGAAGATGTCGACCTGCCGAAAACTTTGTTGGAGTCCGCGTGCCGAGCCGTCCCTCCCGATTGTCCGTCGATCTGCTGCCACCCGCCGAGTTGCCCTGGTTCAAGCGCCTTGCCGCGCGATTGCTTGGGCGCGGGCTCAATGGCCTGAAGGCCCAGCACCGTGACTCCTGGTTTCACGGCCATGCGGCCGGGCACCGCGCCGGGCACGCGGATGGCGTGCACGAGGGTTATGAGGACGGTCATCTGGATGGGCTGGCGCAAGGTCGCCAGGTCCTGGTGATTCGCGACACCCGCCCGGCGGCTGCGGGCACGCCAGGTGTGGACGATGCGCTCTTCGACGATTGGCGCCTGGGCTTGAGCGCCGAGCTCAAGAAGCGCATCAAGGCCGATGTCGCCACGCGCCTGCCCACCCATCAGCAACCCAGCGCCGCGCAATGGAAGATGATTTTCAGCGACACGCCGTCCACGTGCGTGATCGCGGGTGCCGGTGCCGGCAAGTCGAGCTCACTGGTGCTGCGCATCGTGCTGCTGGTGCACTACCTCGGCTATGAACTCGATGCCTTGACGGTGGTGACCTTCACCCGTGAATCGCGCAAGGACTTCATCGCCCGGCTGGTAGCGATGATGGGCCTGTGGGGCCGTGTGCTGAGCCCTCGGGACGCGCAACAGCTGGTGCGCACCTTTCATTCGCGGATTCTGCCGATGGTGCGCAGCCTGCCGGGCTTCGCCCAGCTACAAGCGTTCGAAAACCTTGGCAGCACCCCAGTAGCGAGGGGGCTTGCCGGCGATGGCGGCGCTTCAGGCACGCAAGGGGTGTTGGCCGGATTTTCGGAGGCGAGCCCCCTCGCTGCAGAAGAGGCCGACAGCAACCCCTTCGATCTGCGCCTTAACGACACGCAGCGCCTGCAGATGAACCTGTGCTATCGGGATCTGATGGCGGGCGACGAGCGTTTTGCCGAACTGATCGACCTGATGCGTCGCGAGGCCCTGCAGCTCACCCGCCTGGAACGCGATCATCCCGACGTGCAAAAGCGCGCCGCAGTAACTGAACTGGCGTCGAAGCGCGACGAAGAGCTCTGCGACAGTATCGAGGACCTGTGGTTTCGCGCTGGAGCCTGGCCGATCCAAGGCATCGAACCGGACCGTACGCCCCTGCAAATCAACGGCCATCGTTTCCACTGCCACGGCTATATCCCGGCGCTGGATGCCTGGGTGGTGCTGGGTTTCGATCCCGGCGAAAGCCAGCAGATCAAGCGTAATGGTGCCAAGTTGCCGGTCTGGGCCGAATGGACCATCAAGCGCACACTGTTTCAAGCTTTCAGCCCTAAACCTATCATTTGGCTAGAAAATTACGCCAGCGCCCGGCGCCTGATCCAGAGCCTGGCGGGTGATGCCGTGGCCGGGCCGGGGTTCGCCTACAAGGTCAATGGTGAGCTGGCGCCCGCACCATTGCTTGATGCCTTCGTGGCAACCGCCGGCTTTATCGAAAACCTGGGGCTGGACGTGGCGGCTGCCGTGTGCGCCATGACCTTCGCCAGCGAAGACCCTGATCGGCTGTTCTTCGAGGCGTTGAGCCGGTACTGGCGGGCCTTCGAACAACATTTGCAGGCGCAGACGCCGCCCATCATGACCTACAACCGCATGTTTGCCCTGTTTGGCGAGAACAACCCGGAAAACCTGCGGTTGATCGCCGATCCGCTATTGCGCTCGATATCGCACTTGATGATCGACGAATTCCAGGATGTGTCACCGCAGATCGTCTCCTGGTTGCGCGCCAGCCTGCGGGAGATCCGTCGGCGAGGCGCGGACTTGCACCGCGGCCGTGCCGCGCAGCATTCTTCGCTGTTGGTGGTGGGGGATGACTGGCAGTCGATCTACGGCTGGCGTGGCAGCTCGCCACGGTACTTTACCGAGTTCACCAAGACCTTCGCCGCGCACGCTACCACGCGCGTGATGCTCAGCGACAACTACCGCAGCCATCAGCACATCATCGATGCTGCCGAGCATCTGGTGAAGTCCACCCCGGCGATGGCTGGTAAAAAAGCCCGGTCAGTGGGCGGTGACGCGTCTGCGCTGGAGCCTGTTCGCGTCTACGAACGCGACGATGAAGCCCTCGCGCGGCGCTTGACCGACCATTATCAGCGTGGCGACTCAGTGTTGGTTCTATATCGAAAATATTCTAATAAATCCATATTAAACAAGCATATAGATGGCATTGTTCAAGAGGATTATAGAAAGCCCGCTGATCAACGGCGTCTCAAGCAGTTGACCTATCACAGCGCCAAGGGGCTGCAGGCCGACGTGGTGTTCCTGGTGGGTGACTGCCAACACGTGACCCGCTCGCCCTACAAGAATCAGCTCTATCGACTGGCATGCCTGAGCGCGGCAGGCGAGACCGAAGGCTATGACAAGGCGCAGCGCGACGAGGCGCTGCGCCTGGCTTATGTCGGCGTCACGCGGGCAGTCCGGTACTGTTATTGGTATGTCGATGCCCCAGGAAAGGACGGTGCGGCGGGCATAGCCAAGGCCTCGGACCATGTCGACGGCGGCAAACCGTTTTTTGCAGATCATCGAGCCACTCGGATGAGCTGAAAGGCATCCGCGACGTGCCGCAGCCTCAGCCCACCGCACACAAAGATTGAGGCGGTATGAAGGCGTCGAGCTCAGCCTCGACCGCCTCGATGATGATCTCTACATCGGCGGCGTTCATGACGGTCGCGCAGGGGATGCCGGCGATTGCGATGAGAGTCTGGCCGCTGGCGCGATCGAACAATCGCGCGACCATACTGCCGGGGGCGTCCATGCTCGCCTCGAAGCCCAGAGGGTGAAAATGCCAACGCATGACCTGGCATGCATTGGGGAACGTCATTTTATTCATGTGCCTGCCCCTAATGCTTCGTGCAGCGATCCGTTGCTGCTCTCAAGGAAGGACCCAGCCGCAGCTGGAATTGGTGTGCAGGGATAAAAGTAGCACCCGCTGATGACATTGAGACTGATTTCTTACCGGTAACCGGAACTTTTTTCGAGTTTATTGACGTGCATCACGGGTGCGCCGACCAATGGACAATTATATTAATTTGCTATCAGGTCTTCTGCGCGACATAACGAACTGAACGGTTAAATAATTAACGCTAAAATTTTTCTCTCATTCACCTCAAGTTCGTGCGAAGGGGCCGATAGACATACCGAGGGCAACCCGTCCTCCCAGGGACCATAACAACAAAGCAGCGGACGCTATGCACGCCCTTACGAGAGAAAACGACATGTCCCTACGCCGCCTCAATATCGCCCCTCGCGCCTTTTTGGGATTTGCCTTCATCGCCTTGCTGGTGGTCGGTCTGGGCTGGTTTGCCACGAGCCGCATCAGCGAGATCCGCGACGCTTCGCTGGAAATGGAAAACAATCAGATCCCCAGCATTACCTTTTTGGGCGATCTCTCGGAAAATACCCTGCGGTTGCGAATCCTGTCATTTCGTATCCTGAGCAACCGCGAGCCGGCGGCCTTGAGCGAAGCCGAAACCCGGATCGGCGTATTGGTCGATAAAGTTCGTACTGCACAGCGCAACTATGCGGGTCTGACTATCGGCGACGAAGAGTCGACAGTATTTAAACAATTCAGCAACACGCTTGATAACTACCTGAGCGCGAAGGACTCAATGTTGAATCTATCGCGGCAAAACAAGATCGACGAGATGCGCGAATTGATCAATACCCGTATCAAGGACGGTACGGATCAGATGGGCGATCAAATTCGCGCACTGATCAGTATCAATCAGCGCGAGGCCAAGGAGAACGGCCGGATATCCGCCGAACAGTACCGGTTCGCCAACACCGGGGTTATCGCCTTCGCTATTTTTGCGTGCCTGCTGACCGTGTTGCTGGCCTGGTTGCTCACCCGCAGCATCGTTCAGCCGTTGAACCAGGCGCTGGAGGCCGCCCGTACCATCGCCAAAGGCAATCTGACTGCCAGCATCCGCGCTGAGGGTGACGACGAGCCCGCACGCTTGCTGGCGGCGCTGGATGAGATGCAGAGCAACCTGCGCCGAACCGTATCCCAGATCGCAGGCTCTGCCACGCAACTGGCCTCTGCGGCGGAAGAACTCAGTGCAGTGACCGAAGAGTCTGCCCGTGGTGTGGTGCAGCAGAATGATGAAATCGAGCAGGCCGCCACGGCGGTCAACCAGATGACCGCAGCGGTAGAGGAGGTCGCACGCAATGCGGTGTCGACCTCTCAGGCTTCAGCCGACTCGGCCCGCTTTGCGGGTCAGGGCCGGGAGCGGGTGGTTGCCACCGTAAGCGCTATCCAGACCATGACTCAGGATGTGCTGCACACCTCTCAGTTGATCGAGGGCCTGGCTGCTCAGGGGCGAGATATCGGCAAGGTGCTGGATGTGATTCGCGCCATTGCCGAGCAGACCAATCTGCTGGCGCTCAACGCCGCCATCGAGGCCGCACGCGCGGGCGAAGCCGGGCGGGGGTTTGCGGTGGTTGCGGATGAAGTCCGCGCCTTGGCCCATCGCACTCAGCAGTCGACCCGCGAGATTGAGCAGATGGTGGCCGGTATCCAGAGCGGCACCGGCGATGCGGTGCAGTCGATGGAGCAAAGCACCGCGCGCAGCCAGAGCACCCTGAACCTGGCCCGTGACGCCGATGGTGCGCTGGTACAGATTGCCGAGTCGGTGGCTTTGATCAACGAACGCAACCTGGTGATCGCCAGCGCCTCGGAAGAGCAGGCGCAAGTCGCCCGCGAGGTGGACCGCAATCTAGTGAATATCCGCGACCTGGCCAATCAGACGGCCACCGGCGCGCAGCAGACCAGCGCTGCCAGCCATGAGCTTTCGCGTCTGGCCGTGGACCTCAACGCCTTGGTGGCACGCTTCACAGTGTGAGCCTTGATCAGGTGCCCGGCAGTCGCGCCGGGCCGTCAATCTTGAACCTCCGGCCCGGCTACCTGTCGTTTATAGGGAGAGTGGCAATAATCACGTTAGTGATGGAGGTTTCACCATGCTGGACAAAGCGACGGACTATGAAGACCATAAAAACGGCCCACTAGAGGGGCAAGAAAGCGTCCACGAGGAAACCCTCGCCAATCATTGCACCATCCGCGTGACCGTAACCCCGTTGGCGCACAATCCGAAACGGCCACAGTGGCAGGTGGTGGTGGTGTCGCCAGAGGGGAAGGAGATTCACAACGAAACCTCAGTGGCCAAGGATGATCACTGGACGGTGAAAAAACTGCTCGATTGGGGGATCGATCAAGGGAAGCGCGTAGCGGCCGGTCACCATGGTGCGCCACTGGACGATCATCATCAGAAGACGCCTATCTGATCCAGCGTCCGGGCAGCTGAAAACATACGCGCCAATGTAGGAGGGGGCTTGCCCCCGATTGCGATCCATCAGTCACCGCTGGGTGACGGATAAAACGTAATCGGGGGCAAGCCCCCTCACTGCATGTGTAGATCGGCGTGCCTTAGTGGCCGTCTTTCTCTGGAGCAGGGCTGCCGGCCTGGATCTTCTTGAAGATCTCTTCGCGGTGCACCTGGACTTCCTTGGGTGCGTCGATGCCAATACGCACTTGCATGCCTTTGACCCCCAAAATGGTAACGGTGATGTCGTCGTTGATGATGATGCTTTCGCCTACCTTGCGGGTGAGAATCAGCATGAATGGCTCCTAAGTCCTTTACGCAAAAAAATGTGTCCGATGGTCGGTGTCTTCCGCTGCACCCCCCACTTAATGGACGCACGGATGAAGATTTAATTCCGTTACGGGAATCCTCGTCGACACGTCCTGAAGCGGAATACTGGCGAAATGGGAACGATACCCAAAGGAAGTATGGCTGGGTTTATGCTAAACCGCCGGATAACTGCGCACATGATATCCGGCGAAGCGGCAGATGTCCTGCAACCTTTTATTCATCTGGCAACAATTGCGCACATTTATGGCTGCCAAAGGGTCCTTTCCCCACTTAATTTACGGTTCAGGAAGCTCGCCGCGCTGATCAATGCCAAATGGCTGAGCGCTTGAGGTGTGTTGCCCAGGTGGCGGCCGTGCAGGTCGAATTCCTCGGCGTACAGCCCCAACGGACTGGCGTAGCGCAATAATTGTTCGAATTCCAGATGCGCCTGCTCCACGCGCCCCGCGCGGGCCAGGCACTCTACGTACCAGAACGAGCAGGCGGTGAAGGCGCCTTCGTTGCCGTCCAGACCATCGCCGTTTTGTTCGTCTGTGCGGTAGCGATAGACCATGCCGTCGCGCACCAACGTGCGTTCGATGGCGTCCAGTGTGCTCAACCAGCGCGGGTCGCTGGCGCCGATGAAGCGTACCAATGGCATCAACAACATCGAGCCGTCGAGGCGATCACTGCCCTTGTATTGGACGAAGTGGCCGCGTTCGGCATCCCAGAAGTTGCTCCAGATATCATCATGTATCGCCTGGCGCTCCTTGTCCCAGCGCGCGAAGGGGGCGGGCAGCGAGCGCTTGAAGGATAGGCGCAAGGCGCGGTCCAGCGCCACCCAGCACATCAGCCGCGAGTGCAGGAAGTGCTGCGGCTCGCCGCGCATTTCCCAGATACCGACATCTTTCTCGCGCCAGCTCTGGCACACCTGATCGACCAGTTGCGTGACGTGCTGCCAGCCCTCGTGGGAGATCGCATCGCCGTATTTGTTGGCCAGGTAGACCGCATCCAGCAGCTCGCCATAGATATCCAGTTGTTTCTGCTTGTAGGCTTCGTTGCCGACGCGCACCGGCTGCGCACCGCCATGCCCGCGCAGGTGCTCGAGGTTGGCTTCGGGCAATGCTTCACGTCCATCCAGGCCATAGAGGATGTTTAATTTGGCCTGTTTTTCACAGCTGGCACCGACGCGGTCGTGCACCCAGCGCATGTAGTCGTTGGCTTCCTGGTTGAAGCCCAACCGCATGAAGGCGTAAACCGTGAACGACGCATCACGGATCCAGGTGTAGCGGTAATCCCAGTTCCGTGCACCGCCGCGCTCCTCCGGCAGGCCGAAGGTGGCGGCCGCGATGATGCCGCCGTGCTTGCGCGAAGTCAGCAGCTTGAGGGTCAGCGCCGAACGCATCACCATCTCGCGCCAACGCCCGCGATAATGGGAGTGGCCGAGCCAGTCGCGCCAATAGTTGATGGTGGCGCGCAGGCAGTGATCGCTGCTGTCGGCGTACACCATCGGGTCATCGATAGCCCCAAGAATGAACTCGGCGGTTTCATCGTCGCCCAGCGCGAAGCGAGCCACGGCGGTGTTGTCGTCCAGTTCCAGTGACTGGTCGGAGCACAGCCGCAGGCTTGGCTGGCCATCGGCATGAAAACTCACGCTGGGCTTTTTGCAGTCTGTGTCCGATTCGGCGCGGGTGTCGGCACGGCTGTAGTCATGGCGCACCCGGCAACGCATTGCGAAGGTGGCGCGCCCGCTGACCACCTTGACCCGGCGTACCAGGCGCGGGGTGTCGTCGACGTTGTCCGGAATCGGCATGAAGTCGGTGACTTCCACCACCGCCTGTTCACTGATCCAGCGGGTTTGCAGGATGTTGCTGTCAGGCAGGTAGATCTGCAACCGGCGTGCATCCGGCAGTTCCGGGGCCAGTTCGAAGACGCCGGCATCAGGCGTATCCAGGAGTGCCGTGAACAGCGACGGGCTGTCGAAATCGGGCCAGCAGCAGAAATCGATGCAACCGGTGTCCGCCACCAGTGCTGCGCTGCGCATGTTACCGATCAGGCCGTGAGCTTCGATGGGCCGTTGCGAGACGGTAGGGTCGAGGTCATGCGCGTTCGACTCAGCCATTGTCACGAAACCCGGGATAGAGGCTCATGCCGCCATCAATGAACAAGGTGGTGCCATGCAGATAATCGGACAAGTCGCTGGCCAGCCAGACCACCGCATTGGCGACATCCGCGACCTCGCCGATGCGCCCGTAAGGGATCAGCTCGAGCACTTTTTTCTCCGCATCGCCCTGCATGACGTCGGCATTGATGGCCGTGCGGATTGCCCCCGGGGCGATGGCGTTGACGCGGATATGCTGTTGCCCGACTTCTTGGGCGATGCTGCGCATGAGCATATCGATCGCGCCCTTGGACGCTGCGTAGTTGACATGGCCGGCCCAGGGAATCAACTGATGGACCGAGCTCATGTGAATGATATTGCCGGCCGCTCGGGAGACCTCGAGGCGTGGCCCCTGGCGGGCGAACTGGCGCAGGGCGGCGCGAGCGCAGAGGAATTGCCCGGTCAGGTTGACTTCGAGCACCTTGTTCCAGTCAGCGAGGGTCATGTCCACGGTAGCGGCGTCGCGCTGCAGGCCAGAATTGGCCACCAGGATGTCGAGGGCGCCGAAGGCATCGAGTGTCTCGGCAAACAACCGTTCGACGTCCTCTTCCTTTGACACGTCGGCACCGACCGCAATGGCACGCCCACCCTTTTCACGGATCTGCTGGGCCAGTTGTTCGGCGGGCTCGCTGTGACTGTTGTAGTTGATCACCACGGCAGCGCCTGCGTCAGCCAGTGCCTGGGCGGCGGCTGCACCTAGGCCTGAGCTGGCACCGGTGACGAGGGCAACCTGTTTTTCGAGGGATATATGCATGGTCGAGGGCCTGGTCTGCAAGGATATTAAGGGGTCTCCTTAGCTGACTGGCGGGTGGGGGTATCGGTTCAGGAAAATTACATGGCACCTTTTTCAGTATTCAGTTGCCTGAATAAGAGTCTGTCCTTATCGAGGAACGCCTGATGTCCCAGCCCAGTAACGAATCCAAGTCCAAACGCGACGATCTTGAGAACGAGCCCGCGAATGCCGGCAAGGTTGGGGAAAAGAACAAGCGGATGAACGAAAAGGGCGAGGCCGAACGGCCGGGGACGCCGCCGGACCCCAAGAAGCGGTGATCCCCGGTAGCGACGTCGCTTGCCCCCGAAAGATGGTGCGAGCTGCCCGGTTTTTGCCCGTTAAATCCATCGGCCAAGGCTCCCAGCGACGGGGCGGTGGGTCTTACAACCCGAAATTGAACGCAATCGAAATCCGCGCCCGGTCCCCGCGATGGGGCTTGACCGAGTGCAGAAGCCACGACGGAAACATCACCAGGGTTCCCGCAGTGGGCGCCATCTTGCTCATGAATCCCGCCGTCAGGCAGCCTTCGATGCGCATACGCAACGCCGGGTAGAGCATGGTCGGCATCACCCCGCGCGGGTCGACGAACTCCAGTTCGCCGCCCAGTGCGGCATCCTCGCTGCGCCCGCCATCATCGACCCAATACACCGCCGACCAGTACGCCCCTGGGTGCCCGTGGACGCCATTGCCATGGCCAGAACGATTGATGTTCGCCCAGGCAGCGCAGGTCCAGGTCAGTTTGGCCTCGATCAGGCCATGCTCCGGCGAGTTGACCGCCGACAGTTGATTGGCCAGCTCCTGAGCGAATGCCAGCAACTCGGCCCCTGCGGCGCCAGACCACTGAGCGAAGTCATCGGTGGACTGCCAGCCGCCTTCGTTGCTGTGGTCGGTGCTCGGATGGGCCGCCTCGCGGGCCAGAATGGTTTCACGCAACTCGGCGTTGAGGCGCTGAAAATCAGGGTGTTGCAGGCTGGCGACCGGAGTGGCGAAGAGTTTGTTGATCTTGATCTGGCCGGCGTCGACGCCGAAGGGTGGTGAAGCGGGCTGGTCAGACATGAAGATATTCGCTCGATCGAGGTAAAGATATAAAGACAAAGCCTATTACAGCCGCCCGCCACATGCCATGACCTGTCGCAACGGCTCAGGCGATCTGCGCGAGTTTTTCAAGAAAACTCGCCAAGGCCACTTCTTCCATGCGCAGGCCTTTGCGTTGACGCGGTTTGGGCAGTTTGGACAGTTCACCCAAAGCAAAATGCTCGAGCACCGCCGGGTGGATATAGCATCGTCGGCACACCGCCGGGGTGTTGCCCAGGTGCCGGGCCACCTCTTTGACCATCTCGACAATGTGCTGCTTGGCTTGTGGCTCGGGTTCCCAGTGCAGTTCGCGCAGCATCTCCAGTGCCATCGCCGTCCCGGCCCAGGTGCGGTAGTCCTTGGCGGTGAAATCGGCACCCGTCAGGCGATGCAGGTAGGCGTTGACGTCCGAAGAGCTGACGCTGTGGCGTTGGCCGTCATCGTCCAGATACTGGAACAGGGCCTGGCCCGGCAATTCCATGCACCGTTTGACGATGCCCGCCAGACGTCGATCCTTGATGCTGACCTGATGCTCGACGCCGCTCTTGCCGCGAAATTCGAAAGCGATCTGGCTGCCGTGCACCTCGACGTGGCGAGTGCGCAGCGTGGTCAGCCCGTAGGAGCGGTTGTCCCGCGCGTACTGGGTGTTGCCGACGCGGATCAGTGTCGCATCGAGCAGCGAGATGACCGTGGCCATGACCTTGTCGTGGTTGAGCCCTGGCGTGCTCAAGTGCTCGTCCAATTGTTTGCGCACCCGCGGCAGCTGCTTGCCGAAGGCCAGCATGCGCGCGTATTTGCCCTCGTCGCGCAGTTCGCGCCAGCGCGGGTGATAGCGGTATTGCTTGCGGCCACGGGCGTCGCGGCCGGTGGCCTGCAAATGGCCATTGGGGTCGGCGCAGATCCACACGTCAGTGTAGGCCGGCGGGATCACCAGCTTATTGATCCGCTCGACTTCGGCTTTGTCGCGGATGCGCTCGCCGGCGCTGTTGAAATAGGCGAAATGACCGCGCAGTACCTTGCGGCGCAGGCCCGGCTGCGAATCGTCGACGTAATGCAGGTCGGCGGGCAGGCGGGGCAGATTCGATGAGTCGGGCATAGAGGTGACCTTGATGGCGCAGTGCTTGAACTGTTGACCGCAGCCACATCGCGGGGTGCGATCGAAGTGGTTTGCGCGCCGCCGCTAATCAGTCCTTGGCAGGTCGTCAAATACCTTGGGGCGCAGTTTTTTTGCCGTTCCGCCCCGCAACCACGGGCCTGCCAGGGGCTTGTAGGATTAATCGCAGCTAACTTCAGAAAGGTCCTACAGACCTTGCCGAAATCCTCGCGAATACTGTGCGCCTGACCGCTGCCTGAACGCGGCTGCCGAATACCAAAACCTGGAGGGCCCCATGTACAAGGCATTGATCGTGGATGATCATCCGTTCATTCGCGCCAGCGTGAAGGTGTTGCTCAAGCAGGAACGCTTCGACACCATCGTCGAGGCCAGCGACGGCGCGCAGGCACTGCAGATGGCCAAGCACTACATCCCCGACCTGATCATCCTCGACATCAGCATGCCTGGGCTGGATGGCATGGACGTGATCCAGCGCATCCGCGAACAACGCATTCCCGCACGCATCCTGGTGCTGACGTCGCAACCCGCCGAGTATTTTTCGGTGCGGTGCATGAAGGCCGGCGCCAAAGGCTATGTGTGCAAGAGCGACCGATTGCACGAGTTGTCCAAGGCCATCGGCGCAATCATGAGCGGCTACACCTATTTCCCGGATGTCGAAGAGGCATCCGTCTACCGCGGTGACCGCAGTGCCAGCGAAGCAGAAGCCCTCGCGGCCCTGACCGACCGCGAGATGATGGTCCTGCAGCAGCTGTCCCGAGGCTTTCGCAACGGCGAAGTGGCCGACCACATGATGATCAGTCACAAGACCGTCAGCACCTACAAGCTGCGCATTATGTACAAGCTCAAGGTGCGCACGCTGGTCGATCTGGCCGACCTCGCCAAACGCCACGAGTTGATATAGCCCATGAACCTGTGCCTCTCCAGACTCATGGCCCACGCTGTGCTGGGCCTTTGCTTCCTCCATGCCGAGGTCCGGGCGCAAAGTGCGTCGTCACCTCAAACGTCGCCCCCGGTACCTGAAACGCTGCAATTGCTGGGGCGCTCGACGCTCAATGCCAGTGCCCTGGTCGAGATGGACCTCAGCGCCGACGACCGCCGCTGGCTGTGGGAGCGCCGGACCTTGCGCCTGGGCGTCAGCCAGCCGGATTATCCCCCATTCGACATGACCGGCAGCGGGCGCGACTATGAAGGCATCACCGCCGACTATGTGCGCCTGATTGCCGAATTGCTCAACCTGCAGGTCGCCGTATCGCGCTATCGCAACCGCGAAGCGGCCCTGCAGGCGTTGCAGCGCGGCGAGATCGACCTGCTCGGGACCTCCAACAGCTTCGAGGTGACCACTGCCAATCTGAGCCTGTCCCAGGCTTATGGTGTGGATCAGACGGTACTGGTACGCCGGGTCGATCCATCCGCCGCACAGGTTGTGCAAAACCCCCGCCAGCGCCTGGCGATCGTCCAGCATTACCTGCCCGACGATGTGCTGAACATGCTGTATCCCGATGCCGAGGTGCTGGTCTATGAATCGTCACTGGCGGCCATGGGCGCGGTGGCCTTCGGACAGGCCGACCTCTATCTGGGCAACGCCCTGGGTGCACACTTCCAGCTTGGCCGCAGCCTGTTGAACAACCTGCAACTGACTCAGGTGCCAGCGTTGCGGGAAAACCATTTCAGCTTCGCCATGGCACCTGCCAACAGCCGTTTGCTGGGGCTGGTCAACCGCGCGCTGCAAGTGATCGACCCGCTGGAACGCCGCGCGATCCTGCGGCGCTGGAGCGTCGAAGGGGTGGTGATCCCGCGGCGCGCCGAGGTGCAGTTGAGTGCGTCCGAGCGGCGCTGGATGCAGCGCCACCCGCAAGTCAGGGTCTTGATTGACGAAGGGCTGCTGCCCATCAGTTATCGTGACGAACAAGGGCGTTTTCGCGGTATCAGTGCTCACGTGCTGGATGCCGTGGGCCAGCGTACCGGACTGGTGTTCGATGTGCAGTCTTCGACGTCGTTGGCACAGATGAGCCGCAGCATCCTGCGCGGTGATGCAGATTTGCTGGCGGCCTTGGCACCCAGTCCGATCCGCGAGGAACAGCTGGCCTTCAGTCGACCCTACCTGAACAGCGGCATGGTCCTGGTGACGCCGGACGCCAGCCTCCCTCCCACCAGTCTGGAGCAACTGGCAGGCAAACCGGTGGCGGTGGTGCAGGGCACTTTTCTACTGGATGAATTGGCCGAACGTTACCCCCAAGTGCCGTTGCTGCATGCGGCCACGGTGGGCGAAGCCCTGGCGCTGGTGGCGCAGGGCAAGGCCTGCGCGGCTGTCGTGTCGCTGCTCAGCGCGCGTTATCAATTGGCCGCGCGCTATGGCGGCGAATTGCGCATCAGCGCCTCGCTGCCGGTCAGCCCGGCCAATTTCGCCTTTGCCACGGCCCGCGGGCAAAGCGAGCTGTTGTCGATTATCGACAAAGCCTTGCTGAGCATCGAACCCCAGGAGCTGGAAGCGCTGACTCACCGCAGCCAGCCGCAAGTCATCGTCGCCGACAGCTACTGGAGCCGCCACAGGGAGCGGGTTTTCCGGATGCTGTGGGCCGGCGGTGCGCTGTTGCTGCTGGCGCTGCTATGGATCACCTGGCTGCGCCGCCAGATCCGCCGCCGTGAACGCGCCGAGCAGGCCTTGACCGATCAACTGGAGTTCATGCGGGTGATGATCGATGGCACGCCTCACCCGATCTACGTGCGTGATCGGCAAGGCTTGCTGCTCAACTGCAACGCCAGTTACCTCAAGGCGCTGGGTGCGAGCCGTGAGGAGGTGATCGGCCAGCCGATCACCATGACCAAAGTCGTCGAGCCACAGGCGGCGCAGTTTTATCAGGACTCTTATCTGCGGGTCATGGCCCAGGGCACGCCGATCGTTGAAGACCGCAAGTTGACCCTCGCCAACGGCACGGAAATGACCATCTATCACTGGATCCTGCCGTACAAGGCCTCGGGCGGCCAGACGGTCGGATTGATCGCCGGGTGGATAGACGTCACCGAACGCGAACGTCTGTGCCTGGCCCACCAGCAGGCCACTCAGGAAGCCGAAGCGGCCAACCAGGCCAAGACGCACTTTCTGGCCACCATGAGCCATGAAATCCGCACACCGATGAACGCCGTGCTGGGCATGCTCGAGCTGGCGCTGAAAAAGGCTGATGAGGGTCGCCTGGACCGACTGGCCATCGAAGTGGCGGCCGAGGCGGCGCAAGGGTTGCTCGACCTGATCGGCGATATCCTCGACATCACCCGCATCGAGGGGGGTCATCTGCAGTTGGAAACGCGAGCGGTGGCGCTGCGGCCCTGGATCGAATCGGTGCTGCGGGTGTTCGATGCTCAGGCACGACACAAGGGACTCGCGTTGGAGTTGCAGTTGCTCGGCGATACCCACCAGGAGCTGACGCTGGACCCCGTGCGTCTGCGCCAGGTGGTGGCCAACCTGGTCGGCAACGCGATCAAGTTCACCGAGGCCGGGTATGTGCGGGTCAGTCTCGATGTACAGCCGCTGGGGCGTGAAGTGCGCATCGTGCTGTGCGTCGAAGATACCGGTGTGGGCATCGCCGAGGACGAGCAGCAACACCTGTGCGAACCTTTCGTGCAGGCGAGCAATCAGGTGGTCGGCAGCCGCATCGGCACAGGCCTGGGCCTGAGCATCAGCCGCGCGCTCTGCGAATTGATGGGTGGCTCGTTGCGCCTGCACAGCGAACCGGGGCAGGGTACGCAAGTGTGGGTCACATTGCAGGCCTCACGGGCAGCGGCCGAGCCGCCGCCCATCAGTCCCCCGATACCGCAGGCACCGGCCAAGGGCAGCAGGGTGCTACGGGTGCTGGTGGTGGACGATTACCCGCCCAACCGCCTGTTGCTCGATCAGCAACTGAGTTATCTGGGCCATGCGGTGAGGGTGGCCGAGGACGGCGCTGCTGGCTTCGAACTGTGGCGCAGCGAAACCTTCGATGCGGTGATCACTGACTGCAATATGCCGGAGGGCAATGGCTATGTACTTGCGCGGCAGATTCGCGACAGTGAGCGGCAACGCGGGTTGCCGGCGTGCCTGGTCGTCGGTTGTACCGCCAATGCCCAGCCCGAAGAGCGCCAACGCTGCCTGGATGCGGGCATGAACGACTGCCTGTTCAAGCCCCTGACCCTGGCGCATCTGGCCGACTGCCTGCGCGAAGTGGTCGCCGGTCAACAACCGCGCGAGACGGCGCAGGTCCTTGATTTGCGCGAGTTGCGCCGCCTGACAGCGGGGTCCGCGCAAAGCTTCGCGCAGTTGCTCGAAACCCTGGTGGCCTGCCATCGACAGGACCTGCAGCGGCTGGATGCCTTGACCGCTGCTGGTGAACTGCAGCAAGTGGCGGATCTGGTGCACAGGATCAGAGGCAGTGCGCGGTTGATCCGTGCCGACAACGTGTTGCAGGCGTGCGCCTGGTGCGAGGCGTTGGCGGATGACGATCCGCTGGCGTTGGGGGATGCTCTGGCGGCGCTGCGCCAGGCGATGTGCGAGTTGTCGCAGGTGCTGGAGCAGACCACCGAGTTGGCCCAGGTTTTTTAACCTGAGCCCGTTGCCCTAGGCCAGCACTGCCACCGACTTGATCTGCGCCCACACCTGCAGGCCTGGGGCGATACCCAGTTGCTCCGCTGAATAGCGTGTGATGCGTGCCAGCAGCGGGGAGACGTCGGCTTCCAGACTGACCAGTACATGGGCGGTATTGGCGGCGCTGACCAGGGCTTTGACGGTGACCGGCAGACGGTTGAGGATGCTGCTCTGGTGTTCCTCCTGCAGGCTGAGGCTCACGTCCCGGGCCTGGATCGCCACCCGCAGGCGGCTGCCGACTGGCAGGGGCGCATGGGCGATGCGCAGTTGCAGCACGCTGTCGGGCAACGCCAGGTCGAGCAACTGATAGTGTGCGTCAACGCAGGTCACGCGGCCGTCGATCACTACGCTGGCGTCCTGTTGCTGCGCCAGAGGCAAGTCCAGCCGCGCGAGGGTCGGGGTGATCGGACCGCTGGCCTGCACGCGGCCATTGTCGAGCAGCACCAGGTGGTCGGCCAGGCGCGCGACCTCGTCCTGGGCGTGACTGACGTAGACCACCGGGATTGCCAGCTCCCGATGCAAGCGCTCCAGATACGGCAGGATGTCGTTCTTGCGCGCACTGTCGAGGGCCGCCAGGGGCTCGTCCATCAGCAGCAGACCGGGGCTGGTGAGCAGGGCGCGGGCAATACCGACGCGCTGGCGCTCACCGCCGGACAGCTCGTCGGGGCGGCGTTGCAGCAGGCCATCGATACCCAGCAACGCGCACGCTTGATCCATCTGCACCTTGCGCTGTGGGGCGGCTACGCGTCGCCAGCCATACAGCAGATTATCGTGGACCGACAGATGCTCGAACAGGCTTGCTTCCTGAAACACGTAGCCCAGGGCGCGGCGATGGGGCGGCAGGAATATGCCACGCGCGCTGTCCTGCCAGACCTCGCCAGCCACTTCTATGTAAGCCTCTTCGGCGCGTTCCAGGCCCGCCAGGCAGCGCAGGCAGGTGGTCTTGCCCGAGCCCGAGGGACCGAACAGGGCGCTGACGCCGGAGCCAGGCAGCTGCAGGTCGACGTTCAGGGCGAAGCCCGGTTTGTTCAAGCGCAGGCGTGCAACGATTGGGGCAGAGGCGGTCATGATTCAGTTCCACGCGGCTTTGTGGCCGCGGCTGGAGTACAGCGCCAACAGCACCAAAAACGAAAACACCAGCATCGCCCCGGCCAGCCAGTGAGCCTGTGTGTATTCAAGGGCTTCGACGTGGTCGAAGATCTGTACCGACACCACGCGGGTGCGGTTGGGAATATTGCCGCCGATCATCAGCACCACGCCGAATTCGCCCACGGTGTGGGCAAAGCCGAGGATGCTGGCAGTGATGAAGCCAGGACGCGCCAGCGGGATGACCACGCTGAAAAAACAGTCGAGCCTGGACGCACGCAGGGTAGCGGCCACTTCAAGTGGGCGCTGGCCGATGGCGGTAAAGGCGTTCTGCAGCGGCTGCACCACAAAGGGCATGGAGTAGAGCACCGAGCCGATCACCAGGCCGGCAAAGCTGAACACCACCGTGCCCAGCCCCAAGGCTTGAGTGGTCTGGCCGATCAGCCCATGCGGGCCCAGCAGCAACAGCAGGTAAAAGCCGATCACCGTCGGCGGCAACACCAGGGGCAACGCCACGATGGCCCCCACCGGCCCGCGCAGGCGCGAGCGGGTGTGGGTCAACCACCATGCGATCGGCGTACCGACCAACAGCAGGATCACCGTGGTCAGCGTCGCCAGCTGTAAGGTCAGCCAGATGGCGGAAAGATCGCTGGCGCTGAATGGCATCAGAGGGCGTAGCCGTAGGACTTGATGATTGCCGCCGCTTTAGGCTCCTTGAGATAGTCCATCAACGCTTTGGCCGCTGCGTTGTCCTTGCCTTTGCTGAGGACCACGGCGTCCTGCTTGATCGGCGAGTACAAAGTGTTCGGCACGATCCAGGCCGAACCGCTGGTGATCTTGCCGTCTTTATAGATCTGCGACAGCGCCACGAAACCCAACTCGGCGTTGCCGGTGGAGACGAACTGGTAGGCCTGGGAGATGTTCTGGCCCTCAACGATTTTGGCTTGGGTGGCCTCGGTCAGCTTGAGCTTGTCGAGCACTTCAGTGGCCGCCAGGCCATAGGGCGCGGCCTTGGGGTTGGCGATCGACAGGTGCTGGTATTGATTGGCCTTGAGTACGGCGCCCTGATCGTCGACATAGCCTTCCTTGGCCGACCACAGGGCCAAGGTGCCTACCGCATAGGTGAAGCGGGTGCCGGCAACGGTATCCCCTTCTTTTTCCAGCTTGGCCGGCGTGCTGTCGTCTGCCGCCAGGAACACTTCGAAAGGCGCTCCGTTCTTGATCTGGGTATAGAACTGGCCAGTGGCGCCATAGGAGGCGACCAGTTTGTGCCCGGTGTCTTTCTCGAAGTCGGCGGCGATGGCCTGGATCGGTGCCGTGAAGTTGGCGGCGACGGCCACCTGGACTTCGTCGGCATGGGCAACGGACAGGCACAGGGCGCTGAAGGTGAAGAGGGCGAGGCGAGAGATCATCGAGTGCTCCGGGGCTGTTGGTTGTTATCGAGTCGTTATATAAATGAATATATAGCGAAGCGCCAGCCCCGTGGCGCGATGGCTGTATTACAACGCCTTGCTGACCTTGATGTCCGACACCTTGCTGATGTCGTCACCGTGTATGGCCAGCAACGCGGCAGTGGCTTCTTCCAGCGAGCCGCTGTTCAAATGGGCGAAGTCCCAGCGGCGTTCGCCGTCGAGCAGATAGCGGATCACGTATTTGGTCACGGTGGCAGTACCTTGAAGCGCCTGGCGCTTAACTGAATTTTGACGCCGAGCGGCGCACAATCTTGATCGTATGAGTGAACGCAGGCTTGCGCACGGCCGCGGTCGGCTTGGTGCCAGCGGTATCGATGGTGATGTTCCAGAACCCGGTGCTGGGTGCGGTGATGCGCGCCGGGAAGGTATCGAAGGCGCCGCCGTGATAGCTGTGACGTCCGCCGTTCTTGAAACTGCGGAAGTTGGCATCGCTCATCAAACGGATGTTGCAGCGCTGGGAGCACACGATCACGACCAGGTCGTCTTCGTTGAGGTGTTCGCGCTGGTGGACGAATTTCATGGAAAGCTCCGAAGCGGTATAACGGGCAAAAGTGCAACAATACCATGATGGCACCGGCTCTGGCGCTCGGAGTCGAAAAACCCGCCGGCCTGGGGAGCAAAACTCCACTTGTGCGGTCTGAAGAATTTTTTTGGTATGGAGAAGTATATGAAGCGGGTCTGGTGGGGCATGGCGGCGTTGGTATTGCTGGGTGGCTGTACGTCGGTGGGCGAAATCGAACAGTCGCCGGAAACCATGAGCGTGATTTCCGGGAAGAAACCTCAGGAATACGCGGAATGCGTCATGAACAAGCTGCAGGGATCACGCAAGCCGTCGAAGCTTGAGCCCATTCACAACGGCCTGCGCTTGATCGTACCGCAGAAACTGTCCGACGGGCCGGCAGCGGTGATCCTCATCGAAGATCGCTCCAGCGGCAGTTCGATCAAGGTGCACGAGCACCTCAACAATTTCCCGATGCGCTTCGGCGATGTCCGCAAGGCGGCGGACCAGTGTATTTCCGGATGATGTGGGTGGCCTGATGCGGCCTCTTCGCATGCAAGGCTTGCCTGCGAAAGGGCCGTCAGCCATTGCGCATCACTTGCAGGTAATCACCATATTGCGGTTCTTGTAGTTACCCAGGTCGGCGGTAATGCTCTGGTCATCGGCTGCCACCGGCACGCCGTTGCGGTCCAGAATGGTGTAGTGGCCGCTGGCGCAGGAGGTGGCGGCCTTGTCATAGCACTGCTGCCATTTCATGGCTTCGCCGGAGCAATTGATGCTCAGCCCTTGGCGGCCATCTTTGAGGTAGGTCGGTGAAGCGGTCGCACAGCCGGCCAGGGCCAGGACTGCGATGAGTGCGAAGTGGTTGCGCATGGGAAGCCATCAATGGATAGAGGGGTAGGTGTCTGACGCTTGTAGCGAAGACGATTAGCCTCCGCTGAGTATGGCGTAATGCTATACATTGCGCGTGGCGGGGTATATAAAAATGATCGGTTCGCCTTCACTGCAAGGTTTTTTTCAGCGCAGTGGAACTATCCCTGTACAGATTTTTCTATTTAACCTGCAGACACCACGGGCCAGGGCATTGTCATTCGCACCCTGGCCTGATTAGACTGCGCCGAATTCAGCCGCAACGCCCTGTTAAGGACTCCCAATGATCAAAAAATGCCTGTTCCCCGCAGCCGGTTACGGCACTCGCTTTTTGCCAGCGACCAAAGCCATGCCCAAAGAAATGCTGCCGGTGGTCAACAAGCCACTGATCCAGTACGGCGTTGAAGAAGCACTGGAAGCTGGTCTGACCCAGATCTCGATCGTGACCGGCCGTGGCAAACGCGCCATCGAAGACCACTTCGACATCATGTACGAGCTCGAAAACCAGATCAAAGGCACCGACAAGGAAAAATACCTGGTCGGTATCCGCCGCCTGATCGACCAATGCACCTTTTCCTACACCCGTCAGATCGAAATGAAAGGCCTGGGCCACGCGATCCTCAGCGGTGAGCCATTGATCGGCGACGAACCTTTCGCCGTGGTGCTGGCGGACGACTTGTGCGTCAACCTCGAAGGCGACGGCGTGCTGGCGCAAATGGTCAAGCTGTACAACCAGTTCCGCTGCTCCATCGTGGCTATCCAGGAAGTGGACCCGCAGGAAACCAACAAGTACGGCGTGATTGCCGGCGACATGATCCGCGAAGACATCTACCGGGTGACCAACATGGTCGAGAAGCCCAAGCCGGAAGACGCGCCATCGAACCTGGCGATCATCGGCCGCTACATCCTGACCCCGGATATCTTCGACATCATCCGCAACACCGAACCGGGCAAGGGCGGCGAAATCCAGATCACCGACGCACTGATGAAGCAGGCTCAGGACGGTTGTGTACTGGCCTACAAGTTCAAGGGCAAGCGTTTCGACTGCGGTGGCGCCGAAGGCTACATCGAAGCGACCAACTTCTGCTTCGAGAACTTCTACAAGACTGGCAAGGCGCTCTAAGCGTCTGCAGGTCGCTGGACCCACGCCGCCGATGTCGCCATCGGCGGCGTTTTTATTTGTCTGCCGGGCGCTGCTAGACTGCGTCACTTGATTACCAGAGGGAACACAGCAATGGCTTACGACTTCGACCTGTTTGTCATCGGTGCCGGCTCCGGCGGGGTCCGCGCTGCGCGTTTCGCGGCGGGTTTTGGCGCCAAGGTCGCCGTGGTCGAGAGCCGCTACTTGGGCGGTACCTGTGTCAACGTCGGCTGCGTGCCGAAAAAACTGCTGGTGTACGGCTCGCATTTCGCCGAGGACTTTGAGCAGGCCAAGGGCTACGGCTGGACTGTCGGCGAGCGCTCGTTCGACTGGCCGACCCTGATCGCGAACAAGAACCGCGAAATCGAGCGCCTCAACGGCATTTACCGCAAGTTGTTGGTCAACAGCGGTGTGACCTTGCTCGAGGGCCACGGCCATCTGCTGGACCCGCACACTGTCGAGGTCAACGGCCAGCGTTACAGCGCGGAACGCATCCTCATTGCCACCGGCGGCTGGCCGGTGATCCCCGAGATTCCGGGGCGTGAGTACGCGATCAGCTCCAACGAGGCGTTTTTTCTCGAACAATTGCCCAAACGCGTCATCGTGGTAGGCGGCGGTTATATCGCTGTCGAGTTCGCCGGTATTTTCAATGGCCTCGGCGCACAGACCACGCAGCTGTATCGCCGCGAGCTGTTCTTGCGCGGTTTCGATGGCACGGTGCGCACCCATTTGCGCGACGAGATGATCCGCGCCGGGGTCGACCTGCAGTTCAACGCGGACATCGCCCGCATCGAAAAACAAGCCGACGGCAGCCTCAAGGCAACCCTCAAGGATGGCCGCGAGCTGGAGACTGATTGCGTGTTCTACGCCACCGGACGTCGGCCGATGCTCGATAACCTGGGGCTGGAAAACACTGGCGTACAGCTCAACGACCAAGGCTTTATCCAGGTCGACGAGTTGTTCCAGACCACCGAGCCGTCGATCCTCGCCCTGGGTGATGTGATCGGCCGCGTGCAGCTGACCCCGGTCGCGCTGGCTGAAGGCATGGCCGTGGCACGCAAGTTGTTCAAGCCTGAGCAGTATCGTCCGGTGGATTACCAGCATATTCCCACCGCAGTGTTCAGCCAGCCGCCCATCGGCACCGTGGGGCTGACCGAAGAGCAGGCTCGAGAGCAGGGCCATCAGGTGACAGTCTTCGAGAGCGATTTTCGCGCCCTCAAGCTGACACTTACCGAGAGCCAGGAACGCACACTGATGAAACTGGTGGTCGATAGCCAGACCGACAAAGTCCTGGGCTGCCACATGGTCGGCCCGGATGCTGGCGAGATCGTTCAGGGCCTGGCCATCGCGCTCAAGGCCGGTGCCACCAAGCAGCTGTTCGATGAAACCATCGGTGTGCATCCTACTGCCGCAGAAGAGTTTGTGACCCTGCGCACCCCAAGGTCTTGACCCTGCTGCATCCGCGCCCGCTAGCACGGATAGGCGGGCCTGACCACCTAGCAGTTCTTGCAGTAGGCAGCCGGCCGCCGCCGCTCTCTAATTCGGCATGGGCATTGCGCCCAGCCAACGGAGGCGGTCGATGGACGGAAAGAGCGGTGGCGCGGATTCGCGCCATGGATTGTGGCGGCGGGTGTGGTGGTGGTTGCGCGGTATCTACTGGAGTAGGGCGCTGCTGCCTGCGCCCAGGGCGCAAGTGATCCCGAACATCGACGGTGGCGAACACAATTTGCTGCACAAGAACCAATTGCGCAATGATCTGAGAATCGAGTTCGACCTTTGGGCGTTTTCCGAGCCGACACCGTCAGGTCCCGACATGCTGGAACTGTTCCTCGACGACCGCGTTGCGCCGGTCGCGACCCGCACCTGGGACGCGCCCATTCAGGCTGACCAGTTGTTCATCATGCTGGGCCAGGCATACCTCACCAGCGAGGGCCCTCATCAACTGTATTATCGCGTGACACTCGGCATTTCAGGCACGCAGTCCGATTCGGATGTGTTTGGCTTCCATGTCGATGCGACCAGGGCTGATCTGAATGACGACGACGAACGTCTGATATTCCCCCCCGACGCCTCCACGGAGATCACCGCTCGCTATCTGGAGCTTCATGACGACCAGGTGGTTGCCGTGGTGCCTGACTATTATCCTGTCCGTGTCGGCGACAGGGTGACGCCGTACTGGGAACAGGCACCGGTCGGCAGCCTGGCGCTGCCGGAAAAAACCCTGGGTCTCGAGGATCTCGGCAAGCCTATAGCGTTGGTCTTCACCGGGACGCAGATTCGCAGGCTGGGGGATGGCCTGCGCTACGTGACGTATCGCGTGACCGACCGCGCCGGTAACGAAAGCAACCTGTCCGCACCGGTGGTGCTGAATGTCAACGCCGCGCCGCTGCCCCGATATTGGCCTGCGCCTCAGGTGAAGGATTCTTTCGGTACCGTGGTACCTGCTGTACTCAATCCCCTCAACGCTACCAACGGCGTAACCGTCTGGGTGCCGGCCAACGCGGTGTTCCATCCCGAGGAAGTCGCCTCGATCTTCTGGGGGGCCCCGGGCAGCCCTGGCGCCGCACAAACTACTGCCTTCATCTCCGGTGCCGGCCCTTGGCGCGGCTTCATTACCAAGGAACAAGTTGCCGCGCATATAGGCCGGTCGCTGGTCATCACCTATGGGTTGCTGGATAACAACGACCTGCCGGTTTCCAATCCGCTTCGTCTGATGGTGGCCTCGATCGGTCATGAACATCTGCCCCAGGTCCAGAGCACGGCCGCTATAAACAATAACGGCCGCATCAGCCTCGCCACCCTGACTGACACCGGCGATACCATCCGCCTGCCCCCGTGGCCGCTGATTGCTACCACCCAAACCATCAAGCTGTGGGTCGTAGGCTCCGGGCAGGATGGGTTGACCAGCGAGTGCCATCTGCTGAACGCAGCCCCAGTGACGCCAACGTACGTCAGCAGCGGGGTTGTCGTAACGCTGGGCAAGGACTGGCTGGCTTCACTGCGGATCAACAGCGTATTGGTCATCTACGTGACCGTAAGCTTCAATGGAAGCGAGGACTGGGTGACCTTCCCGTCGTCCGGCAATATCGTCGTGGTGCCCTGACCATGGGTCATAGATAACTGACAGTGAAGTTCAGGGCTCCTTTGGTAGTGCCAGCTCTGAGCGGAGTACCGTCGGGCAATTGATAAAGGCGCGCGCTGAATTCCATCCGGGTATTGCCCGAGGGGGCGATGCGAATGACGGGGAAGGGGGCGCCCAGGGTCACGGGGGTCGCGCCATCATTCTTGAGGACCTGGATGCCGACCCCACGAGCAGTTGCACTGCTGTCGAGGCTGAACAGTCCGATGTCTCTGTCAATGATGGTCGAGCCGTCGGTGCCGTTCAGCGTCACGTGGGCGGTGGCAAAGCCGAACCTGTCGTTCCCAGGATTGCTCTCGCAGTCTTGCAGGTTGATGACGAATGACTGCGACGGGGTAAAGCTGCCGGGGCCGCTGAAGTCGTCGGTGCTCCATTCGCCCAGGTCCACCGGCTTGTCAAGGTCTGGGTTGTTGGACGACAGGGTGCATTGGGCCTGCCGGACCGTGCCGGTGGTCGCCACGGTATAAGCCTTCGGCACGCCAGGTAGCATGTTGGCTTCGAACAGGATGTCTGGCGCGATGGTGTGTGTACCCGCCGGGATGTTGCCGGTCTTGACCAACAGCGCAAACACGCCCATGAAGCGCAGGCTTGGGCCCACAGGCTGGTTCGGAAAGTAATTGGTGCTGCTGAACGGCGCCAGCCGAGTGGGGGTATAGAAGTCTCCGGCGCGCGGGCCGAAATAAGGGTTACTGAACTCCAGTGCGATGCCAACCCCTTCCACCGAGGTTTCGAACACTTTACCGGTGAGGTCGCGTCCGACCGACGGCAGGGGGCCGGTATAAGGCCTGCCAAGGGCGATGACCTCCGAGAGGAAGACTGGGTTGGCCAGTTCGGGGCTTTCCCATTTATCCCGGTTGCAATAAATGCTCATTCCGCCTGGGGAGTCTACCGACTTGCCTTGAAACGCCTGGCCAATCACCGTCCCCACCGGCACATCGCGCGGCACATAGAAGTCACCCAAGGGCACGACGTAGCGAATGGTGTCGCTGTTGTTGCCGGTGTTCATGTTG
Organism: Gammaproteobacteria bacterium; assembly: GCA_903970465.1. Classification (GTDB taxonomy): domain Bacteria; phylum Pseudomonadota; class Gammaproteobacteria; order Pseudomonadales; family Pseudomonadaceae; genus Aquipseudomonas. The sequence goes on from CAJCIO010000098.1 coordinate 26,192, forward strand.
CATTGGTTGAACCGGAAGTCGCTGGCGTTTGCGCCTTGGGCGCAGCTCCAGGCGAGCATGGCAAGGCTTGCCTGGGCAATAGCATTAAACTTCATCAGCGGGCTCCTGCTGCGCACGGATGGCCGTGTCGGGCGGATTGCGGTCGCAGGCCAGGGCCTGCAGGCGGTAACCGTCCTGGACGGTCATGGTGTCGGGGTCCAGATGCAACTGGCACAGGCTTTGCGCCCACTCCACGTGCAGGGTCTGTGCCTGATCCAGGCTGGCGAGCATGATCTGCCCGGCCTGACCGACGACGCCAAGCGTGATCCCGGCACCATCTCGCACCTTTGCCCCAAAGGGCAGAGGGCTGCCGTCGTGGCTGCGGGCATTGATGACGACTGGTTGCTGACGATGCGCGACGAAGCTGGCCTTGACCACCGCACCACGAGTCGGCACCAGTTGGGTAGTGCCGTTTTCCAGCAAAACATCCGGGCCCAGGTGATCGGTGTGCAGCTGCACCTGGTTGATCCGGTAAGGTTGCAGGTTGGGAATCAGTGCGTAGCCCTGGGCATTGGTTTTGGACGAGGTGGTATTGGCGACCGACACGCCCGGCGTTTCCGGTACGTGGACCAGGCCCATGGTTTCGCCGACATAAGGACCAAACGCGATGCCGTCGGCATGGGCCAGCAGGGCGCCACTGGCGTTGACCGACAGGCTGTCGTAGTTGCTGCCCCGCGTATAACCGCCACCCAGCGTAGTGAACGCCCCCTGATAGCCCAGCGACAGCGCGCCACTGCGCTCACCGGCACCGCGTTGATCGATCGATGCGTTGTAGCTGTAACGGTGCTGATCGAAGGTGCCCGAGAGGTTCGCGCGCTCGGACCACTGATCGCCGCTGCGGCGTGCATCCAGGCTCAGCCGCGTATTGCGTCCACCCAGTGGTACGCTGACGCTCAGGCCCAATTGCCGGTCTGAACGGTTGCTGCGCTCGGTCAGCGATTGTGAGGCGTAGAGGTTGTAGCCGATGCCGCGGTGCGATGTATTGAAATACACCTGAAACTGCTTGCGTTGGTAATCGCTACGCCAGTAGGTCTCCTGCGACAGACTCAGGCTGAGGCTGCTGTAGCGGCCCATGTTCTGATAGAGCGCCGCTTCGAGGCGGCTGCGTCGGCTGCCGAGGTAATTGTGATGATGGGTGCGCTGGTTCAAGGCTTCTTCGAAATCCCGATAGTTTTCGGTGGAGTAGCGATATCCCGCGAAGTGTAGCGTCGTGCGACTAGCGAAGGCTTTGCCATAGCGCAATGCGTAGCTGCTGCCTTGCAGGGAGTGTTGCTGGTTGCCGATGTCGGCGTCCGAAAGAGTGGCGTCCAGCGACAGTGCCCCGAAACTGCCGAAGTCCCGTGCCATGCCCAGATTACGTGCCTGGTAGAAGTCGCTGAACATCAGGCCGCCGTACAGGGTCGAGTGCCAACCTAGGCCCATCGCCATGTCGCCCTGCCAGAGCATTGGCTGGGCGCCCTCGCCAGCGGAGTTGTAACGTCCGGCACTGACTTGATAACGCCATACCCCTTGGCGCATCAGGTTGCTCAGCCCCGAGTAGGACTGAGTGAAGCGCCGCACCTGACCATCGGCCTCGGTGACGACGATTTCCAGCTCGCCGCTGCCGCCCCCGGTGCTCAGGTCATCGATCTCATAAGGGCCAGGGCTGACGTAGGTGGAATACAGCGGGTAGCCGTTCTGCAATACCTCGACGCGCGCGCGAGTCTGGGCCACGCCGCGGATGACCGGCGCGTAACTCTGCGCACTGTCGGGGAGCATGGCCATATCGCTGGCCAGGGTGGCGCCGAGGATCGGCACGCTGCGGAACACATCGCCGCCGGTATAGGTCTCTCCCAACGTCAGGCGTGCCAGGGTTCCGGGCACATCGCGCTCCACATAGGTATAGGCACGTTGCCAATCGCGGCCTTGGTCATGGCTACGTAGCGATTGGCTGCTGCGCAACCGCCAGGCGCCCAGGTTGATGCCGCTGAGCAGGTACAGGTCCTGATTCTGGCTGGTGCGGCCATCGCTGTTACGGCCATGCTGGGCCGAGGCCTGGTAGTTGACGAACGCGCTGTTGATGCCTGGGTCCCAGCGTTCCATCGGGACGCTTTGGTGGCTATCGCGGCGCATGGAGATTTGCGGGATGGACACTGTGAGGGCCAGCTCGCTGGCGTTGAAGTCGCTGAACGCACCGGGTACGGCGCTGTTCAGGTCGATGCAGGATTGCTCGAGCAACGCGGTGTTCTGGATCGTGCCGAGGTTGACGCCCAGCTCTTCGAGCAGTGCGCTGGACAGGCAAGGCTGCAATCGGTCCTGCGCATCAAGGATGAAATCGACCTCGCGCTGATCGAAGGGCCGCAGGTTGATCGACAGGGCCACGTTGTAACGCCCTGGGCCGAGCGAGCGGGTGCGGGCCAGATCATCGAGCATCAGTTGCCCGGCATCCGCTGGCGCCCCGGCGCCTTGATACATGAAGCGCGACTGAAACTTGAGCGTCGAGTCGCCGGCCCACGCAGGGGGGGCGGCCAGGGCGAAGACGCCTGCACCGAAGACCAAAGGGCAAACCAGGCGCAGCGCAAACGCCGGACGCCCGGTTCCTGATGAACGGGTCATGGTTGAATCCTGAAAGTAGGGCTCAGTGCGGCTGGGCAACCGTCATGGTGAGCGGTTGGCTGGAAGAACCGTGGTCATTGATGGTGGAGAATTCCACCTGCAGAGGCCCCTGTTTATCACTGGCGGGCAGGTCGTAATAAAGCCGGCCCAAGGGCGGGACCATCGCCGAGGTGTTGATGTTCTGGGACTTGCCGTGAGCATTCAGGAGCAGTCGCGAAAAGGTCACGTGATAAGGGGTAGGGTTATCGACCGCCAAGCGTCGTTTGCCATCGGCCTGTACCAGAGACCACCGTAGCGTGTCGAACTGCTTTTGCGGACCACCTTTAAGTGCGCTCGGTCGGTAGAACAGCTTGATGCGTGTGCGCAAGGCGATCGCCAATACGTTGGCCTGACTATCGTCGAGTTGGGGAATTTCCTGCAGGTTGAAGAAGAACAATGATTCGCGATCCTGAGGAAGCGCGTTGGGTAGCGCGCTGATCTGGACCTGCTGCTGTTTGACCGGATCGAGCCGGAACAGCGGCGGATTGGTCACGAAGGGCACGCTGCTGGTGGTGTCATCCTGCTCGGTATTGACCCAGGCCTGGGCGGCGAACACGTTCTTGCCCGGATTGGCTACCAATAGCGACACGCCGCGCCGATCGGCGTCATAGACCACGCGGGTGGTGCTCATGGTCAGCGCGGCGTGGCTGCTGGCTTGCCACGTCAATAACAGGGCGGCCATGCACAGGCGCGCTTTCGACCCTAGGGCCGCAAAGGGAAAAGTTTTAGTGAACATAGGCTTACCTGTGGGCCGGACACCCTGAAGGTGCCCGGCTTTTCGTCATCGGTACAAGGTGTTACTGCAAGGTGACCGTGAAGTTCACGTCGGCGTAAGCGGGGCCTGCGACAATGGCGCCGGATGCAACTGTGTTCATGTACCCGGCGGTGAATGCCATCACCAGCGGTTGATCTTTTGCGGTGGCAAATTCTTTGGATTCAGCGCCATGGGGGATGATGTCCTTGTCTCGGGCGTCACGGATCACGATGCCGATGCCTTCAGCGGTACCCGCGCGCAGAGCGTGCAGGGCAGGGTTGCCAGGGTGTGCGCCGTCGTTGGAGGCAAAACTGACCTTGGCGAAGCCCTCGTCTATGGAACAACCGTTGGCAGGGTCTACAACCAGCGCGAAGCTGGTGTTGTTGATCTCGGTACCAGGGGCCTTGAAGTCCGCTGGGGTAGCCTCGCCGAGGAAAATGGGCGCTCCAACGGGGGAGCCCGGAGTGGTGACATCGATTGCACAGGTGCCCGTTTTGATTTCACCGGTGAATTTAATGGTGCCTGAGCCGGTTTCGGCAGCAGCGGCGGTGCCGGCAGCCATCGCCATTGCCAGCGCGACGGGTGCAGCCATCAGCAATTTTTTCATCGTGTACGTCCTTGTATGGATTGAAATGCCGACACGTTCATACCGCAGGTCAGTGCCGGCTCGCTCACGGGGAGCGCTTCAGAGGGTGCCTGCGTGGGGGGAAGTCTAGGGAGCGAGCGGGGGGGTTGCTATGAGAGTTATCTGATTTTTAAGGGCAGGTCGCCCCCTGAAAAGGGGGCGAGTTCTGGGGCTTGATAGTAGCTTTGCGCAATGTATCTACACGCTTGGCTTGCGGCGGATATCTGCTTCTCGCTGTCTGGCAGCTTGATTGGTTGACATTGCTGTCGAGCTTGCCTGCCATTCGGGTGGAAGGGTAGTCGTGGTGACCTTCAGTTCCTGGGCGCTCGCTCTGCCGGTGAGGCTGCCTGGCACAAGGTCGTCTTGGCGCATTTCCAATTCTGGCACTGAACCCCTCTTTATCAACCTGAATGGTCCGTCGATGTCTGACTGGGCAGATCCTGCCAGTGCTACATCAGGTTCAAGCGCACTGGCTAATGACGCTCTGCGGGGAGGTGTCTTCTTCTTGATACGCAGGAATGTATTAGGATCCAGACTCTCTCCCAGCTTATTCGCAAGAGCAGCCTTTGCTCGCTTCAGCGCCAGTTTGTCACCGTATTTTGCGGCTTGCCTTTCTATTGCAACACCTGCGGATTTGACCATACTGACGCCCATCAAAATCATCATTCCCGTATCCCAAAACTTGAAAAAGGGTGCATCGCTGGTTATGCCCTTCTTCTGGCGGTCCAGGTTCACAGCAGTCCTGACTGTCAATTCAGCGACATCAAACGCCATCCATCCCGCGAACGCTGCCAGGCTCAAGCCTCCGGTAAGTGGTGCCAGTATCGCTGAGCTGAATACCGAGAAAAGCAGGCCTATCCCGAAGGATTTAACCGCGTTCGTGGACGCCGAAGCCGCAACCATATCCTTGAACATGCGCTCATCGGAGCCTGGATGGGCAAAGTGGCCTGTCGGGTCGCTGAGGCCGATCGGGTCGCCTTGGCAATAGGCATAAGGGTTCAAGCCGCCGGCGCCAAACGGGCTGGCACTGTCGGGGCTATGAAAGCGCCGCAATTGGGGGTCGTAGGCGCGGTAACCCTTGCCGAGCAGGTACCACCCAATGCCCTCTTCACGCAGCTCACCATTGAAACCCAAGGCGCTTTGCAGTACCTCGCGGGTATCGCCGTAGCTGGTGTAAACGGTTCGTTTGACCGGCCCTTGAGCCTTTAGCTCGGCAAGTACGCTGTTGCTTTCGCCACACAGGGTCAACAGGGTTTCATCGGGAGCACCTAGCCATTGTTCCCCCAGCGGCACTTGGTCGGCATAGCTGAACGAGCGGATATGCTCGGCTTCGACGATGCTGCGCACCTGGTTACCTTGGTAAAACCGCAGGGTCTCGGTATCCATCCCGCGGGTCACCCCCAGGAGATGGTCGTGGGCGTCGTAGCGATAACGGGTCAGTGGTGCGCCGCCCACGTGGGTGACTTGCAATAGGCGCCCCTGGCGGTCGTATTCCATGCCATAGCCGTTGGCGTCTTTGATCAGGTTGCCATCTGCGTCATAACTGAACAGGGTTTCGGCTGGGTAGCCGGGGTGGGTGTGGGTCAGGCTGCGTAACTGGCAAGGATCGTCGTCCGCATAGAAGTAAAGCGCTTCATCCCAGCTACCATCGGCGAAATCGCTGGCGCAGAACATCAGGTTGTCCAGCCCGTCGAAATCGAACCGTTGGCGAATGATCGGGTTGCCATACGGGTCCGTGGGCAGCTCCGGACCGCTGCAGGAGTGTTCGATCAGCCGTCCACGCAGGTCGTACAAAAAGCTTTCGCCCAACGCCAGCGCCCCACCGATACGTAAATCACGGCGTTGCAACCGTCCGTCCAGCGCCCAGATGAGCGCTGTCTGGTGCTCGGCGCTGCCGGTCAGGCGCTGGGTACGCAGGATCTCGCGCCCGAAGTCGTCATATTCGAGTTCCGTGACCAGCCAGTTGGGGCTGGCCAGGTCCTGAGTGGTGGTGCGGGCGAGCTGTCCTCGGCTGTCGTATTCGAAATCGCTGCGCAGCTGACCTTCGCTGGTTTGGGCGATACGGCCATAGGCGTCGTATTTGACGGAGGTCTCCAAGGTGCGGGTAGCGACCCGCTCGACTTGTTGCAGCAGGCGGCCCTGCGACGAGTTGCTATAGGATATCTCGCGCGTGGTGCCGTCGACCTGGCTCCGCTCCGAGGCCAAGCGACCTGCGCGGTCGTACCTGTACTCGAGGCTGCTGTGCGGCGAGTGTGCTTTGATGAGCGCCGCAGTGATGGGGTGGTACTCGAACGTGCAAGACTCATCGGCATGGGTGGCCGTGGCCTCATTGCTCAGGCTCAGATCATACTCGTAGCGGATCGCGCGTTGCGCCGGGGTGATGCGCTCATCGATCACGTCGAGATTGCCGCGATAGGCGAATTGAGTGGTCCGGGGGCCCTCGGTGCGTTGTGTGACGCGTTCCAGCCCGTCGAAGCGCTGGCTGCCCACGAGCGTTGTCGCTCTTGCGCGCTGGCTTTGAGTCACGTGCAGTTCAGTGATCAGCGCTGCGTGGCTATGTTCAGCGTACTGCTGCGTGACTCGGGTACTGTCCGGCAACTGCTGATGCCGGAGGCGGCCGAGCACGTCGTAGTCGTACAGGGTGCACCCGCCATTGTTGGCAAGGTGGCGTCGCAGTTGGCCGTAACAGTCATAAAACGATCGTTCGCGGGTCTCCCAGGATTGCCCCCGCGCGGGGTCGGCGCAGTAGGTGTAGACCGATTCCGGTTTGCCGAATCGATTGTTGCGTGTCACGGTCCTGGCCATGCCGTCCTGCCACTCGGTCACGGTCATTTCGAACGGGTCGACCAAGGTATTGGTGCCGACGCCCCTGGCATCGACCTCGCGGCACTGTTGGTCCCACTCGTCGTATTCGAAGCGCCGCGTGAGCGCGCGGGGCTCTTCATCGAGCCAGTCGTGTTCGGTCTCCTCGAGCAACTGCATCTCATGCCCGTAGCGAGCGCTGTAGACCAGCTGCAACGGCGCTTGGGCAGCGCTGCCATCGGGTTTTTGTCGCCGCTCACGAATCTTTCTACCCAGGCCATCCAGCTCCTTGATGCTTTCGACTCCTTCGGCATCCACCACTGTGTGCTCGGCAAAGCGCCCGTTCGCTGTAGGCCATGAATAGCGATAGCGGCATATGGCGGGATAGCGAGCATCGGCGCTGGTCACTTCTTCGCTGACGATCCGCTGTATCGCGTCATATTCATAGCGCAGGATCCGACCTTCTGCCGTGTGCTCTTCCAGCAGCATGCCGGTGTACAGCTCCAGACACTCGAGGCTTTGAGTGGTGGTGCCATCCAGGTCGTAGCTGACCTGTTCCTTGTGAGTCAGGCAGCCAACCCGTGCGGCGTAGTCATACTCGTGGGTCACCGTGCAAAGGTGACCGTTTCGAGCTTCGAGGGTGGTGTGCGGCTTGCCATGACGTTCTGCAATATCCGGGCAATCGAAAAATCTATGAGTCGAGCGGACCAGCTCCTGTTCGCCGAGTGCTGTCAAGGCGCTGTAGGTGGACGTATCGAGCACCAGCGCAGGCACCGGGCCGCCGGTCAAGGGCGGATGCGTCGTGTAGGCAAAGCGGGTGATCAGTACCGGCTCGTCGTTGTAACCTGGCGTTGGCCGCTTGCGTTTTATCGGTGTTGTGAGCGCGCCAGCCAGGCGTACTTTTGCTGGCGCAACCGTGGGGGGCGGGGCAGCGGGGTAGCGTCTGTGCTCTTTGGCCTGGCGGCAAAAGCCGTGGGGGTCTGCCGGGCATCCTGGCTCGCCCAGAGCCGAGTAGTAGGTCCAGGTCTGGCGTATACCGCTGGCATCGATATGCTCGATCTTGTTGCCGAAGGCATCGAATCGAGTGGTTTCGACTTCGTCGCGCAAGCTTGTCGGGTCGTCCACCAACGTCCACCGCGACAACGTCTTGCGCGGCATCTGGCATTGCGGCACCTGCAAATCGAACGGCAAGTTGTCGTCCAGGTAATATTCGGTGGCGTTGATGAGTCGAGCATTGCCGTGGGTGGTCACCTTCTCGGTGAGCAAGTGATAACGATTGTAGGTGGACTTGACGGTGCGCCCGGCAACGTCACCCTCGTAGCGCGTCTGGATGCTGTAATACTCGTACGCCTCGGTGACCCGGTAGAGGTTATCCAGGCCATCATCGCGCCAGGTGAGGCTGGACGCGTTATTACCGAGAAAATTATTGCTGCTATAGGTGTAGCGTGTGTCGGTCACCGGCTGTTCGCGGCCGGGGTCCAGTACATGACTCGTGACCCTCGGCAACCCGGGTTTGGTGCTACCGGGGAATGGGTGCCGTCCATCATGCACGATGGCTTCCAGCGCCCCTTGGGGCGAGCGCACGTTTTTCAGGCAGGTATAGTCGCCGATACGGTCGTAATCGAAGGTCCAGCAGGCACCGTCTTCGGTCGGCAAGATCAGCTGTTTCAGGCGGCTGTTACTGGTATCCAGCATCAATATATAAGTGGCCAGCGTCCGGTCGCTGGCGCCACCCAGATAGCTGATGTTCAGGACGCCACTGTTGTACCTGACCAGCAGCAGCGGGCTGCCGTCTGCCTGCTTTACCTGACGCAGACGCTGGAAGTTGCCATAGGGCTCGTAATCAAGTGTCAGTGAGTGGCCGTCCGGTGACTGGATTTCCACTGGCTGTGCCAATACGTAGCTGCTGATCCCGCGTTCTTCGAGTAATTCCACCAGACCACTTTTGTGCACGACTCGATAGTGGCCGCCGCCCTGGTCGAAGAATTTGAAGGAGTCGAGCTTGTGTTCGGCGATCTCGGGTTCAGCGCCGCTCCCCGTGACCTTGTAGGTTTCCCCGGAGCACAGCGAGAGCACCCGGGTGGTGGGGTTGAATTGGGTCAGTGACAAATCCCAACCGATACCGAAGCCACTGTCGAGAATATTGGTGGGGCTGAAACTCAATCCCAGGGGCAGAGCAGGGCCGTTGAGTAGATTGCCATTGAGTTCAGGAAAGTCGATGGTAACGGTGTATAGGCCGGTTCGCGGATCTACACCGTTACGCACAAAACTGGTCGAGTTGAAGGCATTTGAAGAAATACTATTGTGCGCGGTCATACCGGGCCCCTTTCTGGATCAGGTCAGTAAGAATTTGCTATGAATCGCCGAGGTCGAATTTAAAACAGCTGAAGTAATAAGTGGTCGGCCAGTGGTACTGATAAATGGCTCTGCTGTGTTTCAGTACTCGTACCTTTGCAACAACGGTGCCGTCTACCGGCGTCGATCTAATGTCATCGACATCGAACTGGGCGCTCAGCCCCTTGATGGCTCCCATTGTTTTGATATCGGCTCGGAATGCGTATTCATAGAGGCTTTCATCGCAATCGTTCAATGGTTCTTTTGGGCTGTCAGCACCATCGTCGGGGCCTTCGTCCCGATAACCGAAGCTGCGTATATATATGGTGACCGCCGAGGGGACGTCCTCTAGCTGCATTTTGACGAATCTCTCGAAATAGCATCCTGGGATCTGTGAAGCCCAGCGCTGTTTTGCGATAGTGGCTCGGGAGATTGACAGAAAGCAGTCCGCACCCTTCGCGTCTGTCAACTTGATATAGCCATAGGATGAGCGCGGCTTGGAACTCGCAGGAGCAGGAGCAGGAGCAGGGGGCTGTGGGCTTTTAGTTGGATGGGGGGCAGATATCTGAGGCTTGTTACCAGGGTCTGTAACAGTAATAACCTGCGAGCTTTTGACATCATCAGTGCCGTCACGAATCTGGATGCAATCCAGGTGTTTCATATACCAAAAATCGGGACCCTTGCCAGGCATGACCATATCGCTAACCTGCAGGTTCTTGTCCACGACTTTGCCGGGCTGGGCGCCTTTCAACATCTGGTCAATGTCCAGAGGATGTTCTCGGTCTCCGTCGTAAGTGGCCCTCGTTTTAATTTCGACGGCCCAGTCCACAGGCCCCTCATTACAGCCGCTGGTATTGGCATAGCCAATAAACTTTACCGACGTGCCCGACCGTACCATACCGAAGTGTATAAATTCGAGGTTGTGCAAACCACAGCCCAGTCTATCGATAGAAAGGTTCAGGTTGGCCACTGGATGCGCGCAGGTTTCTCCATTAGTACCGCTCAGCAAGGTAATAACCCCCGGTGCGGGCGTCTCATTAGTGTTCGCGTTATTGTTGCTCGAGTCGCGAGTGCAACCAGCCTGAAGGCCGACAATAATAGCAAGACCACAGATCAACGCCCCGGCGGAATGCCAGCGTTCTGTTCGAAATTTCATAATAAATTCCTACTTGATATCCAGTTCTCTGCCGAGGGTCGTCAGCAGTTAGAAGCTCAACGGTAGCACCCGTTGCGGATTTGCGTACCTATCAGTTCTGTGAGTATCGCCGCCGGCCAATCGCGTTCGACAATGCCCGCCAGACACACATCAGCCCCATGGCGAGATCGCGGTGGGGCATTGGAGAAGGACTGATATATGGCACTCGATCTACCACGCCCAGCGGTCCCTGGCCTGGATGAACATGGGGTCCTGG
>CAJCIO010000099.1 GCA_903970465.1 Gammaproteobacteria bacterium
GCGCCATAGCGCTCGCCGTTCCAGCCTTCCTGATTGTCGCCCCGCGGGTTGGAGCTGAACAGCGCGCCGCCAGGCTTGAGGCTGGCGTGCAGCTGGCGCAGGACTCTGGGCAATTCCTGGGACGGCACGTGGAATAGCGAGGCGTTGGCGAAGATCCCGTCAAAGTGCTCGGCAGGCAGATCCAGCTGTAGAAAATCCTGATGCCAGACCTCGCAGCCGCTGTCGGCGCGGGCCATCTCGGCGAAGCGCTGAGTGCCGTCGAGGCCGATGGCGATATGGCCCAGGCGGGTGAAGGTTTGCAGGTCCCGGCCAGGGCCGCAGCCGAAATCGAGGATGTGCCACGGGGCGGGGCCCTGCAGGTGACGCAACAGCGCCTCGATGTTCTGGCTGACGTCGTGGTCGCGCGTGCCTTGGCGGAAGTCTTCGGCAACCGCCGCATAGTTGCCCAGGGTGGTGGCCGTTATTTGTTCCAGGTCTTGAGGGTCGAGGGTCATGGCGCTGTCGATGGCTGGGTGAAGTGGGGTAGATCATAGGGCAACAGACGTATACCGGGTGATTTCCTGTCGTGACATCTGGGGGATGTTCTGATGGCTTTGCGCAAGCTGTACCGGCCTCTTCGCGGGCAAGCCTCGCTCCCACAAGGATGCGTTGGCAGGGCAGCTTTGTGCCCGCAGGCTTTTGTGGCGTAATGTGTCATCCCCGTCGTGAGCACAGGAGTAGTCAACGTGAGTGATTCCCCTCAAGGCCGTGCTGGCCACTGGCACCTGAACGACATTGTCGCGCAACTGCGCGGCGCGCGGGAGGTCTGGCGCGGCCAGAATGGCCGCAGCTGCGGCGCCCAGGGCGGTCGCGAACTGCCTTCGCGCGAGGCCATGGCGACGCTCCTCGGGCAGCTCTGCGGCGCGCTGTTCCCCATGCGCCTGGGCCCCGTGGACCTGCGCGAGGAGAGCGAAGACTTCTACGTTGGCCACACCCTGGATGCAGCCCTCAACGCCCTGTTGGTGCAAGCGCGGCTCGAGTTGCGTTACGCCACCCGCCAGGATCCGTGCAACAACGACGCGATGGACGCCCAGGCCATGCGCCTGGTGCAGGCCTTCGCGGCGGCCCTGCCTGGCCTGCGCCGCTTGCTCGACACCGATGTGCTGGCGGCCTACCACGGCGACCCGGCGGCGCGCAGCGTCGACGAGGTGCTGCTGTGCTACCCGGGGATACTGGCGGTGATCCATCACCGCGTGGCTCACCACCTGTACCGTGCGGGCTTGCCGTTGCTGGCGCGGATCAGCTCCGAGATCGCTCATTCTTCCACGGGTATCGATATCCACCCGGGCGCGCAGATCGGCGGCAGCTTCTTCATCGACCACGGGACGGGCGTGGTCATCGGCGAAACCGCCATCATCGGCGAGCGAGTGCGGATCTACCAGGCAGTGACTCTGGGCGCCAAGCGCTTTCCGGCCGATGAGTCAGGGCAGTTGCAGAAAGGCCTGCCGCGTCACCCGATCGTCGAAGATGACGTGGTGATCTACGCGGGGGCGACCATTCTGGGGCGCATCACCATCGGCAAGGGCTCGACCATCGGCGGCAACGTCTGGCTGACCCGCAGCGTGCCGGCGGGAAGCAACCTGACCCAGGCGAATCTGCAGCATGATGATGGGACGCAGAAGTAGATTTGGGTTGAATGTTCCGGCGTCTTCGTGAGCAGAGCTCGCTCTCACAGGGGCATGTGCGCATCCTGTGGGAGCGGGCTTTGCCCGCAAGAGGCCGTTGAAAACACCGCAAAACGTCCCTCTGATCCTCGCCATTCAGCCCGCCAATTAGGCCTTCGACCCCCTTTCATGTTTTAATTGAACGCTCGTTCAATATAAACATTGGTTCGCGATCCGCGTTCAACAGGAGGCCAACCCCGCAATGAGTGTTTCTTCTGCGCCCGCCAGCGCCACCGTCCGCATGAACCCTCCGGTGTTCTTTTTCGCCGCCAGTTTCATTCTTCTGTTCGGCATCATCGTCATTGCCTTCCCTGAAACTGCCGGGGCCTGGTTGGCCGCTGCGCAGAGCTGGGCGGCCAATACCGTTGGCTGGTATTACATGACCGCCATGACCCTCTACCTGATCTTCGTGGTCGGTACGGCGTTGTCCGGGTACGGCAAGCTCAAGCTAGGCGCCGATCACGATGAGCCCGAATTCAGCTATCTGTCCTGGGCCGGCATGCTGTTCGCCGCCGGTATCAGCATCACGCTGTTCTTTTTCTGCGTGTCCGAACCGCTGACCCACATGATGCACCCGCCGCAAGGCGAAGGCGGCACCCAGGCCGCAGCGCGTCAGGCCATGCAACTGGTGTTCCTGCACTGGGGCCTGCACGGTTGGGGCGTGTTCGCCTTCGTAGGCATGGCCTTGGCGTTCTTCGCCTATCGCCACAACCTGCCACTGGCGCTGCGCTCGGCCTTGTATCCGCTGATCGGCAAACGCATCAATGGCCCGATCGGCTACGCGGTCGACGGCTTCGCCATCATCGCCACGGTGTTCGGCCTGGGCGCCGACATGGGCTTTGGCGTGTTACACCTCAACGCCGGGCTCGATTACCTGTTCGGCGTGGCCCACACCCACTGGGTCCAACTGATCCTCATCACCTTGATGATGGGCGCGGCGATCATCGTCGCGGTGTCCGGCGTGGACAAGGGCGTGCGGGTGATGTCCGATATCAACATGCTGCTGGCTGTCGCGCTGCTGTTGTTCGTGCTGTTCGCCGGGCCGACCCAGCACCTGCTGACCACCTTGATTCAGAACGTCGGTGACTACCTGTCGGTGTTGCCGGCCAAGAGCTTCGATCTGTATGCCTACGACAAACCCAGCGAGTGGCTGGGCAACTGGACGGTGTTCTATTGGGCCTGGTGGATCGCTTGGGCGCCGTTCGTGGGGCTGTTCATCGCGCGGATCTCCCGCGGTCGGACCATCCGTGAATTTGTCTTTGGGGTGCTGTTGATTCCCTTGGGCTTCACCTTGGCGTGGATGTCGATCTTCGGCAATAGCGCCATCGAATTGGTACTTGGCCACGGGATGGCGGCACTGGGCGACTCGGCGTTGGCGGACCCGTCGAAGACCCTCTACCTGCTGCTGGAAACCTATCCGTGGAGCAAGGCGGTGATCGCCGTCACGGTCTTCATCAGCTTCGTGTTCTTCGTTACCTCGGCCGACTCCGGCACCGTGGTGCTTTCGACCCTGTCGGCCCATGGCGGCAGCCCCGACGAAGACGGGCCGAAATGGCTGCGAGTGTTCTGGGGCGTGATGACTGCGCTGGTCACCAGTGGCTTGCTGTTCGCTGGGAGTATCGATTCGCTCAAGTCCGCAGTGGTGCTGACCTCGCTCCCGTTCTCGCTGATCCTGCTGGCGATGATGTGGGGGCTGCACAAGGCCTTCTACCTGGAATCGCAGCGCAAGATCGCGCAGTTGTACTCGCTGGCGCCGGTGTCGACTTCGCGGCGTGCCAGTGGTGGCTGGCGTCAGCGCTTGAGCCAGGCGGTGCACTTTCCTTCGCGGGATGAGGTGTACCGGGTGATGGACACGCTGGTGCGCCCGGCAATTGCCGACGTGTCAGCGGTGTTCGTCGAGAAAGGCCTGAGCGTGGTGACCCAGGAAGACCCGAGCGCCGACAGCGTGATGCTGGAGGTGGGCCATGGCGAGGAGCGGCCGTTCATCTATCAGGTGCTGATGCGCGGCTACTTCACGCCGTCGTTCGCCCGAGGCGGCATGGGCACGCGGGAGTTGAAGAACCGCCGCTACTATCGCGCCGAGGTGCATCTGAGCGAAGGCAGCCAGGATTACGATCTGGTGGGCTACAGCAAGGAGCAGGTGATCAACGATATTCTTGATCAGTACGAGCGGCATTTGCAGTTCTTGCATCTCGTGCGCTGATTACTGCTGGTAATGATATTGCTGCGTGTCAGTGCCGGCCTCTTCGCGAGCAAGCTCAGCTCCCACAGGTGTACG
>CAJCIO010000100.1 GCA_903970465.1 Gammaproteobacteria bacterium
TCGTAAGCCAGGTGCACGGACTCGGTACGGGTGTTTTGCATCAGCGCGAACATCGGCGAGCTCCGGTTTTTTGTTATCGATTGAGTATAGGAGCCCGCCGTAGCCATGCAGAAAGATTCATTAATGACGATCTCTTCACCACTGATACCCGTGGCACTGGACGAAACGCGCCGGCAGGACTAAAACTGGAGCAAATGCGGAGACCGCCATGAGCCCACGCAACGCCTGCCTCGAATGCCTGACGCGCAGTCCTGTCGCGACCTTTGAGGCGGCGCTGTGGATCGCCGCCGAGCACGACCCGCAAGTCCACCCCGAACAGATCCAGCGCAGTTTTCGCGAATTGCAGCTGGAAATCAGTATCGGGCTGCCCATGCTGCCGGTCAGCGAGCTCGCCCAACCCTTGTTGCGGCGCCTGAACAGCCTGGGTTTTCAACAAGACGACTTTCACCCCCTGCGCCCCCAGGCCGCCTTGCTCGACAAGGTGCTGGAGCGCAAGCGCGGGCAATCCCTGGCCTTGGCGCTGATAGCCCTGGAACTGGCGCGCCGCCTGGATATTCCCTTGGTGGGCGTTAATTTCCCCGGCCACTTCCTGTTACGCGTGCCCGGTGCCGATCACTTGCTGGACCCCTGCGGAGGGCGTCGTCTCTACCCCGCGGACTGTCGCGAATTGCTCGGTCGCCAGTTCGGCCCACAGGTGTCCTTGAAAGCCGATCATCTTCTCGAAGTCTCGGGGCGCCAGATGCTGCAACGGCTGTCGCGCAATCTGCGCCAGTTGCACGCCAGTCACGACGATCCGATTGCAGCCCTCAAGGATGCCGAACGTGTGATGGAGCTAGGATCAGCCACCGCTGCCGATTACCTGTCCAGAGCCGGGCTTTATCAGCGCCTCGAATGCCCGCAGGCCGAGCGCTTCGATCTGGAGCGCGCCCTGTTGCTGACCGAGGACCCGATCCAGCGCTTGCGCCTGACCGACCGCTTGCATCACCTGCCCACCGCGGTCACGGTGATGCACTGAAATGGCGCCATGCCTACTGTTGCGGTGCAGGTAACAGTGAATGTCTATATCAGTGGTTTTTCCCACTCTCTCAAGCGCCTAGAATTTGCTCACTGATCGACGATTACGGCGGTAAACGCTCTGTTTATCAAAGCGTTGCACACTGCCATTGTTCATCGAACTGTGTTTGTTTGCTCCTGTGTTGTTCTGTTGTGCTGACGTTTTGTTGCTCCTTCAAGTGAACGTCTTGTTTTGGCCACTGCGCATGCAGTGGCCTTTTTTATGCCTGCTTTTTGAAGGTTTGATTGCGGGAAGCCCGCAGCGTCAACGCCACCCGACAGACTAAGGACGACCGGCCTTGAGGTGGGTGATCAGCTCCTGCAACCAGGGCTCGGCGTCGTCTTCCTGGTCGACCGTCTCGCTGGCGTCCAGGCGCAACATCGGCTGCACTTCCTTTACGCCCAGCTCGACGTACAGTTCGCGAATGATTTCGCCGCCGCCGCAATAGGTGTCATCGTAGCTGGCATCGCCGAGGCCGATCACCGCGCCCGGCAAACCGCGCAATGCTGCTGGCAGTTGATCTCGCAGTTGTCCGTAGAGCTCTTGCAGGCTGTCCGGCAATTCGCCCAGGCCCGTGGTCGACGTCACTGCCAGCAGTGCTTCAGGTGCGAAGCCCAGCAGATCGTCGAACGTGGCGCGTGGGCTGTAGAACACCTCGAAACCTGCTGCATTGAGCAGCGACTCGGCGCGGCGGGCGACATCTTCGGCCACCCCATAGACGGAACCGGAAAACACAGCGACTTTCATGACAGAGGTCCTGAAACAGGTTAAACGCCAGATCATACCAGCTGGTCGGACAGACTTCGAATGCACGCCCACGCGGGAGCCTGGCAGTGATTGCAGCCAGCCGCGATCCGCCTGACGGGTTTTTACGTATGCTCTAGAATGTCCCCCCGGTACTGCAACGAGGGCCGAATAATGGAGCCACAAGCCCGATGATCAATGCAAACCTGCTGCAACTGATGGTCGATGCCTCGATCGACGGCATCGTCATCGCCGAACAGGAAGGCGAGGATAATATCCTCATCTATGCCAATCCGGCCTTCGAACGCCTGACTGGCTATCCGGCGAATGAAACCCTGTATCGCGACTGTCGCTTCCTGCAGAACGGCGAACGGGATCACGCCGCGTTGCGTTCGCTGCGCGAGGCGATCGACAACGGCCAGCCGAGCCGTCAGATCCTGCGCAACTATCGCAAGGATGGCAGCCTGTTCTGGAACGAACTGTCCATTACTCCGGTGCGCCATGACGGCAACCAGCGCACCTATTACATCGGCATTCAGAAGGACGTCAGCGACGTGGTGGAGGCGCGGCAGCGAATCGCCGAGCTGGAACGCAGCCTGGAGCTGGCCCAAAAGCGTATTGCCAACCTGGAAAACGATCAGCGAGACGCTGACCAGCGGCAGTAACAAACTTGATAAACTGCGGTCGAAATAGTTGACCTTCCGTCTTTTATCTGTCGAGCACGAGCATGCAATCTGACGCCCTCCTGACACAGGATGAGCTGGACTTCATTCAGACGATGCAACACAACCCGCAGCTGAACGTGCGAGATGCCACGGCGAGCCTGCTGGTAAATGGCGGTGTGCAGATAAAGGACTTGCTGACCCGACTGGTAGCGCAGGATCACGTCACGATCCAGGCCCAATTCGAAAACCAGCAGATCAGCTTTCCGCTGCAGTTGGTCGAAGACGAGTTTCATGCCCAGCATATCAAGCTCGGGGCGCCGACCATCTATGAGGACGGCCCGATGATTCGGCCGTGGCGCTTGACGCTCTCCAGGCCAGTTGCGCTGGAAGACGAAGAAGGCAAGCCGACCGGGCTGTGGGCGCGGGAGCTGTCGTTCAACGGCATTCTCGTCGAAGCCCGTGGCCGCACCGCGCCGCCGGCGTTGTCGGCGTGGTTCGCCCCGGACGGTTTGAGTGCAATGGCGATGAAAGGCAAGCGCCAGCGCAAGACCGCCGACGGCCTGTTCGCCTACCGATTGCAGGAAAATACCGCCCAGGAAACCGAGCGCCTGCGTCAGTTCATCATGCAGCAGCATCAACTGAGCCATCCTCAGTTGCATGCCTGATCGCAGCTGGGTGTCGCGTTTGCTGGCCTCTTCGCGAGCAAGCTTTGCTCCCACGGGGGTACAGCTCAGATGCGGCACTGTGCGAGCAAGGCTTGCCCGCGAAGAGGCCGGTGAAGCCAGCACACATGCAACGCCGCCGCTCAAGTATCCAGATGGCCCTCCAGATATTGCAAAAGACGTCGCTGCATCAATCGCCCCTCACCGCCCAGGCAAGCGATCTGCGTGCCGATCAGTGCCTCCTGCGCCAGCTCCGAAGCCTCGCCCATCAACATCAGTGGGCACTCGAGCGTCATCCCCAGCTTGAGCAACTGCCGCGGCTGCTCGCTATTGAGCGGACGATGTGAAAACAACGCCAGGGCTTGGGGCTGAATCTTCTCGCACACCAGGCTCAGCTCGTTCAAGGGCTGCCCCAACGCCAGCACATGGACATCCACCTGCGGCCCGGCCAACATCAAGCCGGCCACCAGTACTTCCAGTTCGCGGGTAGGCCCGGGCATGGCCGCTACCACTACCACCCAGGCATGGCCATGGCCACGGGTAAGCTGCAGGCGTTGCAAGGCGCGAGCGCGCAGAAAACTGTCAAGAAACAGCCACTCACTGGTATGGCCATAGCCTTCCTGGCGCCCCAGCAAGGTCTGCCATACCGGCATCAGCACTTCCTGGAACGCTGACACGAGCGGGTAGCTGGAAAACACCTGGCCGTAGATACGCTCCAGCTGTGGCTCATCGAATGCCGCCACAGCACGTCGGATCTGCACCTGCCATTCGAGCCACTCGGCACGGGCACCACCCTGCTCGGGGTTGTCGCCATGAGCGCCATGGCTGCGGGCGAGAATCTTGCCGACCTTGCTGACCGCCACGCCGCGCTCGATCCACATCAGCGCCGTGCGCACGTCGTCGATATCGGCGCGCGAGTACAAGCGATGCCCACTTTCAGTGCGCGTTGGCTGGATAAGACCGTAGCGCCGCTCCCAGGCCCGCAAGGTGACGGGATTGATACCCGTGACTCGCGACACCTCGCGAATCGGGAACAGCTCTTCGCTGTGCAGGGCCTGAGCATCGCGAGGGTCGGACGAGAAATCAGTCATTGCGAGCAAAACCAAGGGGTGGCGAGGATGCCGGCATTCTACTCCCCGCGGCACCTCGGCGGGAAAGCGCGGCGGAATTCGGCGATCTGTCCGATACATGCTGCAACCCACCTCACAATCCGGAATAATCCTTGCTTGTCTTATCCGGCGTTCTCGCCGATGGCTGCACTATCCGCAGCTAACCTGACCCGAAGCACAGCCCACCACCCCGGCGCTGCGCTTTTTTGAGCCCCTTACCCAGGACGCTCGATACGCACGGAGATACACAATGTCGACCTCACCCGTCACCCTCATGGTTGCGCGCCGCGCCGCCGAAGGTCATTACCAGGAACTGATTGCCTGGCTGCACGAAGGCGAACACCTGGCCACCGACTTTCCTGGCTACCTGGGTTCCGGCGTGTTGGCTCCGCCGCCCGACGACGACGAATTCCAGATCATCTTCCGTTTCGCCGATGAAGCTACCCTGCACGCCTGGGAGCATTCGGCCTCGCGTCAATCCTGGTTGCAGCGTGGCAGCGGTCTCTTTGCCCAACCCCACGAGCACCGCGTCGCCGGTACCAACGGCTGGTTCGGCAACGTTCCACATCCTTCACACCCCCCGCGCTGGAAGCAATCCGTTGCCGTGTGGCTGGCGTTCTTCCCGGTCAATCTGACTTTCAATTTTCTACTGGGCCACTGGTTGAACGAGATGAGCCTGGTGCCACGCATCATGCTCAGCACCCTGGTGCTGACGCCGATCATGGTGTTCTGGTTTATCCCGTTGTCGACGCGCCTGCTGGCGGGTTGGTTGCACCCGGCACCAAAGCCCGCAGCAGTGCCCCCTGCCCAAGCCGCACCGTCCACACGCTGACACGGGCAAGGTTGTACAAAGACTGGCCAGTGGTATAACTTTGCTGGAACCCCCGTGCCACCCAGCCCATGGATGCCGCGGCCATCTACGCAAACCACGAGCCCGTCATGCCTGCCCCCGCCCCTATTCTGATCACCGGCGCCAGCCAGCGCGTCGGTCTGCATTGCGCACTGCGCCTGCTGGAACAGGGGCAGCCGGTGATCGCCAGCTACCGCAGTGAACGTCCCGGTATCCAGCAGTTGCAGGCCGCCGGCGCACAGACTCTGTTTGCCGACTTCGCCACCGAGGCCGGCATCGAAGCCTTCATTGCCGCCCTCAAGGCCGTGACCCCGACGCTGCGCGCCATCGTGCACAACGCTTCGCTGTGGCTGCCAGACGAGGCCGAGGACGCGCTGCAACGCATGCTCAACGTGCACCTGCGCGCGCCCTACCTGATCAACCTGCACTGCGCCGAGTTGCTCCAGCATGGCGGCCCGGCCGATATCATCCACCTCAGTGACGATGTCACCCGCAAGGGCAGCGCCCGGCACATCGGCTATTGCGCCAGCAAGGCCGGCCTCGATAGCCTGACCCTGTCATTCGCCGCCCGCTACGCGCCGGCAATCAAGGTCAACGGTATCGCGCCCGCACTGATCCTGTTCAATCCCGATGACGACGCGGCCTATCGCGCCAAGGCCCTGAGCAAATCGGTACTGGGCATCGAGCCCGGAGCCGAGGTGATCTACCAGAGCCTGCGCTATCTGCTCGACAACCCTTACGTCACCGGAACCACTCTGCCCGTCAACGGCGGCCGCCATTTGAAATAAAGTGCCCGTGAGGATGACCCTGCAATGACTTCCAATCTGCCGCACCACTACCGTGAAATTCTCAAGGAACTGGGCGAAGACCCAAACCGCGAAGGACTGCTCGACACCCCCACACGCGCGGCCAAGGCCATGCAATACCTGTGTCATGGCTACAGCCAGACGGTCGAGGAGATCGTCAACGGCGCACTGTTCGCTTCCGATAGCGACGAGATGGTCATCGTCAAGGACATCGAGCTCTACTCGTTGTGCGAACATCACCTGCTGCCCTTTATCGGCAAGGCGCACGTGGCCTACATCCCAACGGGTAAAGTACTGGGGTTGTCGAAAATCGCCCGCATCGTCGACATGTTCGCCCGACGCCTGCAGATCCAGGAAAACCTCACGCGCGAAATCGCCGACGCCATACAGGGCATCACGGCGGCCTCCGGCGTGGCGGTGGTGATCGAGGCCAAGCACATGTGCATGATGATGCGCGGCGTGGAAAAACAGAACTCGCTGATGAACACCTCGGTGATGCTGGGCGCCTTTCGCGAGTCGAGCACCACGCGCCAGGAATTTCTGCAATTGATTCGACGGAGTAACGATTAATGTCACAACTGGAGCCAGGCACCGCACGCATCCGGGTCAAGGATCTGCGCTTGCGCACGTTTATCGGCATCAACGAAGACGAGATCGTCAACAAGCAGGATGTGCTGATCAACCTCACCATCCTCTACCCGGCTCAGGAGGCCGTGCGCGACAACGACATCGATCACGCCCTTAACTACCGCACCATCACCAAGGCGGTGATTCAGCACGTCGAGCGCAATCGCTTTGCCCTGCTCGAACGCCTGACCCAGGAGTTGCTCGACCTGGTCATGCAACACCAGGCCGTGCGTTACGCCGAGGTCGAGGTCGACAAGCCTCACGCGCTGCGCTTTGCCGAATCGGTATCGATCACCCTCGCCGCCCAGCGTTGATCGCCACCAGGGCATTGCCGCCGCGGCCAGCGACTCTTATCATCGCGCCTTCGATAATTCACTTCGGCGCCAGAGGCGCTGTCCGCGAGGAGCCAACATGACCGATCAACAACGCCTGGAACTCGAAGCCGCTGCGTTCCGCCGCCTGGTCGAACATCTGGGTAATCGCACCGACGTACAGAACATCGACCTGATGAACCTCTCGGGTTTCTGCCGCAACTGCCTGTCCAAATGGTACAAGGCCGCCGCTGACGACCGCGCCATCGAGGTCAGCCTCGATGACGCCCGCGAGGTGGTGTACGGCATGCCATATAACGAGTGGAAGTCCCTTTACCAGAAAGAAGCGAGCGCCGAACAGTCCGCGGCGTTCGCCAAGGGCAAACCTCAAGCGTAACGGCGGCGTCTGCTCAGGCTGTGACGCTATTGGCTGGAACCTTGCCGGCCAGCGCATCGGCCAGACTCGCCAAGACCATCTCACCCATGCGCGTGCGGGTTTGTACGGTAGCGCTGGCGCGATGCGGTTGCAGCACCACGTTCTCGCGGGCGAACAGGCTCTCGGGCACTCGCGGCTCATCGACGAACACGTCCAGGCCAGCGCCAGCGATAGTGCCGGCCTGCAAGGCGGCCAGCAGATCGGGCTCGTTGACCAGTCGTCCACGGGCGACATTGATCAGATAGCCTTGAGCACCCAGCGCTTGCAGCACGGCAGCATCGATCAGGCCCTCGGCCTTGTCGGCGGCGGCCGCGACGATGAGCGCATCGCTGCCCCGCGCCAACTCGAGCAGATCGGCGACAAAGGCGTGCGGCACGTCGTCCATGGCCCGTAGGTCGGTGTAGCTGATCGGGCAGCCAAACGCTGCCGCCCGAGTGGCCACCGCACGCCCTACGCGCCCCATGCCAACGATGCCCACCCGCAGGCCGCTGACCTGACGGGCCAGTGGCAAGGGCACCAGAGGCGTGGCCGTGGTCGCCCACTCACCGCTGCGCACATAGCGGTCACTGGTGCACAGGCCTCGGCACACGCCGATCAGCAACCCCATGGCGAGGTCGGCGACATCGTCGGTCAAGGCACCCAGGGTAGCGGTGACATGGATGCCGCGGTCGCGGGCATAGGCCAGGTCCACCGCGTCAGTGCCCACGCCATTGACCGCGACCACTTCCAGACGCGGCAACTGCGCCATTACCGCCCGGGTGATACCGGTATGGCCGCCGGTCACCACGCCGCGCACATTGGCACCGACCTCGCGGAGGTAGGCGGCCTTGTCGGTCTGCAGGTAATAGGGATGCACGGTGTACAACGCTTCCAACTGCTCGCGCACATGGGGAATGAGGATGGGGCTGAGTTGCAGAACTTCAGGCTTCATGAACGAATCTCCAGGCGAAAAGGGCTCAGCCGCGACCGACGAATGGCATGTTGGTGGCCATGACCGTCATGTTCAGCACGTTGGCCGACAGTGGCAGCGATGCCATGTAGCGCACCGCACCGGCGATATGCTCGACATCGCACATGGGCTCGGTGGCCGTGGTGCCGTTGGCCTGGCGCACGCCTTTGGTCATGCGCTGGGACAGCTCGGTCAGGGCATTGCCAATGTCGATCTGGCTGCAGGCGATGTTGAACTCGCGCCCGTCCAGCGCCAGGCTTTTGGTCAAGCCCAACACCGCATGCTTGCTGGCGGTGTACGGCGCCGTGAAGGGCCGCGGGGTATGGGCCGAAATTGAACCGTTGTTGATGATCCGCCCACCTTGGGGCTGCTGGCGGCGCATCAGTTCGAAGGCGCCGCGGCTGCACAGGTACACGCCGGTGACGTTGGTGTTGATGACATCCAGCCAGTTCTGCACCGGCAACTCGTCCATCGGCACCGCAGGGGCATTGATGCCCGCGTTATTGAAGATCACGTCAAGACGCCCATAGACTTCCTCGACGGTGGCGAACAGCGCATCGACGCTGGCCGGATCGCGAACATCGGTCGGCACGGCGATCGCCTCGCCACCCTGTGCGCGAATTTCTTCGACCAGCGTCTGCAGGGGTTCGGGACGGCGCCCGGCCAGGGCCAGGCGATAACCATCGGCCATCAGGGCCAAGGTGACGGCGCGGCCGACGCCACTGCCTGCGCCGGTGACCAGCGCGATTTTTGCGGAAGAATCAGTGTTGTTGGACATTGTGATGACTCCTTGGCGTAAAAATAATCAAAGCCTCAGCGCGTGGGCCGTTGGCCGACGCGCACCTGCAACTGGGCGATACCCTCGATTCCAGCACTGATCAGGTCGCCCGCCTGCAGCGGCTCGACCCCCGGTGGCGTGCCGGTCATGATCAGGTCGCCCGCTACCAGGCGCAGCGAGCGCGACAGCTGACTGACCACCTCGGCGACTGACCATATCTGTGCCTCCAGATCGGAGCGCTGACGCTCGACGCCATTGACCGCCAGCCACACCCCACCCTGGCGGGGATGACCAATATGGGCGCTGGGCACGATGGCCGTGATCGGTGCCGAGGCATCGAACGCCTTGGCAGCCTCCCATGGCTGGCCGGCAGCCTTGGCCGCCATCTGCAGGTCGCGGCGCGTCATGTCCAGGCCAGCGGCGTAACCCCATACGTGCTCTAGAGCGCGATCCTCTGGGATATCCACGCCGCCCGTGCCAATCGCCACGACCAATTCGATTTCCGGGCAGAACTCATCGGTCTGCACCGGGAAATCCACTCGCGCATCGGCTTCAACCACGGCACTGGCGGGCTTCATGAAAAACAGCGGAAAAGTGCGCGGCGCGGCCACGGCGTCGCCCCATAGATAGTTGCGCCCCAGGCAGAACACCCGCGCCACAGGGAATCGCTGAGTGCTGCCGACCACGGGCAGGCTGCTCACGGCGGGGGGAGCAATCACATAGTCGTTCATCATCATTCCTTGGCTCGATTGCGGTGCTGGCGACAGCCTAAGGCATGCCAGCGCGGCAAAGTTGGACGATGCGGTGAGGAAACTGGACTAATCCAAGTTCCTCGCCCGCAGAGGTCAGCGCGCTTGCAGGACGATCCTGTGCAGGCGCCCGAGCAACAGCGAATAGGACAGGCAACCGATCATGGCCACCGCGCCGATGAACCAGAACGCCGCCGAAAACTTGCCGGTTTCATGCAGAATCCAGCCGATCACGATGGGCGTGACGATGCCGCCGATATTGGCCGCGAGGCTGGTGATGCCGCCGGTGAGGCCGATCAGCTCTTTGGGGGCGACTTCCGAGACTGCCGCCCAGGAAGCCGAAGCAATGCCCTGGGCGAAGAACGCCACGGTCAGCACCGCGATGCACAGCACGTTGGAGTCGGTAAAGTTGACCAGCACGATCGACATGCCCAGCGCCGAGCCCACGACCAGCGGCAGCTTGCGCGCGAACGACAGACTCACGCCGCGGCGGATCAGCAAATCGGAGACGATCCCCGCCAACAGGATGCCGACCGTGGCGCCGATAAACGGCAGCACCGCGAAGATCCCCACCTTGACCATGGTCAGGTGACGCTCTTCGATCAGATAGGTAGGGAACCAGGTCAGGAAGAAATACAGCACCGAGGTGTTGGCGAATTTACCGATGCAGATGGCCCACACCTGGCGATAGCGAAACAGCTCGGTGATCTGCCGCCAGTTGAAGCGGGTGCGCTCCTGGCTGCTCCTGACCAGACCGCCGCCGTCCTCGATATAGGCCAGTTCTTCAGGGCTGACTTTTTTGCAATTCAGCGGATCACGATAGACATACAGCCAGAAAACCCCGAACACGATGCCGACGATACCGGTGCTGTAGAACACGTGGCGCCAGTCGTAGGTGGTCGCCAGCCACAGGAGTGCGCCGGTGAACAACGCGGTGCCCAGATACTGGCCGCACACATAGATGCTGCTGGCCAGGCCGCGCTCACGGGCAGGGAACCACACCGTGACCGCACGGCTATTGGCGGGGAACGCCGGCGCTTCCATGGCACCGATGGCCAGCCGCAGGCCGAATAGCGAAGCGAAGCTGCCCACCAACCCTTGGCAAACGGTCACCGCCGACCAGGACACCAGCGACGCGCCGTAGGTCACCCGCGACCCGAAGCGGTCGGCGATGAAACCGGCGGGTACCAGGGCGAATGCGTAGGTCCAGGCGAAAGCCGAGAACACCAGGCCCATCTGCACCTTGTCCAGGCCCAGATCCTTGGCCATGAACGGCGCGGCAATTGAAATATTCACCCGGTCGACGTAGTTGATGATGGTTGCTATCAACAGCAGCGAGAGCATGACCCAACGCCGGCGCGTGGGCAGACGCGTACCGGCACCAGCCCGTGGTCGGCTTTGATCCGTGTTATCGCGATCTTGGACAAGGGGCACGGCGCCAGCCTGAACGCTAGCGCCAGAAGCCCGCAGAACGGGACTTTCGGGGCGACTCGACATGATATTCCTCATTATTTTTATTGAGTATCGAGTGCTGCGGCTGGCGTCAGACACCGCCACAGCATGGCCCTACGTTATCGTACAAGTGCGCTAAATCAATCGGTCGCTTATATCCTTTTATGCTTTTAAACGGTTCTGTATCTGCCAAGTACAAAAAAAATATCAAGCCGAAAAGCGCCTTCCTTCGTACATAAATCAACTGTGATTGTCGAGATAGAGCCCCTGAAGGGAATATAAATTCTGCACGTTTTTTGGATTTGACCGGTCGTCTGCCTGCTAGGATTAATGCAAAAAGTGATCGGACAAGCATTGATTAAATTTTCTGATAATCACTAGTACCCCCTCGAATGCACGCGCCGCTTCCCCTAACATGGTTGCCATACAAGAAAGGAAGCCTTTCCATGCAATTGACTTCTCGAGTCCCAACCTACGGCATGCAGCAACGTAGCGAACGGGCCGACTTCCATATCCGCGAGCAATTCGAGCGCAGCGCCGAGCCCGGCCCCCATCGCCATGAATACTTCCAGATCCAGGTCAATCTGGGCGGCGACACCGTGCAACTCATTGGCGGCATCGAACGGCCGTTTCCGCGCAACACCCTAGCGTTCATTCTGCCGCACCGCGTGCATTTCATCCCGCACCCAATGGATGGCAAAGGCGTGGTACTGAATTTTTCCCAAGAGTTTTTGCTGCCTCATCTGCACTGCGACCCGCTTGATCTCGAAGATGTTTCGATTCAGCTGGCGCCGGAGCTTTCCCCCTTCCGCTTTCAACAGCAATTGGACTACACCCTCGGCGAAGACGACTTCACCGAGGTGCGCGCCCTGCTGGAACGGATGCGCGAGCTCGACAGTTCGCGCCAGTTCGGTACGCGTGAGGGGCTCAAAGGTTGCCTTCTGCAATTTATCGGCATGGTCTGCCAGCTGTACGCCGAGCCCCTCGTCGCCCTGGCGGCCAATAATGCGGCGCAGGCCAGCCGCCGCGATGCATTGGGGCGGATGACCGAATATGTGCGCGAGCATCTGGCCGATCCCGAGCTGGATCTGAAAAAGGTCGCTGCGGCGACCTACCTGTCGCCCAACTACCTGACCCACTGGCTGCGCAAGGAAATCGGCAAGAGTTTCAGCGAGCTGGTGCTGGAGCGGCGCATGCACCTGGCGCGCCAGCTGCTACTGACCGGTAGCAAGCCGGTGGGTGAGATCGCAAGGCTGTGCGGCTTTGCCGATGAGGCGTATTTTTCCCGGAGATTTCGCCACGCTCACGGCCTGCCGCCGGGCCAGTTCCGTCGCCAACAGATGCAGTTGCAGGCGCCTTGAGCCGCTCGGTTACGGGTATATAGCATCCATGGCAGTCGCGAAAAAGTTAATATGGGTAACCGATTGAATAACTTCGCAAATATCCATCCGTTATCAAGGAGCCTCGACCATGACCGAGATCAACGCCTTCCGCGCCAGCCTCGAAACAGGCAGCAATCAATTTGCCGATACATTGGCTTTCATCGCTGAACATTACGATTACACGCCTCAGGCATTCAGCAACGGCAGCGTCGAAAACGCTGCCGGCCAGAACGAAGGCTCGTGCAAAACTCTGGGTCTGGGCGTGCTCGAAGGCTTCAGCGACCAGGAAGTGCTGTTGGCTTTCGGCGAACACTATCGCTCGGTCGTCGCCACGCCAGACGGCAGCGACCACGGCAATATCCGCAATCTGATCGCCCACGGGCTGGCCGGGGTGAAGTTCGCCGGGCAGCCGCTGAGCCGTAAAGGTTGAGCTGAACTGCAGGCATAAAAAAACCGGCTGTCGATGGCCGGTTTTTTTATGGCGGTCGTCCCGCAACCTATCAGGTGAACGTAGCGTTCGCCAAACCATCCAGATAGCGCTCGACATCCAGCGCGGCCATGCAGCCGGCACCCGCCGAGGTAATTGCCTGGCGGTACACGTGGTCAGCCACGTCACCGGCAGCGAATACACCTTCAACACTGGTCGCTGTCGCGTTGCCTTCGCGACCGCCCGCCACAACCATGTAGCCGTCCTTCAATGCCAGCTGACCTTCGAACAACGAGGTGTTCGGGGTATGACCGATGGCGATGAACACGCCGTCGACCTTCAACTCGCTCAGGCTACCGTCATTGTTCTTCAAGCGCGCACCGGTGACGCCCATATTGTCGCCCAGCACTTCGTCCAGGGTCTCGTTCAGCTCGAGTTCGATCTTGCCCTCGGCCACACGTGCGTGGAGCTTGTCGATCAGGATCTTCTCGGCGCGGAAAGTCTCGCGACGGTGCACCAGGGTCACCTTGCTGGCGATGTTGGCCAGGTACAGCGCCTCTTCGACAGCGGTGTTGCCACCCCCAACCACGGCTACGGGCTTGTTGCGGTAGAAAAAGCCGTCGCAGGTCGCGCAGGCCGAAACGCCTTTGCCCATGAAGGCTTCTTCCGACGGCAGCCCCAGATAGCGAGCACTGGCACCGGTCGCGATGATCAATGCGTCGCAAGTGTAGGTGCCGCTGTCGCCAGTGAGCGAAAACGGTTTGCCAGCCAGATCGACCGAATTGATATGGTCGAAGACGATTTCAGTCTCGAAACGCTCGGCGTGCTCTTTCATGCGTTCCATCAATGCCGGGCCGGTCAGGCCATGGACGTCGCCCGGCCAGTTGTCGACTTCGGTGGTGGTGGTCAGCTGACCGCCGGCCTGCATGCCGGTGATCAGCAGCGGCTTCAGGTTGGCGCGCGCGGCGTACACGGCAGCGCTGTAACCGGCAGGGCCGGAACCGAGAATGATGACCCGCGAATGACGAACTTCAGACATGACACTCTCCTATCGACCGGCCATTGCATCGCCTGGGTCGCATCGCCGGATGCCGGCGGAAAATAAAAAGGATCGACGCAGCACTTGGGGAAGGCTTTACGTCGCCGATCCTGAAACGGTGGCCATGTACCTTTGAGGGCGGCATGGCGCAGGTGGTTCACAACACCTTGGCCTTACAGGCTGGTGGCGTTTTCGGCCAGATAATCGGCAACGCCCTTGGCGTCGGCCTTCATGCCTTTCTGGCCTGGGCGCCAGCCCGCCGGGCAGACTTCACCATGTTGCTCGGTGAACTGCAGGGCTTCAACCAAGCGGACCATTTCGTCCACTTCACGACCCAGTGGCAGATTGTTGACCACTTGGTGCTGCACCACGCCTTGCTGGTCGATCAGGAAGGACGCACGCAGCGCCACGCCATCCTCGTGCTCAATGCCGTAGGCACGGGTAATCTCATGCTTGACGTCGGCAACCATAGGGAACTCGACCGCGCCGATGCCGCCTTTTTCGACCGGGGTACTGCGCCAGGCGTAGTGAGTGAACTGCGAATCGATGGACACGCCCACCACTTCAACACCCAGCTCGCGGAATTTGCCGATCCGGTTATTGTGGGCGATGATTTCCGATGGGCACACAAAGGTGAAATCCAGTGGCCAGAAGAACAGCACGACATACTTGCCCTTGAGCGAAGACAACTTGAAGCTGTCGACGATCGAGCCATCACCCAGCACGGCCGGTGCGTCGAAGTCGGGGGCCTGCTTGTTGACCAGAATACTCATGCGATCTCCTTGAGGCGTTGGCCTCTAAAGTTGATGGACTGAAGGGTTCGAAATTTGATGGGCACAGCTTAACGAGGTGTTGGCGATTAGTGAAATACCCTTTCACAATTCAACCCATAGCGAGGGGCTATCCATCCTTGGTAGCTTATTGATCGCATCCCTCCCATAGAAGTCTGATTTCTGCACGTCACCCATGGAGCATCAAATGCCTCTCCCCGTATTGTCCGGCCCCGACTACCTGCGCGAGGGCCTGAAGCTGGTCCTGAGCCCAGGCCTGCGGATGTTCGTGCTGATGCCTCTGCTGATCAACCTGATCCTGTTCGTCGGCCTGATCTACTTCGCCGGGCACGAATTCCGGCTGTGGGTCGACGCCTTGATGCCCAGCCTGCCGCACTGGCTCGAGTTCCTCAGCTACATCCTCTGGCCCTTGTTCGTGGTGCTGGTGGCTTTCATGGTGTTCTTCACCTTCACCATGCTGGCCAACGTCATCGCCGCGCCGTTCAATGGCTTCCTGGCGGAAAAGGTCGAGGTCGTGGTGACCGGCAAGGATGAATTCCCGGCGTTCAGCATGGGCGAGCTGATCGAAATGGTCCCACGCACTTTCTCCCGCGAAATGCGCAAGCTCGGGTATTACCTGCCGCGCGCGGCCGCCTTGCTGGTGCTGTCGTTCATACCGGTGGTCAACATCGTCGCAGCGCCGCTGTGGTTGCTGTTCGGGGTCTGGATGATGGCGATCCAGTACATCGATTACCCGGCAGACAACCACAAGATGAGCTGGCAGGACATGCTCGCCTGGCTGCGGCGCAAGCGCTGGAAGAGTTTGAGTTTTGGCGGGATCGTGTATCTGGTGCTGCTGATACCGCTGGTCAATGTGTTGATGATGCCAGCGGCGGTGGCGGGGGCGACATTGTTCTGGGTGCGGGAGCGAGGGTGAGCCTTCACTTTATGTATTGATTGTGTCGACCCTTTCGCGGGCAAGCCTTGCTCCCACAGGTGCATGACTCCGGAACAGATTGCACTGTGGGAGCAAAGCTTGCTCGCGAAGCGGCCCGGTCAGCCAAATATGGATTCAGCAGTCCGAGACATTCAAGCCAGCGCCTTCTCGATCGCGGCGATGATGGCCGGATCATCCGGCGTGGCCCGCGGCGAAAAGCGCGCAAGCACGCGGCCGTCCTTGCCGACCAGAAACTTCTCGAAGTTCCAGGTGATGTCTCCGGGAAACTCAGCGCCCTCTCCCGCCAGCAGGCGATACAGGGAATGACGCTGCGGGCCGTTGACGTCCAGCTTGCTGCCCAAGGGAAAGGTCACACCATAGTTGAGCGAGCAGAATTCCTGAATCTCCGCCTCGGTGCCCGGCTCCTGGCCTGCAAACTGATTGCAAGGCAATCCGAGAATGCTGAAACCTTGTTCGTGGTACTTCTGGTAGAGGTTCTCCAGCCCTGCGTATTGGGGCGTGAGTCCACACTTGGAGGCCACATTGACCACCAATACCACTTTGCCCTTCAGCGGCGCCAGCGGCAGCTCCGTGCCGTCCAGCGCCTTGAGCTTGAGTTCATGAAATGCACTCATGGAGTAATCCCCTGTTCGAATCCTGTACCGGCCCGCGAGCCTGTCCTTTCGAACAACACTAACAGACTGAAAAGGCGCCCGTCCAAGCCCT
This sequence comes from Gammaproteobacteria bacterium, assembly GCA_903970465.1. Taxonomy (GTDB): domain Bacteria; phylum Pseudomonadota; class Gammaproteobacteria; order Pseudomonadales; family Pseudomonadaceae; genus Aquipseudomonas. Next base: position 16,474 of record CAJCIO010000100.1, read on the forward strand.
TCGCTCACCGTATCAAGGGTGGCGCAGAACTCGAACGGGCGCCTTCGCGGCTACCCTTGAGCTTAGCAGCTCAATCAGTGGTGATGACCGCCTTCGCCGTGCACGTGACCGTGAGCGACTTCTTCCTGGCTGGCGTCACGGATGTCGACGACCTTGACCTGGAAGTTCAGGCGCTGACCGGCCAACGGGTGGTTGCCATCGACGGTGACATCGTCGCCGTCCAGATCGCGGATGGTCACGATCTGCATCTGGCCATCGGGCGCAGATGCGTGGAACTGCATGCCGACTTCCAGCTCATCGACACCTTCGAACATGCTGCGGCTCAGGGTGCTGACCAGTTCGGCCGAATATTCGCCGTAGGCGTCCTCAGGCTCGACGGCAACGGTGAGTTCGTCACCAACGTCTTTGCCGACGAGGGCTTTTTCCAGACCTGGAATGATATTACCTGCGCCATGCAGGTAAACCAGCGGCGCGCCGCCGGCGGAGCTGTCGATGACCTCACCAGCGTCGTTGGTGAGGGTATAGTCGATAGAGACAGCCTTGTTAGCGGCAATCGGCATGGGCGGGACCTTTACGAAAGAATGTAGAACGTTCAAGTGTAACCAAGCATCCGCCCGAAAGCGAACTGAACACTGACAGACGGGGCCACTCGAAAACCTCGTCCATTGTCGATACCCTTGGCGACGGATTCCGCGATCGGCGACCCATACGCCGACGCCTGCGCAGTGCTGACCCCGAGATGATCGCATGCAAACATTTTTTCTCGCGCCGACCGATTTTGGCGTAGGCCTGACTTCCATCAGCCTCGGACTGGTCCGCAGCCTGGAGCGTGCCGGGCACAAAGTGGGGTTTTTCAAGCCCATCGCCCAGCCCCACCCCGGCGACACCGGCCCCGAGCGCTCCACCGAACTCATCGCCCGCACCCATGGCCTGCGCCCACCCAAACCGCTGGGCCTGGCCCATGTCGAGCGCATGCTGGGCGACGGCCAACTGGACGAACTGCTCGAAGAAATCATCACGCTGTATCAGGAAGCCGCCATCGGCAAGGATGTACTGATCGTCGAAGGCATGGTCCCCACTCGCAGCGCCAGCTATGCCGCCCGTGTCAACCAGCATCTGGCCAAGAGCCTCGACGCCGATGTGATTCTGGTGGCGGCGCCGGAAGGCGACGTGCTGGCCGAGCTGTCCGGCCGAGTGGAGTTGCAGGCGCAGTTGTTCGGCGGCCCGCGGGACCCAAAGGTGCTGGGCGTGATCCTCAACAAGGTGCGCACCGATGAGTCCCTGGAGGTGTTCACCACCCGCCTCAAGGACCATTCCGCCCTGCTGCGCAGCGGCGATTTCCGCGTGCTTGGCGCCATCCCCTTCCAGGCCGACCTCAATGCCCCGCGCACCCGGGACGTGGCCGAACTGCTCGGCGCCCAGGTGATCAACGCGGGCGATTTCGAGGTGCGGCGCATGGCCAAGATCATCATCTGTGCGCGCACCGTGCTCAACACCGTGCCATTGCTCAAGCCCGGCGTATTGGTGGTGACGCCCGGCGATCGTGACGACATTCTCCTGGCCGCCAGCCTGGCCTGGCTCAACGGTGTGCCATTGGCGGGTATTCTGCTGACCAGCGACTCGCTGCCCGACCCGCGCATCATGGAACTATGCCGGGGCGCCCTGCAAAGTGGCCTGCCGGTGCTGTCAGTCAGCAGCGGCTCCTACGACACGGCGACTCAGCTCAATCAGTTGAACAAGGAAATCCCCATCGATGACCGCGAACGTGCCGAGATCATCACCGATTTCGTCGCCAGCCACCTCGACTCCAACTGGCTGCACCAACGCTCCGGCACGCCGCGGGAAATGCGCCTGTCACCGGCGGTGTTCCGCTATCAGTTGATCCAGCGCGCGCAGCAAGCCAACAAGCGCATTGTCCTGCCCGAGGGCGCCGAGCCCATGACCGTGCAAGCGGCCGCCATCTGTCAGGCACGCGGCATCGCCCGTTGCGTGCTGCTCGCCAAGCCACAAGACGTGCACGCCGTGGCGCGCGCTCAGGGCATTGAGCTGCCTGAAGGGTTGGAGATCCTCGACCCTGACCTGATCCGCGAGCGCTACGTCGAACCGATGGTCGAACTGCGCAAGAGCAAGAACCTCAACGCCCCCATGGCCGAGCAGCAACTCGAGGACCCGGTGGTCATCGGCACTATGATGCTGGCCCTCGATGAAGTCGACGGCTTGGTGTCGGGGCTGATCCACTCCACCGCCAACACGATTCGCCCGGCCCTGCAGCTGATCAAGACCGCGCCGGGCTGCACCTTGGTGTCGTCGGTGTTTTTCATGATGTTCCCCGAAGAAGTGCTGGTGTATGGCGACTGCGTGATGAACCCGCACCCCACGGCCAGCGAACTGGCCGAGATCGCCCTGCAAAGCGCCGACTCGGCCCAGGCGTTCGGGATCCCGGCGCGAGTGGCGATGATCAGTTACTCAAGCGGTCACTCGGCCAGCGGCGAAGAGGTCGAGAAGGTCCGCGAGGCGACGCTGCTGGCCAAGGAAGCCCAGCGGGAACTGCTGATCGACGGCCCGTTGCAATACGATGCGGCCGCCAACGAGCACGTCGCCCATCAACTGGCGCCGGACAGCCCGGTGGCCGGCCGCGCCACCGTATTCGTCTTCCCCGACCTGAATACCGGCAACACCACCCACAAGGCGGTGCAGCGCAGCGCCGACTGCGTCAGCCTCGGGCCGATGCTGCAGGGCCTGCGCAAACCGGTCAACGACCTGCCACGGGGCGCTCAAGTGGACGACATCGTCTACACCATCGCCCTGACTGCCATTCAGGCCAACCGTATTCTGGAGCTATAGGCATCCATGCTGGCATTTCTACCTGGTCCAGTGCGCGGCACCCTCGCCGCGCTGATTCTGGCGCTTAACACCATCCTCTGCTGCACGCCACTGTTCGTCGTGGCACTGGTCAAGGCCTGCATCCGCATTGCGCCGGTGCAGCGTACCTGCGATCGCCTGTTGCGCTTCATCCACGAAAGCTGGATCAACAACAACCGTTTGTGGATCGACCCGGTGCAGTGGCATATCAGCGGCCTGCAGAGCCTCGATTATCAGCACTCCTACCTGATCACCAGCAACCACCAGAGCTGGGTCGATATTCTGGTCCTGCAATACCAGCTCAACCGCCGGGTGCAGCCGCTCAAGTTTTTCCTCAAGCAAGAGCTGATCTGGGTCCCGGTGATCGGGCTGGCCTGGTGGGCGTTGGGCTTTCCGTTCATGAAGCGCTACACCAAGGCATATCTCGAAAAACACCCGGAAAAAAAGGGTAAGGACCTGCAGACCACCCGACGTACCTGCGCGAAATTTCGCCATCAGCCCACAGGCATCTTCAACTTCGTCGAAGGCACGCGCTTTACCGAAGCCAAGCACGCCCAGCAGCAGTCGCCGTTTCGCTACTTGCTCAAGCCAAAGGCCGGGGGCATCGCCTTTGTGCTGGATGCCATGGGCGAGCAGCTGCAGTCACTGGTCGACGTGACCATCCATTACCCGCAGGGGCGGCCGGGGTTCTGGGACATGTTGTGCGGGAATGTGCCGGAGATAGTGGCGCAGTTCGAAGAGGTGGCGATTCCGGTGGAGTTCATCGGCAAGAGTTACGATCAGGATATGCAGTATCGCCAAGCCTTTCAGCAGTGGATCAATGCACTGTGGGTGGCCAAGGATCAGCGGCTGGGGCAGTTGCATCGCGAGTATCCGGGTTGATCCGGGATCGCTACTGGCATTACCGGCCTCTTCGCCGCCGAATGCGCACCTTGCTTCCAAAGGTGTAAGGCGATGGACCTGTTAGCCCTCTGGGAGCAAGGTTGCGCGTTCGCCCACGAAGAGGCCGGTACAGACACCGCACAAATCCCAGGCATAAAAAAATCCCGCTACGAGAGCGGGATTTTTTATTCAGCAGGATGAAGCAGCGATTACATCATGCCGCCCATGCCACCCATGCCGCCCATGTCTGGCATGCCGCCGCCAGCAGAGCCTTCAGCCTTCGGCTTGTCAGCGATGGCCGCTTCGGTGGTCAGGATCAGACCGCCGATGGAAGCAGCTGCTTGCAGCGCCGAACGAGTCACCTTGGTAGGGTCCAGGATGCCCATTTCGATCATGTCGCCGTAGACGCCAGTCGCAGCGTTGTAACCGTAGTTACCTTTGCCGTTCTTGACTTCGTTGACCACAACGCTTGGCTCGTCGCCGGAGTTGGCAGCGATCTGGCGCAGCGGCGCTTCAACAGCGCGACGCAGTACAGCGATACCGACGTTCTGATCAGCGTTTTCGCCGGTCAGGTTAGTCAGCGCTTCCAGAGCACGGATCAGCGCAACGCCACCGCCAGGTACCACGCCTTCTTCAACGGCTGCACGGGTTGCGTGCAGGGCGTCTTCAACGCGGGCTTTCTTCTCTTTCATTTCAACTTCGGAACCAGCGCCAACCTTGATCACTGCAACGCCGCCAGACAGCTTGGCCAGACGCTCTTGCAGTTTTTCACGGTCGTAGTCCGACGAAGTTTCGCCAACCTGGGTACGGATCTGAGTGATACGTGCCTGGATGTCCTGATCAACGCCAGCACCGTCAACGATGATGGTGTTTTCTTTGGAGATGGTCACGCGCTTGGCGCTACCCAGGTTTTCCAGGGTGGCGCTTTCCAGGCTCAGGCCGATCTCTTCGGAGATAACGGTACCGCCGGTCAGAACAGCGATGTCCTGCAGCATGGCCTTGCGACGGTCGCCGAAGCCTGGAGCCTTGACGGCTGCAACTTTGACGATGCCACGCATGTTGTTCACGACCAGAGTCGCCAAGGCTTCGCCTTCAACGTCTTCGGAAACGATCAGCAGCGGACGGCCGGCTTTGGCAACGGCTTCCAGCACTGGCAGCATTTCGCGGATGTTGGAGATCTTTTTGTCGACCAGCAGGATCAGCGGGCTGTCCAGCTCGGCAACCATGGTTTCCGGCTTGTTGACGAAGTAAGGGGACAGGTAGCCACGGTCGAACTGCATGCCTTCAACAACCGACAGCTCGTTTTCCAGGCCAGTGCCTTCTTCAACGGTGATCACGCCTTCTTTGCCGACTTTTTCCATGGCTTCGGCAATGATGTCGCCGATGGAGCTGTCGGAGTTGGCCGAGATGGTGCCGACCTGAGCGATAGCCTTGGTGTCAGCGCATGGCTTGGACAGGTTTTTCAGCTCGGCAACAATGGCGACGGTCGCCTTGTCGATGCCGCGCTTGAGGTCCATCGGGTTCATGCCGGCAGCGACGGCTTTGTAGCCTTCGTTGACGATAGCCTGAGCCAGAACGGTAGCGGTGGTGGTGCCGTCGCCTGCGTCATCGTTGGCACGGGAGGCAACGTCTTTGACCAGCTGCGCGCCCATGTTTTCGAAACGATCTTCGAGTTCGATTTCTTTGGCGACGGAAACGCCGTCCTTGGTGATGGTCGGAGCGCCGAAGCTCTTCTCGATGATCACGTTACGGCCTTTAGGGCCCAGGGTCGCTTTTACTGCGTCAGCCAGGACGTTGACACCGGTGAGCATTTTTTTACGGGCGGAGTCGCCGAATTTAACTTCTTTAGCAGCCATGATCGATAATCCTTAAATACTTTGTAGTAACGGGAAAATGGGCGGGGCGGTATCAGTCTTCCAGTACGGCGAGAATCTCGTTCTCAGCCATTACCAGCAGATCTTCGCCGTCAATTTTCACAGTGTTGCTGCCGGAGTAAGGGCCGAACACAACCTTGTCACCCACTTTCACGGCCAGCGCACGGACTTCGCCGTTTTCCAGCGATTTGCCAGGGCCAGCGGCCAGAATCACACCGTGGTTGGCTTTTTCAGCAGCCGAACCTGGCAGAACGATGCCACCAGCGGTTTTCTTTTCTTCTTCACTACGACGGATGACTACGCGGTCATGCAGAGGACGAAGCTTCATTGTCGATCTCTCCTAATTATGGTTTTCATCAGCCAGTGCTTTCACCGGCGGGTTGGTTCAGTCCGGCGTTGCCGGTCGCGGCTCGACGGGCGAGACGCGGAATTTGTCCAGCATCGATGCTGGAAACCTTTCGGTGACCCATACATAAGGTCGCGCTAAACAATTACAAGGGCAGGAGCACAATTTTTTTCGTTTTCAGAGGTCTGCAACGCAAACGGCCGCAGGAGCCGTCTGAAAAAACCACGGAAGAAGGTCAGTGATCGCGACGCTCGAAATCGCCCTCGATCACCTCGCCTTCGATGACTTCCGGTGGGCGACGCGGTGGCGTCCCTGGGCCAGCAGCGGGACCACGGGGTTGCAGGTCGTCGGCGAATGCGCGTTGGCGCATCGATTGCGCCTGGGCGCGCGCACGGATCTTGCGCGCCAGGATGTTACGGGTGAATGGCATCAGGCAGATGACACCCAGCACATCGCTGATGAACCCTGGCAACAGCAACAGACCGCCACCGATGGCGAACATCAGGCCATCGAAGACCTGGTCAGCGGGCACTTCGCCACGCTGCAACGCTTCACGGGTGCGCAGCACCGTGGCCAGGCCGGCCAGACGCATGACCATCACACCCAAGGCCGAACCGATGATGATCATCAGCAAGGCCGGAAAGAAGCCGATCGCGGTGCTGACTTTGAAGAACGTATACAGCTCGAGCACCGGGAACAGCAGAAACAACACTAAAAAGGCACGCATCAAGGTTTCCTCTACGCAAGAACGCTTGCAGTAGACCGTAGATGGCGTCGATAAATCGTGAATTCAAGCGTCAGCGGTCTCGCGCCCAGGCCATTGCGTCGCGTGAGCCAAATAAACCAAGGCCTCGCGGACTTGTTTCGGCGTATTACAGGGCTCTGCGAAGGGCAGCCACCAAAGCCCCTGACCAATACGCAGGTGCATCCCTTCGCTGTCGATCCCGGCCAGCACCGCCGGCTCGCCATCGGGCAATCCGGTCAATGCCACATAATGGGCAATAGCCTTGGCATGGTCGGCATTCATATGGGCGACCATGCCGTTCTCGACCTTGCCGACGAAGGGGTTGGCGAGTGTGACATCGTCGAGCCAGTGAATGGCGCCGAAGCCGCCGATATAGCGATGGCGCACCGGTGTCAGCCCCCAGAAATCGAAATCATGGGCCTGATGGTAATTTTGCGAATCGGGAAAAAATTGGTAGTAGCGGGTCGCCGCTGACTCGATGGCCTGCGGATCAACCAGCTTGCTCGCCTCGGCCAGCACGGTAAGGCGGCCCACCGCCTGCACGTCTTCGGCGCCGCGCTCGCTGACCAGCAGCGAGCACTTGGGGTCGAGGGTGAGGTTATGGGTGTGCTGGGCGATACGGCTGATCAGGATCAGCGGGTTGCCATCGGCATCCAGGCAATAAGGCACCACCGAGCCGAAAGGAAACCCGGGCATGGCTTTGGAGTGAGTCGACAGCACCCCGCGATAATCCTTGAGCAGCAGTTCGCGGGCTTGCTTGATGGCTTTGGCGCTCATCGCAACGGCTCCTCCGAAATAATGTAGAGAGGGGGCTTGCCCCCCGATTCAGTGTGTCAGCAACAGAGATGTTGACGGGTCTACTGGATCGGGGGCAAGCCCCCTCTCTACATGGGTAAGCCTGCGCTTACCAGGTCACACCCAGGCCCGCGGTATAACGGGTGGTGTTGAGGTCGCTGTTGGAAGTACCGGACACCTGATCCTTCTCGGCCTTGAGGTTGAGCGAGGCCCATTCGGTCAGCTTGTAGCGCAGGCCGATATCGGTATCCAGGCTGTAAGTCGCGGTGTTATCCAGTGGCCGGCCCAGCTCGCCAGTGGTGAAGAACTGCACCGTCTTGCCAATCAGATAGCGACTGTAATCCCACTTCAATGCCGCTGAATAGAAGTTGACCTGGGTGTCATCGCTGTAACGGTAGTCGGTGCGGTTGAGCAAAGTGGTCAGCGAGAACGCACCCAGCTCGTCATCCCAGAACTGGTAGCCAGGACCGGTACCGACGGTGCGCTGACGTTCGAGATTCTCGATATGGTCGCTCTTGTAGTCGATGCGACCCTGCCAGAACCACTTGTCGGTAATGAAGCGGTCGAGGGCATACTCGGCGCTCCAGTTATCGGTGGTGGTGACGCTATCCTGGGATTCGCGGTTGTACTCGCCCGTAGCATTATGGCGCCACTTGCCATGGCGGGCCTGGGTCTTGAAGGCGATGTTGTAGTCGTCGGTATCGGTGTCGGCGCGCTTGAAGTCCAAGGCCAGATCGACGTTGCCGGTAACGGTCAAATCTTGAATGATCGGCTTGGGCTTCATGATCTGCTGGATGCTGGCAATCGGGACCGTCTTCGGCGCCTCGCCATTTTCCAGGGTGACCCTGCCTTCGTCCGACGCCTTGATCGACTTGGCCTTCTCGCCGCTGTAGGCATCCTGCTTGACCAGCAGTTCCTGATCGCTCTGCAGGGTCTTGACCTGCTTCATATCGATCGGGATGGAGCCGCCGTAAGGGGTGTCGAGCATCAGCTTGCCGCCGTCGAACACCTTGATGGTCCCGGTGAGACGGTCACCATTCTTCATCCAGACGGTGTCTGCCATGGCAACGGAAGATGCAGAAAAGGCAGCAACGCAGAGAAGGGTTCTTTTCAACGTAGGTGTCAACATAGGCGGTATCAAGGCTCTTGGCTCACGAACTGGAGATGTCACAATTCGCTTCAGTGATGGCAGAACAAGGACAGACTTGCAAATGACCAATGAGTTCCCTGGTTTTTCAGGACAATCCCCGATCGACGATATTCACCAGCGTCGCGAGGCGCTCTACAGCGCGCTGGCGGCGGTGCCTGCCGGCCGTGTCGTCAGCTATGGACAGCTTGCCGAGCTGGCGGGCCTGGGCCGCGCCGCACGCTGGGTCGGCAGGACGCTGAGCCAATTGCCGGAGGGCAGCACCCTGCCCTGGCACCGCGTTGTAGCCGCCGGCGGCCGCCTGAGCCTGCCCCTCGGCAGCCCGAGCGGCGACGAACAGCGGGCGCGATTGCGCAGCGAGGGCGTTCAGATAATGAATAATCGTGTGGATATTGCTCGGCATGGCTGGCGCCCGATGTAGCAGTGCGGTTAGAGTGCGCGCTTTGTTTTCGCACTTTTTGAGGCAGATTTCAGCCCATGCCCCGCAAAACCTGGCGCGCTGCGCTCGCCGCTTATGCCAGTCCGTCCACCCTTGTGCTGTTGCTGCTTGGCTTTGCTGCCGGCATGCCCTACATGCTGGTGTTCTCCACCCTCTCCGTCTGGCTTCGGGAAGCCGGTGTGGCCCGTGAAACCATCGGCTACGCCAGCCTGATCGGTCTCGCCTACGCGTTCAAATGGGTATGGTCGCCGCTGCTCGATCAATGGCGCCTGCCCCTGCTCTATCGCCTGGGCCGTCGTCGGTCGTGGCTGGTATTGGCGCAGACGCTGGTGATCCTGGGCCTGGTCGGGATGAGCTTCTGCGACCCGCAAAAACACCTGTCCTGGCTGATCGCCATTGCCGTGGTTGTGGCGTTTGCATCGGCCACCCAGGACATCGCCATCGACGCCTATCGCCTTGAAATTGCCGAAGACAGCCAGCAAGCCGCCCTCGCCGCCAGTTACATGGCCGGCTACCGCGTCGCTGCGCTGCTGGCCACCGCGGGCGCGCTGTTCTTTGCCGAGGGCTTCGGGTCCACGGGCTACGCCTACCTGCACAAGGCGTGGGCGGGCACTTATCTGCTGTTCGGGCTGTTGATGGTGCCAGCGCTGCTGACCACTCTGATGATGCGCGAGCCGGCGGTGACCCTGCGCACGCAACTGTCGGCCGGCCGCTATACCTTCAGCCACCAAGTGGCTTCAGTGCTGGTGCTGATCATTCTGCTGGTGTCGGTGCCCGCCATGTTCACCCAGCTGTACAACACCGACTTCGCCAGCGTGGTGCTGGGCACCGAAAGCGTGGCCGGGCTGTTCATGGATGACCGCGCGTTCCTGCGGGCCATCCTCTACATCACCCTGACCGCCCTGTGCCTGTCGGCAGTGGGCCGCCGCGGTCTGGCGCCAGTGCTGACGCCGGTCAATGACTTCATCCTGCGCTACCGCTGGCAGGCGTTCCTGCTGTTGGGGCTGATTGCCACGTACCGGATGTCGGACACGGTGATGGGCGTGATGGCCAACGTGTTCTATATCGACCAAGGCTTTACCAAGGACCAGATCGCCAGCGTCAGCAAGGTGTTCGGCCTGATCATGACGTTGGTCGGTGCTGGCGTTGGCGGCCTGTTGATCGTGCGCTTCGGCATCCTGCCGATCCTGTTCATCGGCGGCGCGGCATCGGCAGGCACCAATCTGCTGTTCCTGATGCTGGCCGACATGGGGCCCAATCTGCGCATGCTGATTGTCACCATCTCGCTCGACAACTTCAGCTCGGGGCTGGCGACATCGGCGTTCGTCGCCTATCTGTCGAGCCTGACCAACCTCAAGTTCTCTGCCACCCAGTACGCGCTGCTGAGCTCGATCATGCTGCTGCTGCCACGCTTGATCGGGGGTTATTCGGGGGTGATGGTCGAGAAGTACGGGTATCACCAGTTCTTCCTCATCACCGCGATCATGGGCGTGCCGACCCTGGTGCTGATCGCCATCCACTGGTTTCAGGAAGCACGGCGCGAGCCGATCGAGAGCGAAGCGCCTGAGGCTTAGGCGGCGCTCTCAAGGGCCTCTTCGCGGGCAAGCCTTGCTCCTACATGCGTACGGCATACCTCTTGTGGGAGCAAGGCTTGCCCGCGAAGAGGCCAGCCCAGCCCGCACAATGCCGGGTCGATAAAAAGCCCCGAAACGCTCAGCGCTTCGGGGCTTTCTGGTTGCAGCGCGAGGGCTTATTTGCCCGGTGCCGCCTCTTGCATCACTCGAACCACCCGCTGCGGGAACGGGATCTCGATGCCTTCGGCACGCAAGCGATCGCGAATCTCGCCGTTGAGCATGTTGGTCACGCCGCCCATATCGCCGGTATTGACCCACATGCGCAGCGAAACGGTGATCGAGCTGTCACCCAATGCCGCCACGACCGCTTCCGGCGCGGGGGTTTCCAGCACGCGTGGATCCTTGGCCAGGTCCAGGAGGATTTCCCGCGCCTTCTGCAGGTCGGCGTCGTAGTCGATGCCGATGTCGTAGGTGATCTTGCGTGTCGGCTGACGATTGGTATTGGTGATGATGCCGTTGGACAGGTTGCCATTGGGCATGATCACTGTCTTGTTGTCGCCGGTACGCACCACGGTGTGGAAGATCTGGATGCTGTCGACGGTGCCGGCAACGCCTTGCGCCTCGATCCAGTCACCGATACGAAACGGGCGGAACAGCAAGATCAGCACCCCGCCGGCGAAGTTCGCCAGACTGCCCTGCAGCGCCAGACCGATAGCCAGGCCAGCGGCACCGATAGCGGCGACGAATGAAGTGGTTTCGACCCCGATCATCGAGGTCACGCTGACAATCAACAGTATCTTCAGAATGATGTTGGCCAGGCTGCCGATAAAGCCCTGCAACGCCAGATCGATGTGGCGCAAGGCCAGGAGTTTTTGCAGATTGCTGGTCACTCGGTTGATCAACCACCAGCCGATACACAGGGTCAATAGCGCGAGGATCAGCTTGCTGCCGTATTGCATGACCATCGGAATCCAGGCCTGGGAAGCCTGGACCAGATGGTCGACTTGAGCGTTCAAATCCATGGAGCGTTCCTCTTTTTCAATGCCTGCTTTTTCATTTCCTGAAACGACGATGGCAACCGCAGTTGCCATTGCATGGGGCGTGGGACGCCGATGAGCGCTAGAGGTTCAACGCTGCCGGGCTGGATACCACGACGCCGCGGGCTGTGCGCACGACTCAGTCGCGGAAGTTGTTGAACTGCAGCGGCATGTCGAATTCCTTGGCGCGCAGGGCCGCGATGGCTTCCTGCAGATCGTCGCGCTTCTTGCCGGTCACCCGCACCTGCTCGCCCTGAATGGCGGCCTGGACCTTCAACTTGGCGTCTTTGATATGGGCAACGATCTTCTTGGCCAACTCTTTATCGACGCCTTCGCGCAGCGTGACCTCCTGCTTCATTTCCTTGCCCGACGCATAGGCGTCTTTGATTTCCAGGCACTTGATATCCAGCTTGCGCTTGATGAGCGACAGCTTGAGGATCTCGATCATCGCCTCGAGCTGAAAATCGGCTTCAGCGGTCAGGGTCACGGTCAATTCCTTGAACGCGAAACTGCCTTTGCCTTTGAGGTCATAGCGGCGGTCGAGCTCCTTGATGGCGTTGTCGACCGCGTTGGTCACTTCGTGTTTGTCCAACTCGGACACGACGTCGAACGAGGGCATGCTGATTTCTCCAGATGGGTGGGCGTGGCACCAGACTTGGCCGGCCACGCTTGACTTGACGACTTGCAACAGAGCGTCATTATGACGAGAGCGGCATTATAACGATTGCCACCGCCGCGAGCCGATTCTCGACAGAGTCGTTGGAAAGCGTCGCGGGCGCGGGCGTTCCCCTGATCTGCGGATTTTATCCTTATTGTGCGAGCCTTTTCATGCTGAACCCTTCATGAGCACCGCCTGGCATGTACTGGGCGCCGGCAGCCTCGGCAGCCTTTGGGCCTGCCGCCTGGCGCGCAGCGGGCAGACGGTGCGCTTGATTCTGCGCAACGAGGAGCGCCTGCAGGCCTACCGAGCGGTCGGCGGCCTGACGCTGATCGAACAGGGCGCCCCCGACACCTTCGCGATAGACGCCGAAGGCCCTGAAGCGCAGACACCGATCAAACGCCTGCTGGTGGCCTGCAAGGCCTACGACGCTGCTCTAGCGGTGGCCGCGCTCAAGCATCGCCTGAATGCCGACAGCGAGGTGATCCTGTTGCAGAACGGCCTCGGTAGCCAGGACGAGGTTGCCGCCCAGGTCGGCCATGCGCGCTGCATCCTCGCCTCCAGCACCGAAGGGGCCTTTCGCCAAGGCGACTGGCAGGTGGTGTTCGCCGGCCACGGCTTCACCTGGCTTGGCGCCCCCCTGCGCCCGCAGCCGCCAGATTGGCTTGGCGCGTTGTCGGCGAGCGGCATAGCCCACGAGTGGACCGCCGATATCACCACCCGCCTGTGGCGCAAGCTGGCACTCAACTGCGCGATCAACCCTCTGACCGTGCTCTACGATTGCCGCAATGGAGAACTGCAAAGCCATCACTGCGAAGTGGCGATCCTGTGCGCCGAGCTGGCGCATTTGCTCGAACACTGCGGCCAACCGGCGGCCGCGCAGGATTTGCACAGCGAGGTCGAACGCGTGATTCAAGCCACGGCGGCGAATTTCTCGTCGATGCATCAGGATGTGAGCCAGCGGCGCCGGACCGAGATTCACTACCTGCTGGGGCACGTCTGTGCAACGGCGCAGCGCCACAGCCTGGTATTGCCACACCTGCAACAACTGCGGGCTCGGTTGGTCGAACACCTGAAGGCCCTCGGCCTGCGTACGGAATGACCCAACCTGTAGCGAGGGGGCTTGCCCCCGAAAAATCCGGCAGGTGCAACATTTGTATCCGGGCCAGTATTTTCAGGGGGCAAGCCGCCTCGCTACAGGGTTAAACTCAACGTTCGTATCATTTTCACATGGACCTTTGATGCCACTGCGCCAGCGCCTTGAAAACCTGCCCGTCGGCCAGAAACTCCTCGCCGCCCTCCTGGCACTGCTGATTACCGTGTTGCTGGTCGCCAACCTGACGTTCATCAGCGCCGCCTACTGGATCTCCCAGGAAAGCATGGCGCCCCAAGCCTTGCAGACCATCGGCCGACTGGTTTCCAATCCCGACCTGGCGCGCCAGGCGCTGGAGTCCAAGGACCGCGCCAACGACCTGCTGCAGGAACTCGACAGCTACACGCCCTTGCGTGCTGCAGCGCTGTACGACGGCGAGGGCAACCTGATGGGCCAGCTTCAGCACGGCCATCGCCTAGACCTGCCAACGCATTTTCGCCACATGCAGGACTGGCGCCTGAGCGAGTTCCGCAGCAACCAGTTGATCGAGCTGCCACGGGCCGGCCAAGCGTCCGGCCACTTGCTGCTGGTCGCCACCAGCGAACTGCCGATGGCGTTCTACACCGGCACCCTGACCGCCAGCCTGGGCATTCTGGTCTTCAGCGTGCTGCTGTGGATGATCATCGCGCGGCAGATCAAGCGGCTGATCACCCAACCCATCTATCAACTCGAAGAACTCTCGCGCCAGGTCACTCGCGAAGAGAACTACGCCCTGCGCGCACGCCCCGGCAACCATGACGAGATCGGCAACCTGGCCGAAGCCTTCAACACCATGCTGTCGCGCATCGAGGCTCGCGAGCAGCAGCTCAAGCGCGCCCGTGATGATTCCGATGCCGCCTACTCGCAAGCCCAGGGCCTGGCCGAAGAAACCCGTCACACCAACCGCAAGCTCGAACTCGAAGTGCAGGTGCGCAGCAAGATCGAGAAAAAACTCACCGGCTTCCAGAACTACCTCAACAGCATCATCGACTCCATGCCCTCGGCGCTCATCGCCCTCGATGAACAGCTGTACGTGACGCAGTGGAATCAGGAGGCCAGCGCGCTCTCGGGCACGCCGCTGGATGAAGCCCTGAACCAGCCGATCTTCCTCGCGTTCGAGCCGCTCAAGCCGTTCCTGCCGCAGCTCAAGACCACCGTCGAGCAACACGTGGTCGCCAAGATCGACCGCGTCACCTGGACCCGCGACGACACCGCCAAGCACTACGCTCTGACCTTCTACCCGTTGGTGGGCGGTGCCGGGCGCGGCGTGGTGATCCGCATTGATGACATCACCCAGCGTCTGTCACTCGAAGAAATGATGGTGCAGTCGGAGAAAATGCTCTCGGTCGGCGGCCTCGCTGCGGGCATGGCCCACGAGATCAACAACCCGCTGGGCGCGATCCTGCATAACGTGCAGAACATTCGTCGGCGCCTGTCGGCGGACTTGCCGAAGAACCTCGAATACGCCGAGCAGGCCGGCATCGACCTGGAGACTGTCAACCGCTACCTGATCAGCCGCGAAGTCCCGCAACTGCTTGACGGCATCGCCCAGGCCGGCGGCCGAGCGGCAAAGATCGTCACCCACATGCTCAGCTTCAGCCGCCGCAGTACCCGGCAGATGGCGCCGTGCGACCTGCCGGCACTCATCGACCAGGCCGTGGACATCGCCGGTAACGACTTCGACCTGACCATCGGCTTCGACTTCAAGGGCCAGAATATCGTGCGCCAGTTCGACGCGCGCCTGGGCCCGGTGCCCGGCACCGCCAACGAACTCGAACAAGTACTGCTCAACCTGCTGAAAAACGCCGCCCAGGCGATCCACCAGCGCGAACCCGGCGGCGAGCCAGGGCGCATCACGCTGCGCACCCGGCTGAACCCGCCCTGGGGGGAAATCCAGGTCGAGGACAACGGCGTCGGCATGTCGGAAAACGTGCGCAAACGCACCTTCGAGCCGTTCTTCACCACCAAGGAAATCGGCCAGGGCACCGGCCTCGGCCTGTCGGTCTCGTACTTCATCATCACCAACAACCACAAGGGCCAGATGGAGGTGCAGTCGACGCAAGGCGTCGGCACCTGCTTCACCTTGCGCCTGCCGCTGGAGAACACTCTCCCGGCCAATCAGCAAACGGAGCTTTGATCATGGGCTTTCGCCTGTCGAAAATTTACACCCGCACTGGCGACACGGGCGAAACCGGTTTGGGCGACGGACGTCGCGTGCCCAAGGACCACCCCCGGGTCGAGGCGATTGGCGAAGTCGACACCCTCAACAGCCAACTCGGCTTGCTGCTCGCCGGGTTGGCACAGGAGTCGGAGTTGCACGAAGTACTCGCCGTGCTCACCCCCTGCCAACACCGCTTGTTCGACCTCGGTGGCGAACTGGCGATGCCGGCCTATAAGGCGCTGAATCAGGCCGAAGTAGAGCGGCTCGAACAAGCCATCGACCTGTGGAACGAAGAGTTGGGACCGCTGGAGAATTTCATCCTGCCTGGCGGCTCGACAATGATCGCCCAAGCCCACGTCTGCCGCAGCCTGGCCCGAACCGCAGAGCGACGCTGCCAGCAACTGAACGCCATAGAACCCCTGGAAGGCGTCGCCTTGGCCTACATCAATCGCCTGTCGGATCTGCTGTTCGTTGCCGCCAGAATCATTGCCCGCCGCCAAGGCGTGGCGGAGATACTCTGGCAGGCAGCGGCCAAACCTTGAGGTTTGCGGCGACAGGTGAATGATTCCAGGCGTCGTCCACCTGTGGGAGCAAAGCTTGCTTGCGAAAAGGCCAGCATGCATACCGCAAAATCAATCAGGGCAGAATGCGCGAATCCCAGCGACACCCTGCGCGCCAACCTCATGAGCACGCGAGGTATCCGAAGGCCCCACTCCACCTAATAAAAACACAGGCCGATTGAAGCCCACGATCAACTCCCCTGCCCGATCCCAGCCTAAGGGCTGCGCATCGGGATGCGTCTGAGTGGGCTGCACCGGCGACAACGTGATGAAGTCCACATCCATCTGCCGCGCCAGCGCGATCTCTTCAGCATCATGACAAGACGCAGCCAACCAGCGCTCCTTCGGAAACGGCCGGCCCTTGCTCGCATACTTGCGCAACTGCGCCGAGGTCAGGTGCCAGCCAGCCGAAGGGAAATCCCCCAACCACTCCAACGGGCCCTTCAGCATCAACTGCGCCTTGCCCGCGCATAGACCTGCCGCATCCACCGCCAGATCTCGGTACTGCGGATCATAGCCATTGGGCGCCCGCAGCTGCACCAGCTTGATGCCGCCAGCGATGGCCTTCTGCAAACCGCGCAGCAATACCGGGGTGTCCAGCTCGCCCGGGGTGATCAGGTACTGGCTGGGCAGGCTCGCCGCCGCGACGATCGGCCGGTTGGCCTCGGGGAAATCGTATTGCAGCAATTCACGTGACGTCACCCAGACCAGCGGCTGGCCCTCGGCGCCATGGGGTTCGCCAGCGAAGGCCGAGACTTCCCACACGTCGAGCAGCACATGCTTGTCGACATAATCATGACTGACCTTGATCAGCGGACGGGCTTGCGTGACCTGGATACCTAACTCCTCGGCCAACTCGCGCTTTAGGGCGTCCCGTACGTCTTCGCCCTCCTCGACCTTGCCACCGGGAAACTCCCAGAGGCCGCCCTGGTGCTGGGTCTCGGCCCTTCGAGCGATCAGAATCTTGCCGTCGGCACCGCGAATCACCGCAGCGGCCACGTGGATGCGTTTCACAAGTGCCTCCAATTTATCTTCAGGGCTACACAGTTCCAATGTGGTGAGGGGGCTTGCCCCCCGAGAGGCGGTACCGACACCCCTCGGGAGCAAGCCCCCTCACCACAGGGTACAACCGCGCCATTGATGCCCGGGATTCAGGTGCGATATTCGGCGTTGATCTTCACGTACTCGTGGGACAGGTCGGTGGTCCAGATGGTTTCGCTGCAGTCGCCACGGCCCAGTTCGATACGGATAGTGATCTCTTCGCGCGCCATTACCGCCGAGCCCTGCTCCTCGGTGTAGGTCGCCGCGCGAGCGCCCTGGCTGGCGATATTGACCTCGCCCAGGTACACGTCGATCAGGCTGACATCCAGGTCCGGCACGCCCGCACGGCCGACCGCGGCGAGAATCCGGCCCCAGTTAGGGTCAGACGCGAACAACGCGGTCTTGATCAGCGGCGAATGAGCCACGGTATAACCAACGTCCAGGCACTCTTGATGATTGCCACCGCCGTTGACCTCGACCGTCACGAACTTCGTCGCGCCTTCACCGTCACGGACGATGGCCTGGGCCACTTCCATGCACACCTCGAACACCGCCTGCTTGAGCTTGGCGAACAGCTCGCCGCTGGCTGCAGTGATTTCCGGCAGCGCGGCCTTGCCGGTCGCGATCAGCATGCAGCAGTCGTTGGTGGACGTATCGCCATCAATGGTGATGCGGTTGAACGACTTGTTGGCACCGTCGCGCATCAGGTCCTGCAGCACCGCTGGCGCCACCTTGGCGTCAGTGGCGATGTAGCCCAGCATGGTCGCCATGTTCGGTCGAATCATCCCGGCACCTTTGCTGATACCGGTCACAGTGACCGTCACGCCATCGTGCTGGAACTGCCGGCTGGCGCCTTTAGGCAAAGTGTCGGTGGTCATGATGCCGGTGGCAGCCGCCGCCCAGTTATCCACAGACAGATCATCCAGTGCAGCTTGCAGCGCACCCTCGATCTTCTCGACCGGCAGCGGCTCACCGATCACTCCGGTCGAGAACGGCAGCACGGCGCTGGCGTCGACACCGGTCAGCTCGGCCAGTTTGGCAGTGGTGCGCTCAGCGGCCAACAGACCCGGCTTGCCGGTACCGGCATTGGCATTACCCGTGTTGGTCAGCAGATAACGCACAGGGCCGCCAACGCGCTGCTTGGACAGGATCACGGGAGCGGCGCAGAACGCGTTGAGGGTGAACACACCGGCAACACTGGAGCCTTCGGCGCAGCGCATGACCACGACATCCTTGCGCCCTGGGCGCTTGATGCCGGCACTGGAGATGCCGAGTTCAAAACCGGGAACCGGGTGCAGCGTAGGCAAAGGACCAAGACCGACAGCCATGTAAGCGCTCCTTGATAGGCATCTGCGTCGCGGCATCGGGCCGCGGCGGCAATAATGGAAAAACGCCGCGAACGGCAAGCCGTTCGCGGCGCGATACAACAGGTTACTCGCAGCTGTCAGTCAATCTTGCCGTGACAGTGCTTGAATTTCTTGCCCGAGCCACACCAGCACAGCTCGTTGCGGCCCAGCTTCTGGTCGTTGCGGACCGGCTCGGAAACCGCCAGGGCAACGTCCGCAGGCTCTTCCAGCAGCAAGGCCTCAGGCTGATCGAGGCCAGGCGCTTCGGCGTGCTGGAACTGCATCCGCGAGGCCAGGTTCTCGGCTTCCTGACGCAGGCGTGCTTCTTCTTCGACCGGGTCTTCGCGACGCACCTGAACGTGCGACAACACGCGAATGGTGTCGCGCTTGATCGAATCCAGCAGCTCCTGGAACAGGGTGAACGACTCGCGCTTGTATTCCTGCTTCGGGTTCTTCTGAGCGTAGCCACGCAGGTGGATACCGTGACGCAGGTGATCCATGGTCGACAGGTGGTCTTTCCACAGGTCGTCGAGCACACGCAACAGGATCTGCTTCTCGAAGGTGCGCAGCGCATCGGCACTGGCCTGCTCTTCTTTCTCGTTGTAGGCCAGGAGCAATTCGGCCAGGAGTTTTTCGCGCAGGGTTTCTTCGTACAGTTGGGCGTCGTCGTCCAGCCACTGCTGAACCGGCAGCTTCACGCCGAAGTCGGTGAACAGCGCCGCTTCAAGACCGGCCACATCCCATTGCTCAGGCAGCGACTGCGGCGGAATGTGAGTGGCGATGGTGTTATTCAGCACTTCCTGGCGGAAGTCGGCAATGGTTTCGCCGATGTTGACCATCGCCAGCAGGCTGTTGCGCATGTGATAGATCACTTTACGCTGCTCGTTGGCGACGTCATCGAACTCCAGCAGTTGCTTGCGGATATCGAAGTTGCGGCCTTCAACCTTGCGCTGCGCCTTCTCGATGGCGTTGGTGACCATGCGATGTTCGATAGCCTCACCGGACTGCATGCCCAGGGCCTTCATGAAGTTCTTCACGCGATCGGAGGCGAAGATACGCATCAGGCTGTCTTCGAGCGACAGGTAGAAGCGGCTCGAACCGGTATCGCCCTGACGACCGGCACGCCCACGCAGTTGGTTGTCGATGCGGCGCGACTCGTGACGCTCGGAAGCGATGACGTGCAGGCCACCTGACTCGAGAACCTGCTGGTGACGTTTCTGCCAGTCAGCCTTGATCTGTGCGATCTGCTCCGGAGTCGGGTTTTCGAGGGAGGCCACTTCGACCTCCCAGTTACCGCCCAGCAGGATGTCGGTACCGCGACCGGCCATGTTGGTGGCGATGGTCAGCGCGCCCGGACGGCCCGCTTGCGCGATGATCTCGGCTTCCTTCTCGTGGAATTTGGCGTTGAGCACCTTGTGCTCGATGCCTTCCTTGTGGAGCAAGGCGGACATGTGCTCGGAGGTTTCGATGGTGGCGGTACCTACCAGCACCGGACGCCCCAGGGCCATGCTTTCCTTGATGTCGGTGACGATGGCCGCGTACTTCTCGTCGGCAGTCAGGTACACCAGGTCGTTGAAATCCTTGCGCGCCAACGGACGGTTGGGCGGGATGACCATGACGTTGAGGGTGTAGATCTGGTGAAACTCGAACGCTTCGGTGTCAGCGGTACCGGTCATGCCGGACAGCTTGTTGTAGAGGCGGAAGTAGTTCTGGAACGTGGTCGACGCCAACGTCTGGCTCTCGGCCTGGATGTTGAGGTTCTCTTTGGCCTCGATGGCCTGGTGCAGGCCTTCGGACAGGCGACGGCCCGGCATGGTACGGCCGGTATGCTCGTCGACCAGCAGAATCTGGCCGTCCTGGACGATGTACTCTACGTTGCGGTTGAACAGCTTGTGAGCGCGCAGGCCGGCATACACGTGGGTCAAGAGGCCCAGGTTGTGCGCCGAGTAAAGGCTCTCGCCTTCGGCCAGCAAGCCGACCTGGGTGAGCATCTCTTCGATGAACTGGTGACCGGCTTCGTTGAGCTCGACCTGGCGGCTCTTCTCGTCGACGGTGAAGTGACCCTCTTTGGTGACTTCGCCTTCGACTTCTTCGATGTGCTGTTCCAGGCGCGGGATCAGACGGTTGATCTCGGTGTACAGGCGCGAGCTGTCTTCGGCCTGGCCGGAGATGATCAGCGGCGTACGGGCTTCGTCGATGAGGATCGAGTCGACTTCGTCGATCACGGCAAAGTTGAGTTCGCGCTGGAATTTCTCTTCCAGGCTGAACGCCATGTTGTCGCGCAGATAGTCGAAACCGAATTCGTTGTTGGTGCCGTAGGTGATGTCGGAGGCGTAGGCGATGCGTTTTTCATCCGGCGGCGCGAACGGCGTGACGACGCCCACGGAGAGACCGAGGAACTCGTACAGCGGACGCATCCAGTTGGCATCGCGGCGGGCCAGGTAGTCGTTGACCGTGACCACGTGCACGCCTTTGCCGGACAGTGCGTTCAGGTACACCGCCAGGGTGGCGCAGAGGGTCTTGCCCTCACCGGTACGCATCTCGGCGATCATGCCCTCGTGCAGCGTCATGCCGCCGATCAGCTGAACGTCGAAGTGGCGCATACCCATGATGCGCTTGCCCGCTTCACGGCAGACGGCGAAGGCCTCAGGCAGCAGCTTGTCGAGAGTCTCACCTTTTGCCAGGCGGGCCTTGAACTCCTCGGTCTTGGCGCGCAGTTGCTCGTCCGAGAGGGCCACCATTTGCTCTTCGAAGGCATTGACGACAGCAACCGTCTTGAGCATGCGTTTGACTTCACGCTCGTTCTTGCTTCCAAAAAGTTTCTTTAACAAAGGCGCAAACATATCGGCAGTTTCTTCCACACATAGGGATGGAGGGCGGCCCCGTGAGTCGCCCGAGCAGCCCTGATGGCCGCATGCGAACGAGCATTCTACCCGGAAACGATGGAGAGGAAAGTGGCTCGATGTCCACGATGCTGGCACAGCGCTGTGACGGGGCTTTTTTACAATAAGGGCTTTTGCGTCAACTTCAACCCATTGACGCATAAGTTATGTTGGCAGGGCATCTGTTACCATGACCGCTCTGTAACCTCCGGTGTCCTCCTCATGGCCTTTCGCCCCCTCCCTGCCAAGGCTCCCGCCGCCTTGCTGCGCGAAGCCAAGCCGCTGAAGGCCCTGTTCAGCCAGGCCCAGCGCCTGGGTCATCTGCAACGATTGCTCGAGAGCCAGCTGCAACCTGCGGCCAGGGAATTCTGCCGCGTGGCGTCGTGGCGCGAAGGCACCTTGCTGCTGGTGGTCACCGACGGGCACTGGGCCACACGACTGCGCTACCAGCAAAAACGTTTGCAGCGCGATCTCACGGCGCTGGAGGAATTCGCCAGCCTGACACGCATTCTATTCAAGGTACAGCCGCCCACGGTGCAAAGTGCGGCGGCCGGACACTCGATTGATCTGTCGGTGCGTTCGGCCGAGAACATCCAGGCCACTGCCGAGGGGATTACCAACCCTGGGCTGCGTGCTGCGCTGGAACGATTGGCCAGTCATGGCAAGCCTAAAACCTGATCGAGTCTGGCTTTGTGAACAGAGCTTTTTGGGGTCAGGGTGGTTCTGCTTCCGAGCCGGCCTTGGGTTCGCCGCCCCAGCATTGGCCCTTCGCTTAGGCTCAGGGTGCCCGCGCTCCGGCACGCTTGCGCAGGGCACGCCCCGATGGGCCTTCCATGGCCCAGCGGGGCTTAGCCGGCATCCATGCCGGCTA
>CAJCIO010000101.1 GCA_903970465.1 Gammaproteobacteria bacterium
GTAAACACCGCCACACCGATGGGCGGCAGCTCGCCAGTGAGGCTGGCCGAAGTAGCGTTGATGACCAGATCGAAGTGCTGGCCGGCAAGGTCCTCATAGGCGCTGACCCACAGCCGCTCATGATTGACTTCCTTGGCCAGCCTGCGCGCCTTGTTCAGGTCGCGATTGGCGATCACCAACCGCGCCGGCCCCGCTGCCAGAAACGGCAGCAGCGCACCGCGTACCGCCCCGCCGGCACCGAGCACCAGCACCTGGAGGCCGGCCAACGGCGTCTGCAAGTTGTGCTCGATGTCGCGCAGCAGGCCGATACCGTCGAAGTTCTCGGCGTAGATCTTGCCGTTTTCGAACTTCAGCGCATTGGACGCCTTGGCCAGGCTGGCCCGCTCGCTGCGCGCATCGGCCAGCTCGAAGGCCTGCAACTTGAAGGGCGCGGTGATGTTCATGCCACGCCCGCCCTCATCACGAAAGCCGCGAACCTGAGCGGCAAAGCCGTCCAGCGAGCCTTCGATGGCGCCGTAGGTCAGGTCCTGATCGGTGACCTCGGCGAACAGGCCATGGATCAAGGGCGATTTGGTATGGCTGATCGGCCGGCCGATCACGCTGTAACGGTCTGTCATCACACACCTCCGTGGGCAAACAGGACGCCATCGGCTTGCATCGCGGCGATCTCGTCAGCGCTGAAGCCCAGCTCGGAGGCCACCTGGGCGTTGTGCTCGCCCAGGTCCGGCGCTACCTGATGGACAGTGGTATCGCAATCGGAAAAACGGAACGGCAGATTGGGCATGCGCAAGGTGCCGTAACGCGGGTGCTCTTGCTCGACGATCATGTTGCGCGCCTTGATCTGCGGGTCGTTGATGACCTCATCGATGCGCTGCACCTTGGCGCTCGGCACGTCGATCTCGTCCAGCAGTGAGAGGACGCGCGCTACCGGGTTGGCCGCGACCCAGCGCTTGACCACGTCGAGAATTTCCACGCGATGGGTGTTGCGCCCTTTGAGACTATGGAAACGGCTGTCGGTCCCAAAGCCGGCAGGGCCGCCGTTGGCTTGCAACATCACCGCGAAGCGCTTCCAGGCATCGTCCACTTGCGCGGCGATCACCAGGTCGCCGTCGGCGGCGCGGAACACGCCGTAGAGGGTTGAGGTGGGCATGTCGTGGCCGGTCTGCTCGGGCACCACTTCGCCGTTGGACAGGGTGTAGCACTGCACCGCGTATTCGTGCATCGACACCAGGGTGTCGTAGAGCGCCATATCGATGTGCTGACCACGACCGCTGTTGACCCGGCCGAGCAGCGCCGCGTTGATCGCCGCCACCGCGTGGATGCCGGTGTACATGTCGCCTAGCGAGATACGCAACAGCGGCGGCGCTTCGCCGGGGTTGCCGACCATCTGCATGATGCCGCTCTTGGCCTCGGCGATCAGGCCGAAACCGGCGCGATGGGCATCGGGGCCGGTGTGGCCGTACGCCGAGATCGAGCAGTACACCAGCTTGGGATTGCGCGCCGCCAGTTCGGCGTAACCGAGGCCAAGCTTGTCCAGCGCACCGGGGCGGTAGTTTTCAATGAATACGTCCGCCGAATCGCAGAGCTTCTGCATGAAGGCCTTGCCGCGCGGGTCCTTCATGTTGACGCTGACGCCGCGCTTGCCCATGTTCAGTTGCAGGAAGTAGCCGCTTTGCTGCTCGTCGAGGGTAAAGGCATGCTGGCGTCCGGCATCACCGCTGCCGGGGCGCTCGACCTTGATCACTTCAGCGCCCAGGGCGGCGAGACAGCGGCCCACATAGGGACCCGCCAGGAAGTGGCTATAGTCGATGACGCGGATGCCTTTGAGTGGCAGTGGCTGGCTCATGCTTGTGGTCTCCGCGGGATCATCAGGCGATGTTCGCCGCGCTGGACCACCTCGCCATGCTGGTTGATCAGTTCCGATGGCAGCACGACGATGCCCCAACCCGGTTTGCTCTTGCTGACGCGCATGCTGCCCACGCGAAATTTGACATGGAGCACGTCGTTGACCTTGATCGGCAACGCGAAGTCCCAGGTCCAGCCCAGCGACATGCCCGGCAGGAAGCGGTAGTCGCTTTGGGTCTTGAGGCCGTCGGCGATGCTCAACCCGAACAGGCCGTGGGCCACCAGGCAGCCGAAGTGGCTGGCGTTGGCATACGCCTCGTCGACATGCACCGGGGTGTGGTCACCGGTGAGGTCGGCGTAGGCGAGAATGCGTTCCTTGGTGACGGTGTACGCGGGGCTGATGCATTCATCGCCCTCTTGTGCATCGTCCCAGTATTTTTCCTGGACAGTCTGAATAGTCATAAGGCAGCTCACACGCGAGGGTTGATGGCCAGGATCTGCGCCACGCTGGCGGCAGGCGAGGCTTGAATGAACTCGACGGCCAGGCCATCGGGCAGGCGCAGCCAGTTGCGGCCTTGAGGCATTTGCGTGACGTCGAACGTCCAGGCGGCGGCGAGTGCCGCTTCCATGTCCTCGCACATCACGCCCAGGTGCCCGAGGCGGCCTTCGGGGCCGGCGAAATCGGGCGCGCTCATGAACTGCATGCCGCCCAGGTTCCAGTACTGGATGGGCTCCTCGACCGTGCCCTGGACTTCGCGCAGGGTCATGCCGAACACCTCGTGGAAGAAACGGATATGCCAGTGGATGTCTTTGACCCACACGGCGACATGCTCGACGTAGGCTTTAGGGATGCTCACGATTTGGCTTCCTCTTGTTGGTTGACGGCGGGATGGTTACCGGCAGATTGGCGATCGGCCTGGAGCTGATCGGCCTCTTGATGGTCGGCCATGGCTCGCTCGATGCCTTTCATGCAGGCGACCAGGGTGGCGTTGACCGGGGTGGGTACGCCGTGGCGCTGGCCCCAGCGCACGACGGAACCGTTGATGAAATCGACCTCGGTGATCGAGCCCTTCTCGAGGCTCTGCAACATAGAAGTCTTGAAGGATGCCGGCAGCCCCTCGCTGGCCAGGTTCCAGGCGGCGCCGGGTTTGGTCAGGCTCAACTGCACCCCCGCGGCGGTGGCCACGGCAATCGCCTCGGCCACCGCGTCCAGGGCCGTGGCCTTGAGCAGCGGCTCGCTGTAGAGCTGGCCGTAGGTGAGCATGGTGATGCCGGTGAGTGCACCGGTGGCGACGTTGATCAGCAGTTTGTCCCACATGGTGCCGACGATGTTGTCGCTCACCGTGGTGGCCAGGCCGGCGCCATTGAAGGCCTCGGCGATGGCTTGCACGCGGGGGGTGATCTTGCCGTCGAGTTCGCCGATGTAGGTGTGCTTGCCGACCACGCCGGCGCGGATGCTGCCCGGCGCCAACATCACGCCGCCGACGTAGGTCTTGCCGGCCAATACCTGAGAGCGCCCTACGGCCTCGGCGAGGATGTCCTCGTGCCCCAGGCCGTTCTGCAGCGACAGCACCAAGGTGTGCTCACCCACCAACGCCAGGGCGCCGGCGATCGCTTCGGCGGTGTGGAAGGATTTGACCAGCACCACCACCAGATCGACCGGGCCGATATCGGCGGCCGAGGTGCTGGCGTTGATCCTGACCGCGCGTTCACCGCGCTCGTCGATTACCTTGAGCCCGTCACGGTTGATGGCCTGGACGTGCTCGGCATTGCGGTTCAGCAGCCAGGTGTCGTGCCCGGCTTCACTGAGCGTTGCGCCGATGGCACACCCAAGGGCGCCAGCGCCAAGAATGCATATCTTCAAGTTGTGGCCCTCTCTTTTTGTCAGGCCACAATAGATAGACGTTGCACGTTGAGCTATACAATGAACGCAATACCACTATTTAAAATTTTAATAATGAAAAACTCCGACGGCTTGCCCGAACCCAAATTGCTGCAACTCTTCGACGTGCTCTACGACACCCGCAGCGTCACGCGCTGCGCCGAACAGCTGGGCCAGAGCCAGCCAACCATCAGCATCTGGCTGGGCCGCCTGCGCGAGCAACTGCACGATCCGCTGTTCGTGCGCACGCCTGTCGGCATGGCGCCGACGCCCCGCGCCGATGCCCTGATCGGCCCCTGCCGGGAGGTGCTCGAGTCCTTGCGGCGCCTGACCACCCACGAGCCGGATTTCGACGCCGCCACCGCGCTGCGACGCTTTCGTTTGTGCGTCAGCGACGCCAGCCACATCACCCTGCTGCCACAGGTGCTCGAACACTTGCGCAAGGTGGCGCCGGGCATTCGCCTGGAGGCAGCGCGCATCGATGGCAACACCGAGCGCGCGCTGGAATCCGGCGAAGCCGATCTAGCGGTAGGATTTGTGCCATGGCTGGGCGGCGGCATGTACCAGCAGGTGCTGTTTGCTCAGGACTGGGTGTGCCTGAGCAGCCTCGACCACCCACGGATCGCCGGCCCGTTGAGCCTGGAACGCTACTGTGCCGAGGGGCACGTGCTGATCACCGCCGGCACAGGGCAGAAGCTCCTGGAAGCGGCCATGGCGCGCCAGGCCATCGAGCGCCGAATCATCCTTGAACTGCCAGGGTTTCTAGGCCTGGGCGCCATCATCGGCACCACCGACCTGATCGCCACCCTGCCCCGCCATATCGGTGAAACCCTGGCCCGCATGCATCAGTTGACCGTGCACGACTGCCCGGTGCCGATCGAGGCGTTTTCGGTGAAGCAGCATTGGCATGCGCGCTATCACCTGGACAGCGGCAATCGCTGGCTGCGCGGGGTGATCCTTGAACTCTTCAAGCGCGATGGTTGAGGCGCGCGCTATCACCGTTGCCAGCGCCTTGCCTGGCAGTTCCAGGCCGAGGCTGATCTACTGCGCACCGGCAATGGCAGCGCATATCGGGACACACCGCCCATGTCCGGCAGTTGTACGATATTCATACTCTGGCCCAGATCCACGTGCTTTTAATGAAACTGCCGAGTTGCGCCCTCTGTCGAAAGGGTTCGGGGCCGATAAGCGTGCGCCTGTAACCCGCCAAGGGAGTGAATTCATGAGTGATACCTTTGATCTGCATCGTTTCGTCGAGGCCCAACTGCCGGTGTTCGACCGCGCTCTGCACGAGCTGCAGGCAGGCCGCAAGACCACTCACTGGATCTGGTTCGTGTTCCCGCAACTGCGCGGGCTGGGCCGTAGCGACATGGCTGAGCGTTTTGGGCTGTCGGGCGCCGCTGAAGCGCAGGAGTATCTACAGCACCCGGTGCTGGGGCCGCGACTGCTGGAAAGCGTCACGACCTTGCTGCAGCACCGCGAGAAGAGCGCCTTGGACATTCTCGGGCATCCTGATGATCTGAAGCTGCGTTCTTGTCTGACGTTGTTTGCTGCTATCGCGCCGGACGAGGCGGTGTTCCAAGAGGCGCTCGAGCAGTTCTTCGGCGGGGAGACGGATGCCAAGACGGTGTTGTTGTTGGGGGAGTGAGGCGCTGTTGCTTAGCAGTTTCGTCTGTCATGTTGACGAATTCGTCGAACTGGATAGCGTAGTGCTCGCCGTCGAAATCCTGGCTGACGGTGGCGCTCTTGTCGGCGTTGTAGTGAATCAGGCCCTGGTTGTCGGTCAGGTAGACGAAGCCATTGTAGCTGAGCAGGCTTTGTTCCCATGGCAGCACCCAGCCCTGGCCCAGCACGCTGTCGACTTTGAGATCGCTGGCGTAGAAGCGCGACCATTCGATGGGCATCAAGCCCGGCAGGCTGAAGTCGAGTTCGTCGAGTAGCAGCTTCCGGCCGGTAGTCGCATCGACGGGATTGCCGATCATGCCGCCGACGACGCGACCTATCGCGGGGCCGACGACGAATCAGTTTATGAGGTCGCCGTCAGCACACCGGCATGAAACGGGCGACGCAAGGCAGCGCGGCTTTCAAGCCGCTTTGTGCACAAGATTTGTACCCGTCGCTTATCGATTCAACACCACCATATCCCTGAAGTTTCTCCTCAGTGCAACCCTAATTCTTCTTTTATCTCCTGATCGCCCATCGGCGAATAATCTCGAAACGACCTCGCCTGCTCAGGCGATATTGGAACTTCATTATCAAATATATCAACACGTTTACACGACAAACCAATACCGGAGGTAAAAAAAGTGTCATCATGTTCCGGAGGAAGATATCCTGATTGATGGGCAACTATCCTCCAATCGCCTTCAATTTTTCTGTCGAACAACCCATATGAATCGAGGATAACTGGATGCCCCAGTCGTTTGAATTCAGACAAGCGTGAAGCATCGGGAACCATTGAAACACCGCAAAAAATCTCTGCGACATGACCCAGCCTATTCTTAGTCATTATCCTTCCAAAATAGTAGCCATTTTCATCAGATGGAAAACAAAATATATCTCCGGGCGTTATGTTTCGCAAAAACGTCTTAGGCTTTTTTTTCCAGTCAAAATAATTAATCTGCATTCCCATTTTTGAGCCGCCACCCATTATCTATCTTCATAAATCTAAAACTCTAGATTCCAATATGTTTTTTCCAAGCTTGATCACTACACACAAATAATTTTATCTTCAGCAACCCCAACCGGCCAATGACCAAGAAAATAGATGTTATTAATTAAAGCCCAATTATTTCCAAGGTCGTAGTAGTTTTCTGAGACCCATTACCTAAAAGCAAAACAAATCGCATTTCGTGCCGCCACCCTAAAATCATGGGGGGGGGCAGGCTAGCTTGCTCATATCGCAGTTCCTAGTTGCAGCCATAACTGCTTTGGTTATAACCTTCCGCATATCAGCGAG
Source organism: Gammaproteobacteria bacterium (assembly GCA_903970465.1). Classification (GTDB taxonomy): domain Bacteria; phylum Pseudomonadota; class Gammaproteobacteria; order Pseudomonadales; family Pseudomonadaceae; genus Aquipseudomonas. The sequence continues at coordinate 6,687 of CAJCIO010000101.1, forward strand.
CTCCGAGCCAACGTCAAGCTTAGAGTAAAAAGGATCTTCTTGGCTGGTCGAGGTGGGGAGCCATTCCGTTTTATCATACAAACCTTCAAATGCGCTAATCACAGGATCAACAAAAACCGATCCAACTCCAGGGATCAAAATAACACTTGGCAAATCAATATCAGCCTTCTCAATTGCCGAGAATAAATCTGCCCCTTCAATCTCCTGCAACAGCGAATCGATATTATTCATAAGGTAATCTGAAATCAGTTGTTGTTCCCGGCGGCAATGCTTTCCGTCCCTGCTGAATAGTTGAACGCAGTAGACCTCCTGCAGCGTGCGGGCCATGTATCCCAAGACGCGAATGGTTTGGCAGCGCGCCATTTGTTGGCATCAAATTCCACCACTTATTCGCTCCACCACTTTCGAGAGGAATGATGTGATGAAGGGTAGCTCCAGTTGGCCACGCTCTGCCTGTATTTTTTTCCCATTGTTGCATTAGGTATTGTTGATATCTAACAAACTCGAAAGTTGAAGCCAGCGCGCAGGGTGCGGCAGTTACTGGCGCCGGCGAAGCCCCTGCCCAGCAACTCGAGCACTTCGAAGCGGTGCGTACTAGGATTTGCCCTGCCTGTAGTCACATTGGGCTACTGGCCGGGAAAAGTAGTAGATCTGCAGCGCGGCCACCATCGAAGTGGGTGAAATAGAAGAACAGGCCTTCGGTCTCGAGCAGGCGCATCACGAAGTGCATGTCGCTTTCGCGGTACTGGGTGAAGTAGCTGTAGGTATTGAGCAGCTACAACCTGCTGCGGCTAAGGCAGAGATTGAACTCGGTGCATTTGCTGGACATAGGTAGGCTCCTGAATCAAACCACCAGTTTCTGCCGCCAAGCATAAGTGGGTGGCAGGGTATACAGCATTGGCGGACCGGCGATACAGGAACCGGACGCACCCAAGGGTGCTCCTGCGCAACCCGCCATAGCATATGAGTACTAGCAAAAAAACGTCGGCATCAAGTGGCGACGCCGTTGCGCCTGCCACACGCTCCTCCCATCAGCATCGCTCATCTCCAGCGGCGTACCTATCTGGTCAGTATATGCAGACTTCGCTCCTATGGAAGGATCCAACTTTACCCAGGCAGGAAAGGAAGCATATGGGAAAAACTGGAGCAGGGCAAAAATACACATATATCTATAGGACCAATTCGAATTATTCACTCCTCTACGGCCCAGCAACATTAAATTACTAGCGCTTAAAAAATCATAAAGGCGTCATTTTCATAGAAAAACTTTAAAGCTCTAAGATAGTCATCTGCAGTAGCGCCAGGTAATTGCTGATTCACATTAGAAATAATATCTTCGATCGTGGGAGTATCAACTACCTCCACCCAACCATAAGTTTTCACTTGTGGCGGCAAATGATCAGTAGAGTCCGGCGGAAAATCTCGACTATCTAATGAAAAAGATCCTTTAGTATGTAAGGCCCAGTCTTCTGGCGGCAGATAAAACCAACCATCAGGCATCTTATCTATTTTGGAAAACACTTCTAATATCGAATATTCTTTCATATCGTCCTCAACATGATGTGCTCTGTAATTTTTTGAATCCGCCCTGCTGATTTGGGTGTAGGCTTTTCTGAACAGCCCCAGCAGCCTGGTGTTGAGCTCTAGGGATTAATTCAATATCCTTGGGGCTTTGAGCATTATGATGCCATGAGTAATTTGGCGGGCTTCTGTCACTAAAGCCACCTCTCGGACCTGGCTGGATGTGTTCCACAACTTCTGGAGGCATGCTTACTATCAGCTCTGGATAGCGCAAAGTCCGATTATATAGCTCTTCATTCGCAAATTTGAAGTGACTTGAGCGCCCCAAAGCGTGTATTTCTTGTGGCATTTCCACGCTCGACCACACACTGTACTGACTGCTTGAGAGCGGTCTGCCACTGGCGTCGATCCCCGTCCAACCTAGAGGGTCCGCCCACCCAAGCGGGTTAGGAGCGTAGCTATAAAGATTATCGCCACCAAGCAGCCCGATAGGATCCTGAGTAGTAAACCGCCCCACCGTCGGATCATAGTACCTAAACGTATTGTAGTGCAGCCCCGACTCCGCATCGAAGTACTGCCCTTGAAACCGCAGATTCTGCTCGACCTCCCCAACATCCAGCGAGTACATCTCGCCCCACGACTTGAAGGTGGCCTGCCAGACAATCCTGCCTTCTGCGTCGGTCATCTCCAGCGGCGTGCCAATCTGATCCGTATGGAAGTAGTAGGTCTTTTGCTCTTCCCCTTCAACATTATCTATTCGAGCCAGCGGCGCGTAGCTGTTGGGTTCGTAAACGTACAGACTCTGTCCATTCGGGGTTTGTTCCTGGAGCAGGCGCAGGCCCTGCCACACGAAGGTCTTCTCGGTCGGCTCTGGATGTTCTGGTGTAGTGGCGGTTTTCTTGGTTCGGCGGCCCAGGCTGTCGTACTGATACCAGCCTTCACTGGCGACGTAGGCGCCAATCCAGTGCCGGGTATGAACCAGGCGGTTTTCGGCGTCGTACTCGAATTCTTGCCAATCGGTCGCGAACTGTTGAACGCGTTTCGAGACGGTATTGCCCCAGGCATCGTAGTTGAA
>CAJCIO010000102.1 GCA_903970465.1 Gammaproteobacteria bacterium
GTGATCTCTTCGAGCACGGCATTGAGTACGCGGTTGGCTTGTTCTTTGGTGAGGTCTGCTTTTTCAGCGATTGCGGTGGCCAGATCTGGTTTGCGCATGGGTAAAGCCTCTTGTTATAGATTTTTGTTTTTATGTCCGTTGCCATGACCCCCGCAACGGCGCGGTGAGCGCCGCAGGCTCTAAGCCGCGGCAGACCGAGTGAGGATGGCACGCCATGCAATGCCGCGCCAGTGGGCAACCCCCGTTTATGAGGGAAAAATCAGGGTTATTCCGATAGACAGCCAGGACAACCAAGCTGCGACTTGATTCCCAGGCCGTAGGCAGCGCGCTGCGCTTAGCCGATCTCGATCATTTCAAAGTCCATCTTGCCGACGCCGCAGTCGGGGCACAGCCAATCTTCGGGGACGTCCTGCCAGAGAGTCCCGGGGGCGATACCGTCATCCGGCCAGCCGTCGCGTTCGTCGTAGATCAGACCACAAACGATGCATTGCCACTTTTTCATGCTGATTCCTCGTATCCACGCAATTGACGCGCTCAAAGTGGGTCTTTTACTGGTGAGACTGCTGCGATGCAAGCCCCACAGCACAACTCACCCGCGAAGGGGCTGTCGCCCGAAACGGCTGAAGCCTCGCCGCCAGACGCGCAAGACAGCTACCACAGGGTGAAGATGGGGTGAAGCCAATCATGCTAAGCTCGCGGCCTCTCTGGCCGTCACAGATGTTCATTGTGCCGCACGAATTGCATTCCCCGACATGGCGCGATGGCGCTCCCGATACCGATCCGACGACCCTCGAATGGCTGATGGACCCGGGCTCCCTGACGCGGCGCCTGACTCGCCTGGCTGCTGGCCGGTTCACGGTGCGGCCGCTCTTCGAGGGCTGGCAAACCCTGCGCGACGACGAGTGTGCGGCCCTGCAGTTACCCAGCGCCAGCATCGGCTGGGTGCGCGAGGTGTATCTGCTGGGCGTCGAAACGCCGTGGGTGTTTGCCCGCAGCATCGCGGGCCAAGCGGCGCTGGAAGCCACTGACTTGCGCCTTGATGTGCTCGGCAGCCGCTCCTTGGGCGAGCTACTGTTCAGTGACCCGGCCTTCACCCGCCAGCCCTTGCAAACCTGCCGCTACCCAACCGCCTGGCTACCTGCAGAGATCGCGCAGGCCGCCCTGTGGGCGCGCCGCTCGCGCTTCGACCGCGATGGTCTCGGGGTGCTGGTCGCCGAAGTGTTCCTGCCGGCACTGTGGCGCGCCGCCCTTCCCTTTCAGGAGAGTCCTGGATGTACCTGAACCTGCTCAAGTCCCTCAACCGCCTGCACCCTCGCGCCTGGGACTTCGTCCAGCTGACCCGCATCGACAAGCCCATCGGCATCTATCTGCTGCTGTGGCCGACGTTATGGGCGCTATGGATCGCCGGTGCTGGCAGGCCGTCGCTGAGCAACGTGGTGATTTTCGTGCTCGGGGTCATCTTCATGCGCGCGGCCGGTTGCGTGATCAATGACGTGGCTGATCGCAAGGTCGACGGGCACGTCAAACGCACTGCGCAGCGGCCTATCGCGGCAGGCAGGATTCGCACCCGCGAGGCACTGGCGTTGTTCGCGGTGCTGATCGTCATCAGCTTTGGCCTGGCGCTGTTCACTAACGCCGCCACCCTGTGGCTATCGATCGGTGGCCTGGTGCTGGCCGCCAGTTACCCGTTCATGAAGCGCTACACCTATTACCCGCAAGTGGTGCTGGGTGCGGCGTTCTCGTGGGGCATGCCCATGGCGTTCACCGCCGAAACCGGGCATCTGCCGGCGGCGGCATGGCTGCTGTACATCGCCAATCTACTTTGGACGGTGGCCTACGACACCTATTACGCGATGACCGACCGCGATGACGATCTGCTGATCGGGGTCAAGTCGACGGCGATTCTGTTCGGTGAGGCGGATCGCTTGATCATCGCCATCCTGCAGGGCCTCACGCTGGTGTGCCTGCTGCTGGCGGGTAATCAATTCGGGCTGGGCCACTGGTACCAGCTGGGGCTGCTGGGTGCGGCGCTGTGTTTTGTCTGGGAGTATTGGCAAACACGCCAGCGCGAGCGCCTGGCGTGTTTCAAGGCGTTTTTGCACAACCACTGGGCAGGGTTGTTGATTTTCCTCGGGATCGTGCTGGACTACGCGCTGCGCTGAAGCGCATCGGTACCACCACAACCGGGCAGCCCTCTTCACGGACAGAGCCCGCCCCCACAGGTCTGACAGATTTTGTGTGGAGCGGGCTTAGTCCGCGAAGGAGTCAGCCGCGTCAATCAGATAAATAGGTGATCAATCGGCGCCGTCCATGGTTGCCATGGCCCATTTGCCTTCAGCCTTGCCGTCACCGTTCATGTCGCCTTTCTTCTTGTCGCCGACATAGGTGTAAAGCGGGCTGCCCATCAACACCCACTGCTTCTTGCCGTCTGGTCGAGTCAGGATGGCCCAGTCACCGTTGTCGGTGGCCGTGTCGGTCGCACTGGCAAGTGCCGGCGGCCAGTTTTGTGCGCACTTGTCGACGCATTCCGACTTGTCGGCAGCGTCAGGGGAATAGGTGTAAAGCGTCATGCCCTTGCTATCGACCACCATGCCGTCAGCCATCTTGGGACGTTCGGCCATTGCCAGGCCCGGCATTGCCAGGACGACAGCGCCCGCGAGCGCCATCCAGGTCAAGGTACGTTGAACCATTGAAAATCACCTCTTGTGTGTATGCCCTGAAGGAATAACAGCTTAGCCGTTTTCGACTAAGTTGGTACCCTACAGTTCCCCTGTCACACGACTGCAATAATTCCGTTATCTAATGCGGCGCAAGACACCCGATCACCACGAGGTTTGAGCATGGCTGGCAGGAGCATTCTGATCGTTGACGACGAAGCGCCGATTCGCGAAATGATCGCCGTCGCGCTGGAAATGGCCGGCTACGACTGCCTCGAGGCAGAAAACGCCCAGCAGGCCCACGCCATCATCGTCGACCGCAAGCCCGACCTGATCCTGCTCGACTGGATGCTGCCCGGCACCTCTGGTATCGAGTTGGCGCGGCGCCTCAAGCGCGATGAGATGACCGGCGACATCCCGATCATCATGCTCACCGCCAAGGGTGAAGAAGACAACAAGATCCAGGGCCTCGAAGTGGGCGCGGACGACTACATCACCAAACCGTTCTCGCCCCGCGAGCTGGTCGCGCGCCTCAAGGCCGTGCTGCGTCGCGCCGGGCCGAGCGATGGAGAAACGCCGATCGAGATCGGCGGGCTGTTGCTCGATCCGATCAGCCACCGCGTGACCATTGACGGCAAGCCCGCCGACATGGGCCCCACCGAATATCGCCTGCTGCAGTTCTTCATGACCCATCAGGAGCGTGCCTATACTCGTGGGCAACTGCTGGATCAGGTCTGGGGCGGCAACGTCTATGTCGAAGAGCGCACTGTGGACGTGCACATCCGCCGGCTGCGCAAGGCCTTGGGCGACGCCTATGAAAATCTGGTACAAACCGTGCGCGGCACTGGCTACCGCTTCTCTACCAAGAGCTGATCCACCAGGCCCGATCGGCATGAAGAGTGTTCGCCCGGTTTAAACGATGCCCGCCCAGCGTGACGAGTAAGGACGCGACAGCAATTGAACCAGAACTGGCACGGCATATTGATTCGCCACATGGTGCTGCTGCTCGGCGCCTGCCTGCTGCTCGGGCTGTTCACCGGCCATTATGGCGTCTGCCTGGCCATTGGCCTGGCGCTGTATCTGGCCTACACCCTCAAACAACTGCTGCGCCTGCACGTCTGGTTGCGCGAACAGAAGCACGACCAAGCGCCCCCTGAAGGCGTCGGCCTGTGGGGTGATGTATTCGACAGCATCTACACGCTGCAGCGTCGCGACCAGCGCGTGCGCGGGCGCCTGCAAGCGGTGATCGACCGTATCCAGGAGTCCACCGCCGCCCTGCGTGACGCGGTAGTGATGCTCGACAGCGACGGCAACCTGGAGTGGTGGAACCCCGCCGCCCAAGTGCTGCTCGGTCTCAAGACGCCCCAGGACACGGGTCAGCCGGTGACCAATCTGGTACGTCACCCGCGCTTCAAGGAATACTTTGCGCACGGCAACTACGCCGACCCGCTGGAGATCCCCTCGCCTGCCAACGACAAAGTGCGCCTGCAACTGCTGATCACCCGCTACGGCAACAACGAGCACCTGCTGCTGGTGCGCGACATGACCCGTTTGCATCAGCTCGAACAGATGCGCAAGGACTTCGTCGCCAACGTGTCCCACGAGTTGCGCACGCCGTTGACGGTGATCACTGGTTACCTGGAAACCCTGCTAGACAACGGTGACGACCTGCCGACTCGCTGGCAACGACCGTTACAGCAGATGCAGACGCAAGGCGAGCGCATGCAAACGCTGCTCAACGACCTGCTGTTGCTGGCCAAGCTGGAAGCCACCGATTACCCCTCGGAAAGCCAGCCGGTGGCCATCGATCACCTGCTGCGCACCATCAAGGGCGACGCCCGGGCGCTGTCAGGCACCCGCAACCAGACCATCACCCTCGAAGCCGACCCGACCTTGCACCTCAAGGGCAGCGAGCCGGAACTGCGCAGCGCGTTTTCCAACCTGGTGTTCAACGCGGTGAAATACACCCCCGACGGCGGTCAGATTCATGTGCGCTGGTGGCAGGACGCACAGGGCGCGCACCTCAGCGTGCAGGACTCGGGGATTGGCATCGAGGCCAAGCACGTACCGCGCCTGACCGAGCGTTTCTACCGCGTCGATTCGAGCCGCAGCTCCAATACCGGCGGCACCGGCCTGGGGCTGGCGATCGTCAAGCATGTGCTGCTGCGTCACCGTGGTCGCCTGGAGATCAGCAGCGTGCCCAACCGTGGCAGCACCTTCACTTGCCACTTCCCTGCGCAACAAATTGCAACACAACTGGAGGCCTATAGCCCTGAAGAGGGCTGATTTGCCGCGACCGTTGAACGGACACCCCCTATGCAAGGCAAACAGCAGCCGCTACATTGATCGACTCTTGTCTATGGCGTGGATGCCATAGCCTCCTACCGAATCAGCAATACGGAACCCGTAAAACTCCATCATGGACCCTTCCCCTGGCTTGTCCCTCGCCTCGATTTTCGCCGATTTCGGCATGATTCTTTTTGCACTTGTACTGGTCTTGCTCAACGGCTTCTTCGTTGCCGCCGAGTTCGCCATGGTCAAGCTGCGCTCCACCAAGGTTGAAGCCATCGCCGAGCAGAACGGCTGGCGCGGGCAGATCCTGCGCACCGTGCACAACCAGCTCGACGCCTATCTGTCCGCCTGCCAGTTGGGTATCACTCTGGCCTCGCTGGGCCTGGGCTGGGTCGGCGAGCCGGCGTTCGCGCACCTGTTGGAGCCTCTGCTGGGCGCCTTGGGCGTGCAGTCGCCAGAGGTCATCAAGGGCGCGTCGTTCTTCAGCGCCTTCTTTGTGATCTCGTACCTGCACATCGTGGTCGGCGAGCTGGCCCCCAAGTCGTGGGCCATCCGCAAGCCGGAATTGCTCTCGCTGTGGACGGCGGTGCCGCTGTACCTGTTCTACTGGTGCATGTACCCGGCCATCTACCTGCTCAACGCCAGCGCCAACGGCATCTTGCGCGTCGCCGGCCAGGGTGAGCCCGGGCCGCATCACGAGCATCACTACAGCCGTGAAGAACTCAAGCTGATCCTGCACTCCAGCCGCGGCCAGGACCCTAGCGACCAGGGCATGCGCGTGCTGGCCTCGGCGGTGGAGATGGGTGAGCTGGAAGTGGTCGACTGGGCCAACTCCCGCGAAGACCTGATCACCCTCGACGCCAACGCGCCGTTGAAAGAAATCCTCGCGCTGTTCCGCCGTCACAAGTTCAGCCGCTACCCGGTGTACGACAACCAGCGCGGCGAGTTCGTCGGCCTGCTGCACATCAAGGACCTGCTGTTGGAGCTGGCGGCGCTGGATCACCTGCCCGAAACCTTCAACCTGGCGGAGCTGCTGCGCCCGCTGGAGCGGGTCAGCAAACACATGCCGCTGTCGCGTCTGCTCGAGCAGTTCCGCAAGGGCGCGGCGCACTTCGCCCTGGTCGAGGAAGCCGACGCCAAAGTGATCGGCTACCTGACCATGGAAGACGTGCTGGAAGTGCTGGTCGGCGATATTCAGGACGAACACCGCAAGGCAGAACGGGGCATCCTCGCCTATCAGCCGGGCAAGCTGCTGGTGCGTGGTGATACGCCGTTGTTCAAACTGGAACGACTGCTGGGCATCGACCTTGACCATATCGAGGCTGAAACGCTGGCCGGGCTGATCTACGAGACCCTCAAGCGGGTGCCCGAGGAAGAGGAAGTGCTGGAAGTCGAAGGCTTGCGCATCATCCTGAAAAAGATGAAGGGTCCGAAAATCGTGCTGGCCAAGGTGGTCAAGATCGATTGATGGGGCGGCCCGCGAAGAGGCCGACCCTGCTTCCAGAGATCCAGCTACCGCCGCCCGCCCAGCGCAAAGTTGGGCAACGACTGCACCGGCTGATTGAACCGATACGGAATCGACTCCAACCCCATCCCGGTATTGCGCTGCACCACGAAGTGCAGGTGCGGCCCCGTGCTGTTGCCGGTGTTGCCCGAGCGCCCCAGCGACGTGCCAACGACGACCTGCTGCCCCTCGCGCACCACCACCGACCCTTCCATCAAGTGCAGATACACCCCCATCGTGCCGTCGTCGTGCAGGATGCGCACGAAGTTGCCCGAGGCTTCGCTGCCACCAGCGGCCTGACCGTTCTCGACCTTCACCACCGTACCCGCCCGCGCAGAGATGATCGGCGTGCCCACCGGCATGGCGATGTCCATGGCGTAACGACTCTTGACCCCGCTGTGGCTGAACGTGCCATTAGGGCCCTGGCTCAGCCGAAACGGGCCGCCGACCCAGGGCAGCGGATACAGATAGCCCTCGGGTTGCTGCCCCGGGTTGCCCAAGGCGTACTTGAAGGCCTGGGTATAACGCAGTGCCTGCCCGGGTTTCTGCGCGTTAAGTGCCAGCAGGCGCACGCTGCTGCGCGCAGGGACCAACTTGCGGATGCTCTGCGGCGTGCCCAGCACGGCGTTGCTCAAGCCGCTGAGGCGCAGCTCGACCTCGACGGGGGCGAAAAGCTCGTTGCGGGCGGTAAAGATGGCGCTGTTGCTGCGCCGCTCGACATCCAGATGCACCTGCTGCTCGAGGTGCTCGACCATGCGGTCCTGAAACACGAACACCGACGCCCCCCGGGTAGGCTTGTCGGTGTAGGTCACCACGCCGTTGGCATCGGTGTATTTGTAGATGGTCGGTGCGGCAGCCAGGGGAGCGGCGGCCAGCACGAGACTGCAAAGCAAGGCGAGGCGCTGGAGCATGGTCAGTCAGGTCAGGGAATCAAGCGCCAAGCCTACCAGATGCGTACCTCAGGATTTTTCGCAAAATATACCGAGGTCATCTCCGCAGCGAGCTAGCAAGCCCCCTCGCTACAGTGAGAGAGGCATCAAGCCCCAGGCACAAAGTGCTTGAGTTGCGACCCGCGAGCGATCAGGCGCGAGATGTAATCGAGCTTCTGAGCGTCCTGGTCGACAAAACGGAAGGTCAGTTGCAGCCACTCGCTGTCAGGCTTGGGCTCATGGGCGACGATGGCATGCAAGTAACCGTTGAGACGCGCCACTTCGGCGTTGTCACCCTGCTCCAGATCGAGCACCGCGCTTTCCAGTACCTGCGGCAGCACGTCACCGCGCTTGACCACCAGCAACGCCTCCTTGAGGCTCAGGGCCTTGATCACGCAGGGTTGGGTACCGGCAGCCAAGCGCAGCTGCCCCTGGCCACGGCCAGCCGGAGCCGCCGATGCAGCCGGTGCCGGGGCGCGTGCAGCCGGCGCCGAATTGATCAACGGCGAGGTCGCTGCAGGGCGCGCCACTTCAGCCGGCTTGCCGCCGGTCAGGGCGCTCAGCGAATCGTTGGCGAAGGCCGGGTTGCTGCGGGCCGACGAACCGGACATCAGCGCATCCAGCTTGCCGCTCCTGGCCAGGGCCTTCTTGACCTTGGTCAGCAACTGCTCGTTGGTGAACGGTTTGCCGACAAAGTCGGTAACGCCAGCCTGAATGGCCTGTACGACGTTTTCCTTGTCGCCACGGCTGGTGACCATGATGAACGGGGTGGTCTTGTACTGCTCTTGGGTGCGGACCCAGGCAAGCAGCTCCAGCCCGGACATCTCCGGCATCTCCCAGTCGCACAGGATCAGGTCGAACGACTCGCGCATCAGCAGGGCCTGGGCCTTGCGGCCGTTGACCGCGTCTTCGGTCGTCACACCCGGAAAGCTGTTACGCAGGCATTTTTTTACCAGATCGCGGATAAACGGCGCGTCATCCACAACCAACACATTGACCTTAGCCATCAACCACTCCTCTGAAATCCCGGCAAGCATAGCGCTAACTACTGGCCATTCGCCGCTTTTTACTTGCGACATAGATGCGTCACGCCGGGGCTGTCATTGATGGTGACGCGTTCACGGGTGCCTGCAATAAATTTTGCCCACCCGAAAACGCAAACGCCCGACCTAGGCCGGGCGTTGATACACGGGGGCAATCTTATTTATCGTCAGCGCGCGCCGAAACATTAGCCCGTTCGCTATCCCTCTGCACTTCTTGCTTCATGCGCTCCAGGCCCAGGTGACGAACGTCGGTGCCGCGCACCAGGTAGATCACCAATTCGGAGATATTGCGCGCGTGATCGCCGATGCGTTCCAGCGAGCGCAGCACCCAGATGACGTTGAGCACACGGGAGATCGAGCGCGGGTCTTCCATCATGTAGGTGACCAGTTCACGCAGCGCGGTCTTGTACTCGCGGTCGATGGTCTTGTCGTACTGAGCCACCGACAGCGCCAGGTCGGCGTCGAAGCGGGCGAAGGCATCCAGCGCGTCGCGGACCATGGAGCGCACCTGGTCGCCGATGTGGCGAACCTCGACGTAACCCCGTGGTGACTCGCCTTCTTCGCACAACTGGATGGCGCGGCGGGCGATCTTGGTGGATTCGTCGCCGATACGCTCCAGGTCGATGACCGACTTGGAGATGCTGATGATCAACCGCAGATCGGACGCCGCCGGCTGGCGACGGGCGAGAATGCGCAAACATTCTTCGTCGATATTGCGTTCCATCTGATTGATTTCGTCGTCCACGTCGCGCACTTGCTGAGCCAGACCGGAATCGGCCTCGATCAGCGCAGTCACCGCGTCGTTGACTTGTTTCTCTACCAGCCCGCCCATGGCCAGAAGATGGCTGCGCACCTCTTCCAATTCGGCGTTGAACTGCTGGGAGATGTGATGGGCAAGGCTGTCTTTATTGATCATGTCGAAAAATCCCTGGAGCAACCGATAAAAGCGGCAACGCCGCCTGAGCTTTTTTTGCCTGTGGAGGCCTTAGCCATAACGACCGGTAATGTAGTCTTCGGTCTGCTTCTTCGCCGGATTGGTGAACAACGTGTCGGTATCGCCGAACTCCACCAGCCTGCCCATGTACATGAACGCGGTGTAATCCGACACCCTCGCCGCTTGCTGCATGTTATGGGTCACGATGACTATCGTGTATTTACATTTCAATTCGTATATCAGTTCTTCAACTTTTAATGTCGAAATCGGATCCAGTGCCGAGCAGGGCTCATCAAGCAATAAAACCTCGGGTTCGACCGCGATGGTACGGGCGATCACCAAGCGTTGCTGCTGCCCGCCAGACAGCCCCAGCGCCGACTCGTGCAGGCGATCCTTGACCTCGTCCCACAGCGCCGCGCCCTTGAGCGCCCACTCCACGGCCTCGTCGAGCACACGTTTTTTCTTGATGCCCTGGATACGCAGGCCGTACACCACGTTCTCGTAGATGGTCTTGGGGAACGGATTGGGCTTCTGGAACACCATGCCCACGCGGCGGCGAAGTTCGGCGACCTCGGTGCCTTTGCTGTAGATATCCTGGCCATCAAGGTGGATGGCGCCTTCGACCCGGCAGCCGTCGACCAGGTCGTTCATGCGATTGAAGGTGCGCAGCAGGGTCGACTTGCCGCAGCCCGACGGGCCGATAAAGGACGTGACCCGCTGCTTGGGGACCTTCAGGGCGATATCGAACAACACCTGAGTGTCGTCGTAGAACAGATTCAGGCCGGGCACGTCCAGGGCGACAGCTTCGTCAGCCAGATGCAGCCCTTGCTTCTTGCGGCCCAGGGCGTTGTAGCTGAAGCCCCGAGCTGGCGGTGTTTGCTGCATCAGAAAGACCCCTGTGGGCTCGTATCTTGTGGGAGATTCTGGAGCTTTGGGCAAGCTGTACCGGCCTCTTCGCGGGCAAGCCTTGCTCCTACAGGTGTACGACTCCAGTACTGCTTGCCTTGTGGGAGCAAGGCTTGCCCGCGAAGGGGCCAGTGCGGCTTGCGCAAAATCCTCATACATCCAACGCCTTGTATTTTTCGCGCAAATGATTACGCAGGGCCACCGCCGCCAGGTTCAACAGACCGATCACCAGCACCAGCAGCAGCGCCGTGGCGTACACCAGCGGCCGCGCGGCCTCGACATTGGGGCTCTGAAAGCCGACGTCATAGATATGAAAGCCCAGGTGCATGATTTTTTGGTCCAGGTGCAGATACGGGTAGTTGCCGTCCACCGGCAGCGAAGGCGCCAGCTTGACCACCCCCACCAGCATCAGCGGCGCCACTTCGCCAGCGGCACGGGCTACCGCGAGAATCATGCCGGTCATCATCGCCGGGCTGGCCATCGGCAAGACGATCTTCCACAGGGTCTCGGCCTTGGTCGCGCCCAGCGCCAGCGAGCCTTCACGCAGACTGCGCGGGATGCGCGCCAGGCCCTCCTCGGTGGCGACGATCACCACCGGTACCGCCAGCAACGCCAAGGTCAAGGAGGCCCACAACAGCCCCGGGGTACCCAGGGTCGGCGCCGGCAGGGCTTCAGGGAAGAACAACCGGTCCAGCGAGCCACCCAGCACGTAGACGAAGAACCCCAGGCCGAACACTCCATAGACGATAGCCGGTACCCCCGCCAGATTGTTCACGGCGATGCGGATCAGCCGCGTCATCGGGCCTTGGCGAGCGTATTCGCGCAGGTAGACCGCCGCCAGCACGCCGAACGGCGTGACGATGATGGCCATGATCAAGGTCATCATCACCGTCCCGAAGATAGCCGGGAACACGCCACCCTCGGTGTTGGCTTCGCGGGGGTCGGTGCTGAGGAATTCCCACAGTTTCTGGAAATAGAACCCCAGCTTGGCGAAGGTGCCCATGGCGTTGGGCTGATAGGCGTGCACGACCTGGCCAAGGGCGATCTCGATGACGTTGCCATTGACGTCGCGAACGGTGAGGCTGTCCCTGTCGACCGCCTGATGCAAGCCGGTGAGGCGCGCTTCGATGTCCTGATAGCGGGCGTTGAATTCAGCCCGCTCGGCATCGATATCGGCTTGCGCCTGGCCATCGAGCTTGCCCTCCAGTTGCAGCTTGCGCGTTTGCAGGCGAAGGCGTTCGAGGCCGTGATTGATGGCGCCGATGTCTTGCTTCTCGAGTTGCTGCAATTGATCGGCCAGTGCAGTGACCCGCTGCAGGCGCTCCTGCAAAGGCGCCCAAGCCGCTTCACCTTCGGCCACCACCTGGGCGCTTTCCTTGACGTTGACCAGATACCCGTAGAAGTTGCCCCACTCGCGGCGCTCAAGGGTCATCGCCTGCGCCGGCCATTGCTGTTCGCGCAGCCAGTCGCCCACCACCCAAGTGAAATCGGCGCCATTGAGGTCGCGATTACCCAGTTTGATCAGGGTGCGGGTCATGTATTCGCTGCCTGCCACATTGACCGGCTGACCGGCGCTTTGCAGGCGCTCGCGGGGCACCGACTCCTGTTGCACCACCTCGCCGAGGATCACGTGTGGCGGTTGCCCAGGCACCTGATAGCTGGCCTGCACCAGATCGGCCGGCCAGAACAACCCAAGCCCGCGCACGGCCAGGATGGCCAGCAAGCCGAGGGTCATGATCACCGCGATCGACACCGCACCCGCGCTCAGCCATACCCCCGGTGCGCCGCTGTTGAACCAAGTCTTGAGGGAATCCCTTTTCACGGATGTCGGCCTTCCTTAAAGGGACGAGTATTGCTTGCGAAGACGCTGGCGAATCAACTCGGCCAGGGTATTCATCACGAAGGTAAACACCAGCAGCACCAAGGCCGCGAGGAACAGCACGCGGTAGTGACTGCCGCCCACTTCCGATTCGGGCATCTCGACGGCGACGTTGGCCGCCAGGGTGCGCATGCCTTCGAACAGGTTCATCTGCATGATCGGCGTGTTGCCGGTGGCCATCAGCACGATCATGGTCTCGCCCACCGCACGGCCCAGGCCGATCATCAAGGCCGAGAAAATCCCCGGGCTGGCGGTGAGGATCACCACTCGGGTGAGGGTCTGCCAGGGCGTGGCCCCCAGCGCCAGCGAGCCCTCGGTCAGGCTGCGGGGCACGCTGAACACGGCGTCCTCGGCAATCGAATAGATAGTGGGGATGACCGCAAAACCCATGGCGATCCCGACCACCAGCGCGTTGCGCTGATCGAAGCTCAGGCCCAGGTCGGCGGTGATCCACTGGCGCATGTCGCCACCGAACAGCCAGGCCTCGAGGTACGGGCTCATGAACAGCGCGAACCAGCCCACCGCCAGGATCACCGGAATGAGGATCGCCGCTTCCCAGCCCGCCGGTACCCGCAAACGCAGGGATGCCGGCAGGCGCGACCAGACAAAGCCGGCCAGCAGGATGCCGATGGGGGTCAGGAGGAAGACGCTGAAAATACCCGGCAGATGGCCTTCGAGGTAGGGCGCCAGGAACAACCCGGCAAAGAAGCCAAGGATCACCGTAGGCATGGCCTCCATCAATTCGATGACCGGTTTGACCTTGCGGCGCATGCTCGGCGCCATGAAGTACGCGGTGTAGATGGCCGCGGCGATGGCCAGCGGCGCCGCCATGAGCATGGCGTAGAAGGCCGCCTTGAGGGTGCCGAACGCCAGCGGCGCGAGGCTCAGCTTGGGCTCGAAATCACTGTTGGCGGCGGTCGACTGCCAGACGTACTCGGGCGCGTCGTAGTGCTCGTACCAGACCTTGTCCCACAACGCGCTCCACGATACTTCCGGGTGCGGGTTGTCGAGGGCGAACGGCAGCAGCTTGTGCCCGGATTCGAGAATCAGTTGATTGGCCCGCGGCGACAGCGCCAGCCAATCGGCAGCGGCAGCCACCGGCTCGATCAGCAAGGTACGGTGCGCGGTGCTATGGAACACGCCCAGGTTGCCAGCGGCATCGCGAGCCAGAAAGCCCTTGCGGCGCTGCTCCGGGTTGATCTGCAGGATCGCGCTGCTGCCCAACTGGAAGTCGCGGATATGGCTGAGGTGCGGCTCGCCATCGGTGTCCCTCGCCATGAACCACTGACCGATGCCGCCCTTGGAGCTGCCGATCATCAGCGACACGCCGCCTACCAGTTGAGCGCTGGCAGTCACTTGGGCGTTGGCGTCTTCGAGCAGCTTGTAACGGCCATTGAGGGTGCGATCGGTGAGGTTGAAGACATCCACCTGAGCGCGGCCATTGACCACGTACAGCCATTGCTGACGCGGGTCGACGAAAATCGCCTTGACCGCTTCAAGCATGTTCGGCAGATCGATGCGCGCCTGGGTGGGGGAAGACTGGCCGGTGAGCGAGTTGTCGGCAAGGGTCAGCGCCTGCACGAACAGCTGCGAGCCCGACGAGGCCGCGATGATCAGGCTGCTGTCGGTGGCATTGATACTGACGTGATCCAGCGCCCGGCCTTGGGCGTCGAGCACCCGTGGGGCCGCGCCGTAGGGGTAATCGATAGCCGGCTCAACGGCTTTGATGTCGTCGTGGTAGGTGATCTTGTAACTGTGATGGAACACCAGCGCCTGACCGTTGGACAGCCCCACCACTACCCGCGCCGCACCGGGCTGGTCGCGGCCCAGGGAAGTAATGCTGACGCCCGCCGGGATCGGCAGCGCCACGCGGCGCAATTCGGCGCCTGACTGCGTATCGAAGAACACCACCTCGCCGCGATCGGAAACACGCATGCCCGCCAGGTTCTGCTCTTCAAGATTGATCAGCAACGGTTTGCCGGCATCCTTTAGCCAGGCCGGGCTGAGCGGCGCCCTGGCCTGCAACTCGGCACCCTTGAACAGCGGCAGCACCACATAGGCCAGATAGAAGAAAATCAGCGTAATGGCCGCCAGCACAGCAAGCCCCCCGATACGCACATACCAGAGGGTCAGCCGGTCGTTCAGCGCGCGCAACCGACGCTTGCGCTTGAGCTGCGGCGTGTTGAAATCAATGCGCGCGGGGGCTTCGTCCAGCTTGGGAGGGGTCAATTTCATCTACGGTAGGCCGGCTGGATCATGCGCGCACATCTTATGACGTTGAAGTTACTGAAATGTGACAGTGCGAAGACGGCCTGGCCGTAGCGAGCCCGCGTTAAAGGCCCAGGTCGGTCAACGCTCTGGTCACCACGTTGGCGGGCAGCGGGATATAACCATCCTTCACCACCACCGCCTGGCCCGTCTGCGACAGTACCAGCTTGACGAACTCGGCTTCCAGCGGCGCCAGCGGCTTGTTGGGCGCCTTGTTCACATACACGTAGAGGTAGCGCGCCAGCGGGTAGGTGCCATTGAGGGCATTGGTTTCGTTGTCTTCAACAAAGGGTTCGCCGGCCTTTCTCGCCAGGGGCACCATTTTTACGCTGGCGGTCTGGTAGCCGATACCGGAATAGCCGATGCCGTTGAGGGAGTTGCTGATGGCCTGCACCACCGAAGCGGAGCCGGGCTGCTCGTTGACAGTGGCCTTGAAATCACCCTTGCACAGGGCTTGTTCCTTGAAAAAACCGTAGGTGCCAGACACCGAGTTGCGCCCGAACAGCTGCACGGGCTTGCTGGCCAGACCGCCGCCGACGCCTAGATCGCCCCAAGTCCTGGCATCGGCCCTGGCACCGCACAGCCGCGTGACGGAGAAGATCGCGTCGATCTGCTGCAAGGTGAGGCCCTTGATGGGGTTGTCCTTGTGCACGAACACCGCCAGGGCATCGACCGCCACCGGAATGGCTGTGGGCTTGTAACCGTACTTTTGCTCGAACGCTTGCAGTTCGACATCCTTCATGCGGCGGCTCATGGGGCCGAGGGTGGCGGTGCCTTCGGTCAAGGCCGGTGGCGCAGTAGAGGAACCAGCGGCCTGGATCTGGATATTGACGTTGGGGTACTGCCGTTTATACGCCTCGGCCCACAGGGTCATGAGGTTGGCGAGGGTATCGGAGCCGACGCTGGACAGGTTGCCGGAGACGCCAGTGGTCTTCACATAGGCGGGGATGCTCGGGTCCACCGCGGCCATGGCATTGGCCGTGGCGAAGACCAGCGTGAAGGCTGCCATCAGTCGCGTGAGAGTCATGCCGTGCTCCTGACAGAAAAGGACGGGGGCACTGTATGAAAGTAATGTGACAGAGAGATGACGATATCGAAAACCCTATAGCCTGTGGGATGTGGGCTCTGCCCACGAAGCTTCGCGAGTAGAGCCCGCTCCCACAAGGTCAGGTGTACATGTGCCAGGCAGCGTTATCAGCGCTTCTTGGCCAACAGATACAGGCCCACGCAGAAACCGATCACACAGATACCCGCCACGTAATACGCCAGCGCCATCGGGTAGTCCTTGAGCAGCCAGGTCACCACTATCGGCGTCAGTCCACCGAAGATCGCATACGCCAGGTTGTAGGAAAACGACAACCCGGTGAACCGCACCACCGGCGGGAAAGCCTTGACCATCACGTAAGGCACCGCACCGATCACGCCGACCAGCAAGCCAGTGAGGCCGTACAGCGGGAACAGCCATTCAGGATGCGCCTGCAGGTTGTGATACATGACCCACGACGACACGCCCAGCGCCAGGCTGCCCACGGTAAAGACCCTGCCCGCGCCGACACGGTCTGCCAGTGCGCCGGCGGCGATGCAGCCGATGCTCAGGAACACGATCGCCACGCTATTGGCTTGCAGCGCCAGGCTGGGCGTGAACCCCAGCATCTTCTGCAGGAACACCGTCGGGGTCATCAGAATGACCACGATGATGCCTGCGGACAGCAACCAGGTCAGCAGCATCGATATCACCACCGCACCCCGGTGATCGCGCAATACCGCTTTGAGCGGAACCTCTTCAGCCAGTGCCTTGCGCTGCTGCAACTCGGCAAACACTGGCGTTTCGTGGAGCCATCGGCGCAGGTACACCGAGGCCAGGCCGAATACGCCGCCCAAGAGGAACGGGATACGCCAGGCGAAATCGATCACTTCGGTAGGCAGGTAGAGGGTGTTGATGGCAGTGGCCACCAGCGAGCCCAGCAGGATCCCCGAGGTCAGACCGCATGTCAGCGTGCCGCAGGCATAGCCGATGTAGCGCGCCGGTACGTGCTCGGACACGAACACCCAGGCGCCTGGCACTTCACCACCAATGGCCGCGCCCTGAATCACGCGCAGCAGCAACAGCAGAATCGGTGCCCACATACCGATCTGCGCGTAGGTCGGCAGCAGGCCCATGATCAGCGTCGGCACGGCCATCATGAAGATGCTCAGGGTGAACATCTTCTTGCGTCCCAGCAGGTCGCCGAAGTGCGCCATGACGATACCGCCCAGCGGCCGCGCCAGGTAGCCGGCGGCAAAGATCCCGAAGGTCTGCATCAGGCGCAGCCAATCCGGCATGTCGGCCGGGAAAAACAGCTGGCCGACGACTGCGGCGAAAAACACGAAGATGATGAAGTCGTAGAACTCGAGCGCACCGCCCAGTGCGGACAACGACAGCGTCTTGTAATCATTGCGGGTCAGCGGTCGCGAGGGCTGCGCGACACTCGAAGGCACAGAATTCATCAGAAAACGTCTCTTATTCGATAGATCTTCAACCCCGGTTCAGGGCTGATTACGGCTGGCAGGTGGCGCACGATAGCAAATTGCTACGGAAAACCACATAGAACGGCCGCCAAACGGTCAAAATCGCTCTCTGGCGGTCGTTGTCACGGCATTGCGCCGATATACTGGGCGGTGTTCGAACTACTTTTGTTACAGATTTGCGCTTGCAGGGGATTGTGCGAAGGCGTCGCTATGGTCTGCCCATAGTCGATTTCGCAGAGTTATCCTGGCGCGCCTCGGCATAAAAGCAGCGTAGTATGGCGGCTGAACCGATTTCGAGGCGTAGATCAACCACGCCAACCAGTGAAGCGTCACGGGTCAGAGGGACCCCAGGCATGATTGAACTCGAACAAGAAGATCCGATTCCCCAAGGCGACCTGGCCTTGCAGATCACCGCCCTGCCCCGGGAAACCAACGGCTTCGGCGATATTTTTGGTGGCTGGCTGGTGGCCCAGATGGACCTCGCCGGCACCGCCATGGCCAGCAAGGTCGCCGGGGGGCGGGTGGCGACCGTGGCGATCGACCGTATGGCGTTCCTGGTGCCGGTCCCGGTCGGCGCGCAGTTGTCCTTCTATACCCAGACGCTGGAGATCGGCCGTAGCTCGATCCAGATGATGGTCGAAGTATGGAGCGATGACCCGCTGTCCAGCGAATGGCGCAAGGTCACCGAAGCGGTGTTCGTGTTCGTCGCCATCGACGGCAGCGGCCGCACGCGCTCGGTCCCGCCACGACGCTGACGCGCCCCCTGTCGTGCGCGGACGTTAAACTTGAGCCGCGGATGACGGTCCATTCCACATCCATGGCTCATGAGCGAGAAGACAGGTATGTCCAGGCACCAGGTTAAAGAGATTACGCTGGGTGAATTGCACGGCTGGCAGATCAATGATGGCCAAGCCGAGTTGCTGGTACTCGCCCAAGGCGCGCAGGTAGTCAGCTATACCCGCGCCGGCCAGCCGCCGCTGATCTGGTTGAACGACCAGTCACACTTCATCAAGGGCAAGGCAGTTCGGGCTGGTGTGCCAGTATGCTGGCCGTGGTTCGGCAACCTGGCGAAAAACCCCCAGGCGGTGCAAGCCATGCGCGTCAGCGACGAAGCGCCGACTGCACATGGGTTGGTCCGTACTCTGGAGTGGACGCTCAAAGGCATCGAAGATACCGAAGCCGGTGTGCGTATCGAGTTGACCTTGCCTCAGGCCGAGCAAGGATTTCCGGGCTGGGATCACCCGGCCGCGTTGAGCCTGACCATCGTCATGGGCGACAGCCTGAAGTTGAGCCTTACCACCCGCAATATCGGCGCCCAGACACTGGTCTTCAGTCAGGCCCTGCATAGTTATTTCTCGGTCGGCGATGTGCGCC
Organism: Gammaproteobacteria bacterium; assembly: GCA_903970465.1. Taxonomy (GTDB): domain Bacteria; phylum Pseudomonadota; class Gammaproteobacteria; order Pseudomonadales; family Pseudomonadaceae; genus Aquipseudomonas. The sequence continues at coordinate 18,295 of CAJCIO010000102.1, forward strand.
AGATCAGTGTCGAGAGCGTCGCCGGCCTGAGCTACATGGAAACCGTCGGGGTCGAGGACTGGGAGCAGCGCAGCCAGACCGGCCCGCTTAAAGTGACCGGCGAAACCGATCGCGTCTACCTGGCTACGCCGGAGAAATTGACGATCGAGGATCCGCAACGCAATCGACGCATCGTGCTGAGCCCGAGTGGTTCGAAGAACGCCGTCATCTGGAATCCCTGGATCGACCGCGCCGCCAACCTGGATGACATGGCCAACGATGGCTGGCAGCAGATGTTCTGCATCGAGACCGCCAACGTGCTGGACGATGTCGTCACCCTGGCGCCGGGTGCCGAACACACCATGAGTGTGGCGATCGCCAGCGAGGCCCTGTAACCCCTTCGCAGCGATCATCTACAGCGGGCCCGGCCTCTTCGCGGGCAAGCCTTGCTCCCACAGGTGTACGACTCAAGTACTGCCACACTGTGGGAGCACGCCCAACGGCCATCACAGGTCCGCATCCTCCACTGCCCGCACCTTCGAGGCATCCAGCGCGTAGGCCGCATCGGCCAGGTCGTTGCTGACCTTCTCCACCTTCAAGGCCCCGATCACCCACAGCGGCGTGTAGATGTCATCGAGTTTCAAGCCCTTGGGGTAACGCACCAGCACCATCTGGTTAGGCGGCGGTGGCGGCACGTGAATGCAGGCGCCGGGGTATGGCACCAGGAAGAACAGCGTGCTGCGACCCTTGGCATCGGTTTCCAGTGGCACCGGATAGCCGCCGATACGGATGTTCTTGCCGTCCATCGCCGCGACTGTCTTGGTCGAGTACATCACCGCTGGCAAGCCCTTGCTCTGTTTGAGCCCACCCTTGTGGGTGAAGTTGCCATCACCTTCAGGGGTGTTATGGGTGATCTCGGGCATGTCTTCCAGGGCTTTCTGATCGGACTTGGGCATCAGTGCCAGCCAGTCGGTTTCCGGCGGCTCGGAGGCACTGGCCAGCCCGCAGCAGCCAAGCAGCAAGGAGATCAAGAGAATACGGCGCATCGAGGGCTCGGGAAGAGAGGGTTGGGAGAGGGATTCTAGCGTTGTGAGGACGGATTGTGCAGCGGGGCGATGACGGGGTGTCTGGACGGGCCCTTTCGCGGGCAAGCCTTGCTCCCACTGGCGCCGCCGGATCGGCTGGCACTGTGGAAGCAAGGCTTGCCCGCGAAGAGGCCCAGCCAGGCAAAGCAGATCCAGCAGCTTGCCTGGCCGATTACTTCCTGCGAATCAGCCCAACGACAACGAGCAGGATGATCGCGCCGACCACTGCACCGATGAAGCCAGCACCCTCGCCCGCACGGTAGATGCCCAGTGCCTGACCACCATAGGTCGCTACCAGGGAACCGCCGATACCCAGCAGGATCGTCAGGATCCAGCCCATGCTGTCATCGCCAGGCTTGAGGAAGCGTGCGATCAGACCAACGATCAAACCGATGAAAATAGTGCCAATAATGCCCATATGAATACCTCTGCATAAAAATTGAAATGATCAACTCCCGATGGGCGTTGGCTTCCTGCAATCAGAGGGTAACCCATTGCAATGGTTCAAATATGACAAACCCGGCAGCTAGCCGGGTTTGTGGGTAAAAGCCGCAAAGCGATAGTCGGTCAGTCGCCGATCAGCGCTTCGACCGCCGCGATCCGCTGCTGCAGCGTGGCCATGTCGGCACTGCGCAGGGTGGCATGGCCGACCTTGCGCCCGGCCTTGAAGGCCTTGCCGTAGTGATGCAGGTGGCAGTCTTCAAGGGCGATGACCTCGCTCACCGAGGGCACTTCACCGATAAAATTGAGCATCGCGCTCTCGCCCAGCTTGGCCGTAGAGCCCAGCGGCAAACCGGCTACCGCGCGCAGGTGGTTCTCGAACTGGCTGCACTCGGCGCCTTCGATGGTCCAGTGCCCGGAGTTGTGCACGCGCGGCGCGATCTCGTTGGCCTTGAGGCCGCCGTCCACTTCGAAGAACTCGAACGCCATGACGCCCACGTAATCGAGTTGTTCCAGCACGCGAGCCGAGTAATCCTCGGCCAAGGCTTGCAGCGGATGGTCGGTGCTGGCGATCGACAGGCGCAGGATGCCGTTGTCGTGGGTGTTGTGCACCAGGGGATAGAAGCGCGTCTCGCCATCGCGAGCACGCACGGCGATCAGCGACACTTCACCGGTGAACGGCACGAAGCCCTCCAGCAGGCAGGCGACACTGCCCAACTCGGCGAAGGTACCGACCACATCGGCCGCGTTGCGCAGGACTTTCTGGCCTTTGCCGTCGTAGCCCAGGGTCCGGGTCTTGAGCACCGCAGGCAGGCCGATGGTGGCCACCGCAGCGTCGAGATCGGCCTGGGACTGGATGTCGGCAAAGGCCGGGGTAGGGATACCCAGGTCCTTGAACATGCTCTTCTCGAACCAGCGATCGCGGGCGATACGCAAGGCTTCGGCGCTCGGGTAGACCGGCACGAACTGCGACAGGAAGGCGACGGTTTCAGCCGGGACGCTTTCGAACTCGAAGGTCACCAGATCGACTTCGTCGGCCAGTTGGCGCAGGTGATCCTGATCGCCGTAGTCGGCACGCAGGTGCTCGCCCAGCGAAGCGGCGCAGGCGTCAGGCGCGGGGTCGAGAAACGCGAAATTCATGCCCAGCGGAGTACCCGCCAAGGCCAGCATGCGGCCCAACTGGCCGCCACCGATTACACCGATCTTCATACTGCGAACCTCATGTTGCCCAATTCAGGCCTGGCGCGGATCTGGATTGTCCAGGACGGTGTCCGTCTGCTCGACGCGAAATTGCTTGAGTGCAGCATGGAACTGCGGATGCTTGGCGCCCAGGATGCTCGCCGACAACAGTGCGGCGTTGATGGCGCCGGCCTTGCCGATCGCCAAGGTAGCGACTGGCACGCCTGCTGGCATCTGCACGATGGACAGCAACGAATCGACACCCGAGAGCATGGACGACTGCACCGGCACGCCGAGCACTGGCAGGTGGGTCTTGGCCGCACACATGCCGGGCAAGTGCGCCGCGCCACCGGCGCCGGCGATGATCACCTCGAGGCCGCGCGCTTCGGCTTCCTCGGCGTACTGGAAGAGCAGGTCCGGAGTGCGGTGGGCGGAGACCACCTTGACCTCGAACGGAATACCGAGCTTTTCCAGCATATCGGCGGTGTGGCTAAGGGTGGACCAATCGGACTTGGAGCCCATGATCACGCCAACCAGTGCACTCATCGTCGAGCCTCTTTCTCTTGGGCGCCCGCAGGCGCGTCAAAAAACAACAAGCCACGCGGGGAAACCAGCGTGGCTTGTTATGCGATTTAAGGCCGGTCGAACCGGCCAAAGGCCGCGCAGTATAACGCAAGTTTCAGGCAGATACGCCCCCCATCCGGCACACCGGGGAAATGTATCTGTCTGTCTTCAGCCCGCGCGACCAAGCCTAATGGCACAGACGCTGACAACGATTGCCAGCGCAGCCCTCAAGGATGAAAACCATGAAACGAATCCCACCGTTACGCTATATCGCCACCAGCATTCTGGTCGGCTTGAGCCTGGCCGCCAGCCAAGCGTTCGCCGGACTGCAACCCCTGCAAATCAGGATCTTCGTTCACCAGGACGTCAAAGAGTCGGTGGAATACATCGACTACAACTACATGTCGCACTGGGCAAAAGCCATGAAGAACATCAGTGGCCGCGATGTCACGTTCGAGTACATCACCGAAGCGAACGCCATCACCACGATGAACTACAAGAACGATAATCTGGAAGTACCGGTCGAGGAATTGAAAACACACTATCTGCAATACGATTTCGCCCACCCAGTCGAGGGTGACGAGTTCCTGCAAAAGGGTCTGTTGCTGACGCGCTACTCCATCAATGACGATGTGGGCGGCGTTGCTTATGACTATGGGAAAGTAGGCATCGCATCGTTGGTATCCTACAGTTTCCCTGCCCATGAACTTGGCCACCTGTTCGGTGCCACTCACGAAAATTCCAAGGCAGGCTGGTGCGACACGTACATGGTCCCACGTCGCAATTCCTTCAAAGCCCAGTGCTATGGCTTCAGTGAAGCCAATGAAAGGGTGATTGGGGAGCGCCTGGACAACAGGCCCTGATCCTCGGGGATAGAGACGAATGTCCCACGGGATCTGACGCGATACCCGCTCGCCGCGCCCCGACGCTTTTTAGCCGCCGAGGCGCGGCACTCCCACCTCCCGCGCGAACAAAACAACGCCGCGCGATCGTAATGCCTCATAGCCAGCATTGGCATGGACGAGGTTTTTTCTTAGCCTGCTCGCCTACCAAGGCCAAGCGCTTGGCCACAGGAAAGCTTCACTATAGGAATTGCGATGTCTGAATTTTACCGATACTTCAAAGAAAACATGGATGGCCTGGGCCTGCCCGCGCCGGAATCGCTCTTCGGTTCGCTATCTACCGCTGTCGGAACAGCCAGCACCCTGCTGACCCAGATCGACAAGTTCGGCAAAACGGTCACCGTAGGCGAATTGATCACTGCCGGCACGCGCCTTGAAAAGCTCGCAGTAGTCGGCGCCTGCTCGGCCGCATTCTATGTCGGCGCGGTCATCGGCAGCATTGCCGTCGCCACGGGCCGCACCCTGTCAGGCGGTACCTCGTTGGCCGACGTACTGACCTTTGCCTCCAGCAATCGCCTCCAGCGCGACTGGCTGAGCGCCTGCCTGTTCAGCTGCCCGGGCATCTATGATCCGAGCATCAACGGCAGTGGATACCATCGTACCTACAGGCAAGTAGCATGAAGGATGGCCTGCTGCTTTTAGTCAGTGCAATCGGTATAGCGATCGCTTGCTGGTGCTTTTGGCACTTCGCAGGAGAGTCTGCGTTTCAGATCTTGACCAGTGTCGCGCTGATCGCACTGTTTGCCGAAAACCTGCGGCTGCGTCGCGAACTGCGCAAGCGTTCGGCATGAGGCGGCGCGCGGACTAAGCGGCGCGCGCCGTACAGACGGTTAGCCCATCCCATACAGGCTCAAGCACCGGCACTCGCAGCCTCCAGTTTGCGCCAGAGCAAGCGCACCTGGGCATTACGCATCAGCGCGCAGCGGTAGAGGCGAATCTCCAGCGGGATTTGCCACTGCGCTCCCCCGCACTGCACCAACTCGCCACGCCCCAGTTCCGCCGAGACGCTGAGGCGCGGTACCCAGGCGATGCCCAATCCTTCCAGCGCCATGCTTTTCAGGCTGTCGGCCATGGCCGTCTCGTACACGGTGGTGTAGCGCAACTTGTGCTGACGCATCAGCAGGCTCACCGAACGACCGAGAAACGCCCCGGCGCTGTAGGCCAGCAACGGCACGCTGCCCTCGCCCTCCAGATCGAACAATGGCTGGCCGTCGGCTGCGGCGGCACACACCGGCAGCATCTCGGTGTGCCCCAGGTGCAGGGACGGGAAGATTTCAGGGTCCATCTGCAGCGCCGCATCCGGGTCGTAGTACGCCAGCATCAGGTCGCAGCCGCCCTCGCGCAATGCATGCAAGGCATCCCCGACGTTGGTCGCGACCAGCCGCGTGGCGATGTTCAACCCCTCGTTGCGCAGCTGCGCGATCCAACGCGGAAAAAACCCCAGGGCCAGCGAGTGCGCCGCCGCCACTTGCATGACTTCACCCTGGCCGCCTTCAAGATGGTGCAAATGACGCAGCACTTCGCCGAGCTGCTCGACCACCGTGCGTGCCGTGACCAAAAACAACTGCCCGGCCTCGGTCAGTTCCACCGGAGTGCGCGAGCGGTTCACGAGGGTCAGGCCCAGCGCCGCTTCAAGGCTGCGGATACGCCGACTGAACGCCGGCTGAGTGACAAAGCGGCGCTCTGCCGCCTGGGAAAAACTACGCGTGGCCGCCAGGGCACTGAAGTCTTCGAGCCACTTGCTTTCGAGATTCATGATTACGTCGGCCTCACACGCCCGATCAAAGACTGCCGTCACATCAACATTATGCCGATTAAGCATAGCTTAGCGTGCAACAGCATTGGAGCTCAAATCCGCGCAGGCCTAGTATTGGCGCCACTCCGGTACTCACCGGCCTCCTGTCCGAGACTATATCTATCATGTCCTCCGCTGCATCATCGCGCATCGAAAAAGACCTGCTTGGCGTTCTCGAAGTACCCGCCGAAGCCTATTACGGTATTCAGACTCTGCGAGCAGTGAACAACTTCCGCTTGTCCGGCGTGCCGCTGTCGCACTACCCCAAGCTGGTAGTCGCACTGGCGATGGTCAAACAGGCGGCCGCTGATGCCAACCACCAGCTCGGCCACCTGAGCACGGCCAAGCATGCCGGCATCAGCGAAGCCTGTGCGCGATTGGTTCGCGGTGATTTCCACGACCAATTCGTGGTGGACATGATTCAAGGCGGTGCAGGCACTTCGACCAACATGAATGCCAACGAAGTAATCGCCAACATCGCCCTTGAGGCCATGGGCCACAACAAGGGTGAGTACCAATACCTGCACCCCAATAACGATGTAAACATGGCGCAGTCGACCAACGACGCGTACCCGACCGCCATCCGTCTAGGCCTGCTGCTGGGCCACGACGCGCTGCTGGCCAGCCTCGATAGCCTGATCCAGGCCTTCGCCGCCAAGGGTGTAGAGTTCGCGCACGTGCTGAAGATGGGTCGAACCCAGTTGCAGGATGCCGTGCCGATGACCCTCGGCCAGGAATTCCGCGCCTTCGCCACCACTCTGACCGAAGACCTCAACCGTCTGCGCACCCTGGCTCCGGAATTGCTCACCGAAGTGAACCTGGGCGGCACCGCGATCGGCACCGGCATCAACGCCGACCCGGGCTACCAATACCTGGCCGTGTCGCGCCTGGCCACCATCAGCGGCCAACCGCTGGTACCGGCCGCCGACCTGATCGAAGCGACCTCCGACATGGGCGCCTTCGTATTGTTCTCGGGCATGCTCAAGCGCACCGCAGTCAAGCTGTCGAAGATCTGCAACGACCTGCGCCTGCTG
>CAJCIO010000103.1 GCA_903970465.1 Gammaproteobacteria bacterium
CGCCACGGTCAAGGGCGGCGTGTGCCGCCTGGCCCTGACCGATCTCGATCGTCAGGCCCGGGACCTGTTCGTGCAGTGGTGCACTGAAGCCGGTTGCGACGTCAGCATCGATGCCATCGGCAATATCTTCGCGCGCCGCCCCGGCACTGATCCGCAGCGCGCGCCGGTCATGACCGGCAGCCACATCGACACCCAGCCCACCGGCGGAAAATTCGATGGCTGCTTTGGCGTGCTGGCCGGCCTGGAAGTGATACGCACCCTCAACGACCTCGGTCTCGATACCGCAGCGCCGATCGAAGTGGTGGTCTGGACCAACGAAGAGGGCTCGCGCTTCCCGCCGTGCATGATGGGCTCGGGGGTCTTCGCCGGTAAGTTCGACCTCACCGAGACCCTCGCCAAGCGCGACGAGCAAGGGCTGGGGGTGGGCGATGAACTGCAGCGTATCGGCTATGCGGGTCCGCGACCGGTGCTCGGCCACGCAGTGGGTGCCTACTTTGAAGCGCACATCGAGCAGGGCCCGATTCTCGAAGACCAACGCAAGACCATCGGTGTGGTCATGGGCTGCCTGGGCCAGAAATGGTTCGACCTGACCCTGAGCGGCGTCGAGGCCCACGCCGGGCCGACACCCATGTCGTTGCGCAAGGACGCCCTGGTCGGCGCCGCCCATGTGGTCACTGCAGTCAACCGCATTGCCAACGCCAGCCAGCCCCATGCCTGCGGCACCGTCGGCTGCCTGAACCTGCATCCAGGCTCACGTAACGTGATCCCCGGCGAGGTGAAGATGACCATTGATTTTCGTCATCTGCACAGTGACAAGCTGCAAGCGATGGTCGATGAGTTGCAACGGTCCATCGATGAAACCTGCGCGCAGAATGGCTTGACCTACGTGTTGACGCCCACCGCCGATTTCCCGCCGCTGGACTTCGCCCCGGACTGTGTCGATGCCGTACGCGAAGGTGCCGCGCAACTGGGTTTGAGCCATATGGATATCGTCAGCGGCGCCGGTCACGATGCAATCTTCATCGCCGAACTGGGCCCGGCCGGGATGATCTTCGTGCCCTGCGAGGGTGGCATCAGCCATAACGAAATCGAAAACGCCACGCCTGAGGATCTAGGGGCAGGGTGTGCGGTGTTGTTGCGGGCGATGGTCAGCGCAGCGCGGTAGCCAACCATCCGACCAAAGGCCCACGCGCCAATCACGATAACGAGCGGCGGCACATGGCCATCTGTATACTCGGCGCTATCGCGTGCCCCGAGCTCCGCCTATGCCCTACTTGCGTCCCCTCTGGCTCGCCCTATCGGTGTTTCTGACCGCTACGCAGGCACTGGCCGAAGAGCCGCGCACACTGCGGGTCTTGACGTGGCCGGGATATGCCGACAGTGACGTGGTCCAGACCTTCGAGAAGCGCTACAAGGTCAAGGTCGAGATCACGCTGGTGGGCAGCGACGAGGCCTTGCGCAGCAAGATCAGCGAGAACGAAGGCGGCAACTTCGATGTGATCGCGGCCAATACGGCCGAAATCCATCACTATGTCGATCAGGGTCTGCTGCAGCCGCTCATGCCCTCGCGCGTCAGTAATACGGCGCAGCAATTGCCGCGGTTTCGCGACTACTCACGGATTCCTGATATCCGCGTCAACGGCAAGCTGTATGCGGTGCCGTACGTGTGGTCGGACATGGGCCTGATCTATGATCGCAAGCAGTTCAGTCAGCCGCCGGACTCCATCAACAGCATGTGGGACCCGCAATTCCAGGGGCGCGTGCTGGCGTTCAACACCGGCAATCATAATTTTTCTCTGGCCAGTCTGTCGTTGGGTGGCGATCCGTTCCACATCAAGCCCGAGGACTTCCCCAAGGTGTCCGAGCGCCTGATTGCGCTGCGTCGCAACGTGCTGACGTTCTATACGCTGCCGGAGGAGGCGGCCGAGTTGTTTCGCAGCCACGCGGTGGCCCTGCTTTTCGCCAACTATGGCCGCCAGCAGCTCAAGCAGTTGCAGGATGCGGGCGCCGATGTCGGCTACGTCCTTCCCCACGAAGGTGCGCTGGCCTGGCTTGACTGTTGGGCTATCAGCCGGGGTGCACAGGACGCCGCGCTGGCGAGCGTGTGGATCAACTACATGCTCGAGCCCCAGGTGAGCCGTTTGCTCAGCGAGCGCCAAGGGCTGGCCAACACCTTGCAGGACCCGGACGGCGCCAGTACCTCCACCCACCTGATATGGCTGCGCCCGGTCGAAGACGACGCGCGTCGTGCCGCGCTCTGGCAACGGATCGTCTCAGGTGAGCGACCGCCGCTGCCGGAGGCCCGATGAAGTTCGGTATCGCGTTCAAGCTGGGCTGCCTGATGGCGGTCTTCGGCGTACTGCCGACGGTGCTGGCGGGTTATTCGATCTATAACAATTCGCGCGAAGTGATGCTGCAGGCTGCCGAACGCGATCTGTTGACCTCGGTGCAGGTGCTGGGGCGCAACCTGCGCAGCAGCCTGCGCAATATCTCGCTGGATGCCACGGTGTTGAGCAATGGCCCGCACCTGGCGAGCCTGGCCAACCTCAGCGACCCGAGCCAGCGTGCCACGGTGCAGGATGATCTGGCGGCGTCGTTCCGAGCGATGCTGCTGGCCCATCCGGACTACATGCAGATCCGCTTGATCAGCGCTACCGACCATGGCCTGGAATGGGTGCGGCAAGACCGCGATGGCGGGAAAATCGTCCGGGTCGAGGGCGCCGATCTGCAGGAAAAGGCCCATTACTCCTACGTGTTCGAGGCGCTGCGCCTCAAGCCAGGAGAAGTGCGTATCTCGCCGATCGTGATCAATCACGAGCAGGGCGCGCACTCGGGGCTGGACAAGCCGACGCTGCATGTCAGCACGCCGGTAGCGGACGCAAGCGGCAAGGTCTTCGCCCTGGTGGTGATCAACGTCGACCTCGACCAGTTGTTCACCCAATTGCAAAGCGACCTGCCGAGCGAGTATCAGGTCTATCTGGCCAATCGCTGGGGTGACTTGCTGGTGCACCCGGATCATCGTCGCACCTTTGGTTTCGATCTGGGGCGGCGCTTGTTTTTGCAGGACGAGTTTCCCGACGTGACCCAGTTGCTGGGCGACACCAGCGCCCATAGCCTGATCAGTCGCAGCGTCACGCAAGCCGGGCAGGAACGTCTGGTGGCGGCCTTTGTACGTCTGTCCGACGACACCCGCAGCTCCGAGCCATTCGTGGTGCTGGGCCTTGGGCAGCCGCAAGCGCACGTGCTGGCACAGGCCTCGCGGGCCGGCACCGATATCGCCCGCATCGCGCTGTTCTTCAGCCTGCTGGCGTTGCTGGTGGCGTTTATCGTCTCCCGCGCGTTGATCCGCCCGCTGCGCAAAATGACCGATGCCGTCGAGCTGTTTTCTCGCGAGCGCAAGATCAGCGCCCTGGCCCCGCGGCAGGATGAACTAGGGCTGCTGGCGCGCAGCTTCCTGGCCATGAAGCAGGAAATCCTCAGCCAGCTCGAAGACCTGACCCGCAGCCGCGCCGCCTTCGAGCACTTGGCACGCCACGATCCGCTGACCAATCTGCCTAACCGCCGACGCTGCTTCGAGCTGCTCGACCAAGCGCTGGTGGCGGCACGGCGCAATGGCCAGAAAATGGCCTTGCTGTTTGTCGATCTGGATCATTTCAAGCAGTTGAACGATCAGTACGGCCACGCCTTCGGCGATCAGGTGCTGGTGGCCGTGGCGCGGCTGCTGACCTCGGCCAGCGATGGCGTCGACAACGTGGCCCGCTTGGGCGGTGACGAATTCGTGATCTTCTTCGAGAACGTCCAGGACCCGCAGAAGATCGTTACCCTGCTGCAGCGCCTGCACCTGTGCCTGCAGTTGCCGTTGCTGATCGGCGGCCACAGCGTGAATATCCACGCCAGCATGGGCGTCAGCCTGTTCCCTCGCGATGGCGATGATATTGGCACCTTGATTCAGCATGCGGATCACGCGATGTACAAGGCCAAGAGCGCGGGCAAGAACTGTTATTCGTTTGATGTGGTGGATGAGGGGTAGGGCAAGGGCAACGGCAACGGCCCGCCACCCAGTGCACTGCGCCGTTCAGGCCAGTAAATGCCAGCGCCGTCAGCATCGCGCAACCCTCGAGACAAGACCGGCGCTTGTCGGTCCAGCGGCCGTTCCATAGCCGTCCGATGATCGTCCTGATCGGCAGCCGTTCCAGCCTGCTGGGGTTGGCGGCTGCTACCTGGGCTGGATTGGGCTGCACAGTGCATACGCGCCTGGCAAACATCGTTGGCGATGCCATTCGTTTGCACTTGGGATGATCCGGTAACCGTCTAGACTGCTGGTCATTCAGTATCCTCGGGAGACACCATGTTCAGCCATATCCAGCTCGGTGCCCGCGACCTGGGCGCCATGATCACGTTTTATGCAGCGGTCCTGCCGCACCTGGGACTGGTCCGTCTGCCGGACGAAGACGACAGCGGGCCGCCAGGCGCCGGGTGGATCGCGCCCGGCAAGCCGTGCCCGCAGTTCTACGTGCAGTTGCCCTTCAACGGCCTGCCAGCCTCGGCTGGCAATGGCACGCAGGTGAGCTTTGCGGCGTGCTCTCAGGAGCAGGTGCGCAAAGCCTGGGAAACGGCAATGGCCATGGGCGCGACGGACGAGGGCGGCCCTGGATTGCGGCCGCACTATGCCGCGGATTATTACGGCGCCTATTGC
>CAJCIO010000104.1 GCA_903970465.1 Gammaproteobacteria bacterium
CTGGTCGCGACAGCGTATCTGATGGAAGAGGCCTATCAGCACTTGCTCGAAGGCAAGCTGTCAGCCCAAGGCATGTATTACGTGTCGATGGTGTTGAACCAGCCAGACGCCTTGGCGCGAGACTCGCAGGAGGGTAAAAAAATCAGCCTTTGCCAATTGCAGCTGCGCGCAAGTCCGGATCTGCCTGCGGACACGGTCACTGGCATGTACCTTATCGGCCCCCTGCAAACTGATAGCGGGCCTTTGGTGCTTTACAGCGCCTACCGGCCGGAAAAAGTTTTTGTGGAGTACGCCAACGAGGCGGCTGTGCGCACGGCGATACTGGCCGACAAGCAACTACAGAAAGACATATTGGAGCGTGTACCCGAAGCGGTGCGAAGTCGATATGACCATAAAGGCTTTCTGCACCCGCATATCTTCTGGTCTTCGGACGATCTGTTGGACATACCGTCTCCTCGCGCTCCGGTGCAGCTGGTGCGCAGTGAAATCGACGGCAACGCCATCCATCGCCTTTTCGAAGACAACACCGCGTTCTTGAACGAGCTGGCTAAAGCTCGAACCGTCACTACGGCCGAGGCCAAGTGGCAAATCTTTCGCTACGTCATGGGCCTTGGACTGGAACAGTCTTCGTTCTTTTTGCCGGGTCGGCTGGCGAGCGTAGTTGCGGCGCTGCAAAGCATCCAATGGTTCAAGGCTTCCGGTGATGCTGCGTTGAAAAACAACTGGGGCGAAGCCATCGCAGAGTTCGTTACCGCGTTGGCGGGCGTCGCCACGCTGCATACGAGCTACTCCAGCGTGAGTCGCAAGACGGAGACACCGGTCACTGTAGAACCCAAGGCACACACCGAACTTCATCCCAACTGGAACGAGCTGTTGTCCCATCCGCCCTCGCAGGACCGCCTGGCCAGTCTCCAGGCCACGGATATCCAGCTCAAGGACATGGTGAAGAACAGTGAATTGGGGCTCTATCTGGACAGCACAAACGATCGTTTTTTCGCCACGGTAGCGGGCCATGTCTATGAAGTGCAACGGTTCGATGGCACCTGGACTATTGTGAAAGGCGCTGAGCGTGGCCCAAAACTCAAGCGAACAGAGGGGAAATGGGAAGCGGACTTCAAAGGTGGGCTGCGCGGCGGCGGTGCGGTGGTAAGCGCTCTCGAAACTGCGGCGGCAGACATTGACATTGAAACGCGCTTCACACCCTTGGCCATCGGGATGGCGCAGATCAAGGCGCAGCATCCGGTCAAGCACGCCATGCTGGTCAACGCTTATGCCCGCAGCCGCCACTACCTCGAGACATGCCTGGAGAACCTCAACTCGGCATCGCCTGGCGCCCCGCTGCCGCCTCGCAGCGCGGCGACACTAAACTCGATCCTGGGACACCCCGCGTCGCCTGAGACCGTGAGCCTGTTACGCGATTACACCAAGCGCATCTTGAACGAACTGGTTTCCGGGCCTATGAGCCTCAATACCTCACCGCGTATCGTCGTCGGCCTCAATATGCCCCATGCCCGCGACTCCTATGCATTCGTGTACGTCGGGGATCCAGGCAAGCGTATCTTCCTCACCGAACGCTTCTTCAGTCTGGCGTGGGAAGTCGAGGCCTACGCCAAGCCCTCACGCGACGAGCTAATGGCCCATCAGCAGGCTGTGACGCTCATTCATGAACTGTCACATCAAACCCTCAAAACTGTGGACATTGCCTATCTGGAAGCCGCCGCGCCCTTCCCTGACCAGTTCAGCCTCAATACGGCGGGTGGACGCCAGGTTCACCTGGAGGTGCTCAACTGCCGAACCAACGGACTGTCTATCAATACGCACCCTCATTTTCTGTTCAAAACCTATGACAATTTTGCGTGGCGCGACATCAGGCGTAACGATGGGCGCGCCCTTCCGGTCATTTTCCGTTTGACAGGTAAAAGGGACCTGGACGAAGCCCGTCAGGCGTTCTACAGCGACCCACAGGTGCGCACTGACATTATCTTGGCAAACGCCGACTCACTAGCACTGCTGATCAGCCGATTGGGACGTCGCCGCTTTGCGCCAGCCGGCTGACAGGGGCAACATTGAAGCCTGCCAGTGACCTCTATCACTGCGCTGGCTGGGCAGAGCCCAAAAAAAATGCCCCGTATCCACAAGGGTACGGGGCATTGATACTAGCGCGTAGCTAGCTGAAGCGTTGCACGCTTAGGCGCCGGAAGCCTTGGCAGCAGCAACGTCCTTGATTGACAGCTTGATGCGACCACGGTTGTCGACGTCCAGTACCAGCACTTCGACTTCCTGGCCTTCTTTCAGAATGTCGGTGACTTTCTCTACGCGAGCGTCGCTCAGCATCGAGATGTGCACCAGACCGTCCTTGCCCGGCAGGATGTTGACGAACGCACCGAAGTCAACGATACGCTCGACCTTGCCGACGTAGATCTTGCCGATCTCGGCTTCGGCAGTGATGCTCAGAACGCGCTGACGCGCAGCTTCTGCGGCTTCTTTGCTTTCGCCGAAGATCTTGATCGAGCCATCGTCTTCAATGTCGATCGACGCTTTGGTCTCTTCGCAGATGGCACGAATGGTCGCGCCGCCTTTGCCGATGACGTCACGGATCTTGTCGGTGTCGATTTTCATGGCGATCATGGTCGGCGCGTTGGCCGACAGCTCGGTACGCGAAGTGCCGAGGATCTGGTTCATCTGACCGAGGATGTTCAGGCGCGCTTCCAGGGCTTGGCCCAGCGCGATTTCCATGATCTCTTCGGTGATGCCGTTGATCTTGATGTCCATCTGCAGCGCGGTGACGCCTTTGGCGGTACCGGCTACCTTGAAGTCCATGTCGCCGAGGTGGTCTTCGTCACCCAGGATGTCGGTGAGGATAGCGAATTTCTCGCCTTCTTTCACCAGGCCCATGGCGATACCGGCAACCGGCGCCTTCATGGGCACGCCTGCGTCCATCAGTGCCAGGGAAGCGCCGCACACCGAAGCCATGGAGCTCGAACCGTTGGATTCGGTGATTTCCGAAACCACACGGATGGTGTACGGGAATTCGCTGGCATCCGGCAGCATGGCCGAGATGCTGCGACGGGCCAGACGGCCGTGACCGATTTCACGACGGCCAGCACCGCCCATGCGACCACACTCACCGACCGAGAACGGCGGGAAGTTGTAGTGCAGCATGAAGGGGTCTTTTTTCTCGCCTTCGAGGGTGTCGAGCAATTGCGCGTCACGGGCGGTACCCAGCGTGGCAACGACCAGCGCCTGGGTTTCACCACGGGTGAACAGCGAAGAACCGTGGGTCTTTGGCAGAACACCGACTTCGATGTTCAGCGGACGTACGGTCTTGGTGTCGCGACCGTCGATACGTGGCTTGCCGTTGACGATGTTTTCGCGAACGGTGCGGTATTCGATCTCGCCGAATATTTCCTTCACTTCGCCAGCAGTCGCCTGGCCTTCTTCGCCGGAGAACTTGGCGACGACCTGGTCACGCAGCTCGCCCAGTTTGGCGTAGCGGTCAGCCTTGACGGTGATGGTGTAGGCATCGGAAACCGCAGCACCGAACTCGCCACGGATGGCGTTCAGCAGTTGCGTGTTCTCGGCCTTGGCAACCCAGTTCCAGGTCGGCTTGGCAGCTTCGGCAGCCAGCTCGGCGACGGCCTTGATGACCGACTGGAATTCGTCGTGGGCGAACAGCACGGCGCCCAGCATCTGGTCTTCGGTCAGCTCTTTGGCTTCCGACTCAACCATCAGCACGGCGTCCTTGGTACCGGCAACGACCATGTCCAGGCTCGAAGCGGCCTGTTGCTCGTAAGTCGGGTTCAGCAGGTAGCCGGTGCTTTCGTGGAAAGCCACGCGAGCGGCGCCGATCGGGCCTTCGAATGGAATACCGGAGATGGCCAGGGCGGCCGAGGTACCGATCATCGCAGCGATGTCCGGATCGGTTTTCTTGCTGGTGGAAACGACGGTGCAGACAACCTGCACTTCGTTCATGAAGCCTTCAGGGAACAGGGGGCGGATCGGGCGATCGATCAGACGCGAGGTGAGGGTTTCTTTCTCGGAAGGACGGCCTTCACGCTTGAAGAAACCGCCAGGAATTTTACCGGCAGCGTAGGTCTTTTCCTGGTAGTGCACGGACAGAGGGAAGAAGCCCTTGCCTGGATCCGCTTGCTTGGCACCGACCACGGTGACCAGTACGGTGACGTCGTTATCGACGGTAACCAGTACGGCGCCGGAGGCTTGACGGGCAATGCGGCCCGTTTCGAGGGTAACGGTCGACTGACCGAATTGAAACTTCTTGATGACCGGGTTCACGGTTTCCTACCTTCTTGATTGCTCTGGGGGAACTGGTTTCTTGCGAATGCTTGGGCAGGCAGGGGATTCGGCCCCGATGACCGTCCAGATACAACTTGAGGCTGGAGGCCTGCCCGCCCTGGCGGTGAACCCGCTGGGGTACGACAGACAACCAACCTCAGGAATGCGCGCGGCGCCCTCGCAGGCCGGGGCTTGAGCCCTGGCCAGAGAGCACAACACGCCACGCTTTTCACCGCGTGTCAGGCCGCTATTAGCGACGCAGACCCAGACGACCGATCAGGGCGCTGTAACGGGTGATGTCCTTGCCCTTCAGGTAGTCCAGCAGCTTGCGGCGCTGGTTGACCATGCGGATCAGACCACGACGCGAGTGGTGATCCTTGCCGTTGGCCTTGAAGTGACCTTGCAGCTTGTTGATGTTGTGGGTCAGCAGCGCAACTTGCACTTCTGGCGAACCAGTATCACCAACGGCTTGCTGGTAGTCGGCAACGATTTGAGCTTTGTCTTCAACGCTAAGAGCCATGAGGCATCTCCAATACTAAGGAAACCAGACGGTTTCCAACAGGCCAGGGCAATACCCTGTATTAATAAAAAGAGGTGCGACCGTGCCTGTTGACAGCCGTCCTCGACCAGCCGCCAGGGAACCCCCCAGCGACCGGGATCGGTCATTCCGACCGAATCAGTCGACGTGGCGCAATGCGCCCGTCTTCGCTCACTTCACCGATTCCGATGAAGCGACCATTGTGATCCTGTACCCGCACCATGCCGAACCGCGGTGCTTCAGGGGCTCTGACCGCCTGCCCGTGCAACCAGTAGTGCGCGCTGGCCTCGGAGAACTGCAGCAGTGGCCAATCCTGCAGGCCGCTGTCCGATGGCATCAGGAAGCGATCCACCGCCTCGTTGCCGCCTTCGGCGTGTACCGCCTCGAGCTCTTCAAGGGTGACCGTCTGGGCCAGGCTGAAGGGCCCGGCGTGGGTACGGCGCAGTTCCGCGACATAGGCGCCACAGCCCAGCTGCTCGCCAATGTCCTCGACCAGCGTGCGGATGTAGGTGCCTTTGGTGCAGCCTACCGACAGTCGCGCGCGGGTCTGCTCGTGTTCGAGCAATTCCAGCCGGCCAATAGTAACAGAACGCGCCTCGCGCTCCACTACTTCCCCTGCACGGGCGAGTTTGTACAACGGCTGGCCATCACGCTTGAGCGCCGAGTACATCGGTGGGATCTGCATGATAGGGCCACGGAATGCTGGCAGTGCAGCCTCGATATCGGCGCGACCGACGGTCACCTCACGGGTCTGCAGAACCTCGCCTTCGGCATCCGCAGTGGTCGTCGTCTGACCTAGCTGCATCACCGTCTCGTAGCCCTTGTCGGACTCGAGCAGGTACTGGGAAAACTTGGTGGCCTCGCCGAAGCACAACGGCAACACGCCGGTGGCCAGCGGGTCGAGGCTGCCGGTGTGCCCGGCCTTCTCGGCATTGAGCAGCCAGCGGACCTTCTGCAGGGCAGCGTTGGAGGTGAACCCCAGCGGCTTGTCGAGCAGAATGATGCCGCTGACGTTGCGGCGAATACGTTTGACCTGAGCCACCGATTACTCCTTGGCGTCTGTTTCCGGACTGTCTTCAGGGTGAAGATTGTCCTCGGCCACGGCACGTTCGATCAGCGCCGACAGGTGGGCACCGCGCGAAACGCTTTCGTCGTAATGGAAGTGCAGTTGCGGCACGCTGCGCAGCTTCATTTCCTTGGCCAGCTGCATGCGCAGAAAGCCCGCAGCGGAGTTGAGCACCTTGATGCTCTGCTTGATGTCTTCGGCGCTGTCCTCGCCCATCACGGTGATGTACACCTTGGCATGGCCTACGTCACGGCTGACGTCGACGGCGGTGATGGTGACCAGGCCCACGCGGGGATCCTTGACTTCACGACGGATCAATTGTGCCAGCTCGCGCTGCATCTGATCGCCGATCCGTTGGGTACGGCTGTATTCTTTTGCCATGTTTCACTACCTGTAACTAGAGCGGCAAACGCCCGGTCAGGCATAGAGCCTGACCGGGCGTTGCGTTCAGAACCGGGCGAAACATTCGCGCGGTTCCATGAGCTCGCGGATTAGAGCGTACGAGCCACTTGGACCTTCTCGTAGACTTCGATCTTGTCGCCCGGCTTGACGTCGTTGTAGCTCTTGACGCCGATACCGCACTCCATGCCAGCACGCACATCGGAAGCATCGTCCTTGAAGCGACGCAGCGATTCCAGCTCGCCTTCGAAGATAACGATGTCTTCGCGCAGTACACGGATCGGACGGTTACGGTAAACCGTACCCTCGATGACCATGCAACCGGCGATCGCACCAAACTTCGGCGAACGGAACACGTCACGCACTTCGGCGATACCCAGGATGTTCTCGCGAACATCGCTGCCGAGCATGCCGGTCAGGGCCTTCTTGACGTCTTCAATGATGTCGTAGATCACGTTGTAGTAACGCATATCCAGACCTTCCTGCTCGACGATCTTGCGGGCGCCGGCATCGGCACGCACGTTGAAGCCGAACACTACTGCATTGGAGGCCAGTGCCAGGTTGGCATCGGACTCGGTGATACCACCGACGCCGCCACCGACCACACGCACTTGCACTTCGTCGTTGCCCAGACCGTTGAGCGCGCCTTGCAGCGCTTCGAGCGAACCACGGACATCGGATTTGAGGACGATGTTGAGCGTCTTCTTCTCTTCCTGCCCCATGTTCTCGAAGATGTTTTCCAGCTTGCCGGCGTGAGCACGGGCCAGCTTGACTTCGCGGAACTTGCCTTGACGGAACAGCGCGACTTCGCGGGCTTTCTTCTCGTCAGCCAGCACGCTCATTTCGTCGCCAGCGTCCGGAGTACCGTCCAGGCCGAGAATCTCGACAGGGATGGATGGACCGGCTTCCTTGATCGACTTGCCGTTCTCGTCGAGCATGGCACGCACGCGGCCATAGTTCGAACCGACCAGGACCATGTCGCCCTGACGCAGGGTACCGTCTTGTACCAGCACGGTGGCCACTGGGCCACGGCCCTTGTCCAGGCGGGACTCGACCACTACACCACGGCCAGGGGCCGAAGGAGTTGCGGTCAGTTCCAGCACTTCGGCTTGCAGCAATACGGCTTCGAGCAGTTCGTCGACACCAGTACCCGCTTTGGCCGAGACCGGTACGAATGGAGTGTCGCCACCCCACTCTTCGGAAGTCACGCCGTGCACCGACAGCTCGCTGCGGATGCGATCCAGGTCTGCACCTGGCTTGTCGATCTTGTTGATCGCCACCACCAACGGGACGCCAGCTGCCTTGGCATGCTGAACGGCTTCGATGGTTTGCGGCATCACGCCGTCGTCCGCTGCCACCACGAGGATGACAATGTCGGTCGCCTTGGCACCACGGGCACGCATTGCGGTAAACGCGGCGTGACCCGGGGTGTCGAGGAAGGTGACCATGCCACGGTCGGTTTCGACGTGGTAGGCACCGATGTGCTGGGTGATACCACCGGCTTCGCCAGCGGCAACCTTGGCACGACGGATGTAGTCGAGCAGCGAGGTCTTGCCGTGGTCGACGTGACCCATGACGGTCACGACCGGTGCACGTGCAAAGGCTTCGCCTTCGAACTTCAACGATTCGGCCAAGGAGTCTTCCAGGGCGGTATCGCTGACCAGAGTCACCTTGTGGCCCAGTTCCTCAGCAACCAACTGGGCAGTTTCCCGATCCAGTACCTGGTTGATGGTGGCTGGAGTACCCAGCTTGAACATGAACTTGATGACTTCGGCAGCCTTGACCGACATCTGTGCGGCCAGATCGCCCACCGAGATGGTCTCGCCGATCTGCACGTCACGCACGACAGGGCCGGTTGGGCTCTGGAAACCGTGCGCGTTGCGCTTTTTCAGCTTGCCCTTGCCACGGCCACCGCGACGGAAGCTGTCGCTTTCTTCTTCGGTGGTGCGCGGAGCGGCACGCGGAGTCGGCGCCTTCTCCTTGACGGTGGCACGGTGTGGCTGGTTCTTGCGCTCGCCAGCACGGCGGTCGTCTTCCCCTTTGGCCTTGTCCGGGCGGCGTGGTGGTTCTTCACGCTTGCGCTCACCAGCCGGGGCAGGAGCCGGGGCTTGTGCGACGAAAGCGTCGGAAGCCACAGGCGCCTGAGCCGGGGCAGCGGCCGGAGCTGCTACAGGTGCCGGGGTTGCCTGGGCAACGGCGGCGCCTTGCGGCGCGTTCGAGGCTTCCTGAGGGGCCTTCGAGCGTGCTTCTGCCTCTGTCTTCTGGCGCACAGCGGCTTCGGCCGCACGGCGCTCTTCGAGCTCGCGCTTCTGCTCGGCCTGGATTTCTTCCGGGCTGCGCTGAACGAAAACTTTTTTCTTGCGTACTTCTACGCTGATGCTCTTGCTACCCGCTACACGCAGGGTGCTCGTGGTTTTGCGCTGCAAAGTGATCTTGCGCGGTTCTTCCACTTTTACCTTGTGGCTGCTTTTCAAATGAGCCAGCAGAGCCTGCTTCTCATTATCGGTCACAACTTGTCCGGCGTCGGTGTGCGGCAGACCTGCCTCACGCATCTGCTGTAACAGGCGCTCTACCGGTGCAGCGACCTCTTTGGCCAGTTCATTCACCGTGACTTGCGTCATGCACTTCTCTCCTCAGGCCGCGCCTACTTACTCGAACCAGTGGGCTCGGGCGGCCATGATCAACTTGCCGGCACGATCTTGGTCAATGCCGTCGATGTCGAGCAGATCGTCAATTGACTGCTCGGCCAGGTCTTCGCGGGTAATTACGCCGCGCACCGCCAGTTCCATCGCCAAATCCTTGTCCATACCCTCAAGCGAGAGCAGGTCTTCGGCCGGATGGGCGTCTGCCAGCTTTTCCTCAGTAGCGATGGCTTTGGTCAACAAACGATCCTTGGCACGAGCGCGAAGCTCGTTGACGATATCTTCGTCAAAGCCGTCGATGTTGAGCATTTCTTCCAACGGTACGTAGGCAATCTCTTCCAGGCTGGTGAAGCCTTCATCAACCAGCACCTGCGCCAGCTCTTCGTCGACTTCCAGCTCGTCGATAAAGTTGCGCAGGATGTCGCCGGTTTCTGCTTGCTGCTTGGCCTGGATGTCCGATTCGGTCATCACGTTCAGGGTCCAACCGGTCAGTTGGCTGGCCAGGCGGACATTCTGTCCCCCACGACCAATCGCTTGAGCCAGGTTGTCTGCGCCGACCGCGATGTCCATGGCATGGGCATCCTCATCAACGATGATGGCGGCCACTTCAGCAGGCGACATCGCGTTGATCACGAATTGCGCAGGGTTATCATCCCAGAGGACGATGTCGACACGCTCGCCGCCCAGTTCGCCCGAAACGGCCTGTACGCGGGAACCGCGCATGCCGATGCAAGCACCCTGAGGATCGATACGCTTGTCCTTGGAACGTACGGCGATCTTGGCTCGGGAGCCAGGATCACGGGACGCAGCCATGACTTCGATCAGCCCTTCGGCGATTTCCGGCACTTCGATGCGGAACAGTTCGATCAGCATTTCTGGCGCAGTACGCGACAGAATCAGCTGCGGACCGCGGTTCTCGGTGCGGATTTCCTTGAGCAGTGCACGCAGGCGCACGCCCACCCGGAAAGTTTCCCGGGAAATAATGTCTTCACGGGCCAGCAACGCTTCAGCGTTGTTGCCCAGGTCGACGATAACATTGTCACGAGTGACCTTCTTGACGGTCCCGGAGATGATCTCGCCGAGACGCTCGCGATAGGCATCGACTACTTGAGCACGTTCGGCTTCGCGAACTTTCTGCACGATGACCTGTTTGGCGGTCTGGGCAGCGATACGGCCGAATTCAATCGAATCGATCTTTTCTTCGACGACTTCACCAACCTGAGCGCCAGGGTGCGAGATTGCCACTTTGCTTGGCCAGGTCTCGATGGCCGGATCGTCAAGATCAGCCTCTTCGACCACGGTCCAGCGACGGAACGTCTCATAGGCACCGGTGTGGCGGTTGATTTCCACACGCAGGTCAACTTCGTCTTCAAAACGTTTTTTGGTGGCCGTAGCCAGCGCTATTTCCAGCGCCTCAAAAATAACGCCCGCCGGTACACCCTTTTCATTGGATACCGACTCAACAACCAGCAGTACTTCTTTGCTCATCGTACGCCTCGCCTTTCGCAAGCCATTTGGATCCGCGGGATCCGCGTCTCAGTCAAAACTGGGAATAATGTTGGCCTTGTCGACCATATCGATCGGCAAGAGGAACTCGTGATCGTCTACCTGGACCACTACATCCTGTTCCTCCACCCCGCGGAGAAAACCCTGAAAGTTGCGACGCCCTTCAAAAGGCGAACGCAGCTTGATCTTCACTTGTTGGCCGACAAATTGAGCAAACTGTTCAAGGGTGAACAGTGGGCGCTCCATGCCGGGAGAAGAAACTTCAAGGGTGTACTCGACGGAGATAGGATCTTCAACGTCCAGTACGCCGCTGATCTGGCGGCTGACGATTGCACAGTCATCCACCAGCACGCCGCCTTCCTTGTCGATGTAGACACGCAACAAAGAATGACGACCTTGAGCGGAAAATTCGATCCCCCAGCATTCATAGCCAAGGGCCACGACCACCGGGGCCAACAAGGCCTGCAACTGTTCTAGCTTGCTCGACACCTGAACCCCCTCGTGCATGTTCATGCATGCTAATGCAAATAAAAAATGGGCGAAACGCCCATCCCGGATACGCCTTTGAATACCGGCGCAAAGACTGTCCAGCCAACAAAAAGCCCCTAAAAAGGGGCTCTGCTAAAACTGGTTGCGGGAGCTGGATTTGAACCAACGACCTTCGGGTTATGAGCCCGACGAGCTACCAGACTGCTCCATCCCGCGACAAAGCTGGGGCGAAAGTATAAGACCGAACCCCTATCGAGGTCAATCCAGCCTTTCACCGACAAGAAAGCCCGCATCTGCGGGCTCCCCTGATTAATTGGTACCGAGAAGGGGACTCGAACCCCTACACCCTATGGGCACAACCACCTCAAGGTTGCGTGTCTACCAATTCCACCACCTCGGCAATACAGCATTTACTACCCGTACAACCATGATGCTCTTGCGAGTATCACTTTTGCTCTTGAGCCGGAGGGACGTCAGATTTCACATCAGTCTTTTGCTCTTGAAGCACCGGAACATCATCTGAAACCGGCTTTTGCTTTGGAACCACAACCGCTGGAACTTGAGGGAGACCTACTTGAGTCAGCTGGTGAGCTTTCTCTTTAGCAAAGTAACCTAAGCCCAAGCTGGTTATGAAAAAACATGCGGCGAGTATAGCAGTAAACTTACTAAGAAAGGTAGAGGAACCTTGGCCTCCGAAGACAGTATTTGATGCACCTGCTCCGAACGACGCGCCAGCGTCCGCACCTTTACCCTGCTGCAGCAAAACCAGAGCAACTACGCCCAATGCACCCAGCAGATGAAAAACGACTACGACTGTTTCCAGCATTTTCTCAGTTTCCCGCGGCGCGAATGATCGCACCGAACTCATCTGCATTCAGGGAAGCTCCACCAATGAGCCCCCCATCGATATCCGGCATGCCGAACAGCTCAGCCGCATTGGCCGCCTTCACGCTGCCGCCGTATAGAAGTCGCGTATTACCCGCCACTTCAGAATTCTTTGCCGCGAGCTGCGCACGAATGGCTGCGTGCACATCCTGCGCTTGCTGCGGCGAGGCCGTTAGGCCTGTGCCAATGGCCCATACAGGCTCATAAGCGATGATCGCGTTGACGAAAGCGTCGATACCCAAGGCATCGATCACGCTATCGATCTGCCGACCGACTACTGCGAGGGTCTTGTCCGCCTCGCGCTCTTCAAGGGTCTCCCCTACACAGAGCACTGGGGTCAAGCCACTGGCCTGGGCTGCCGCAAACTTGCGAACCAGCAACTCATCGGACTCGGCAAAAATCTGCCGGCGCTCCGAGTGCCCTACCAGTACCAGCGTGCAACCCGCTTCCGCCAACTGCGCCGGCGATATCTCGCCAGTCAGCGCACCCTGTTCGGCTTGCTGGGCACTGTTCTGCCCACCGACCACAATCGACTGTCCTTGCAGGCCAGCGACGACGCGATCGATATACAACGCCGGAGGGAACACCGCCACGTCGACCGAACCCGACAGGGACAGATTGCTCAGCCCCTTGATCAGCTCAGCGACGCTGTTGCCGGTACCGTGCATTTTCCAGTTACCTGCTACCATCGTGCGACGCATGCTGTACCTCGTCGGTCAAAGTGGGCGCAGATGTTACCCAACGAAATCATCACTGGCAAGCCGTATTCAGACGCAAACTTCACTTACCAGTTTTGCCAGCTCGTCGGCATAGCCACGAACCTGCTTTTCATCGTCCCCTTCGACCATCACACGCACCAGCGGCTCGGTCCCGGACTTGCGCAGCAACACCCGGCCACGACCGCCCATTGCAGCGGTGACGCGCTCGCAGGCTTCCTTGACCGCAGGGTGCTCACACGGGTCGACATCGCCCCCCGCAAAACGAACATTGACCAGCACCTGCGGGCACTTGCGCAGCGCCTGACGGGCGTGCGCAAGGCTCTCATCACGACGTCTAAGCGCCAGTAATACCTGAAGCGCGGCGATGATCGCATCCCCGGTGGTGGTGTGCTGGCAACACACTACATGCCCGGAATTTTCACCGCCCAACTGCCAGTCCCGCTCCTTGAGTTCGGCCATCACGTAGCGATCGCCGACCTTGGCGCGCACGAACGGAATCCCCAGATCCTGCAACGCCAGCTCCAGACCGAGGTTGCTCATCAGGGTGCCGACCACGCCGCCGTTAAGGCGCCCGCGCTCTTGCAGGTCGCGAGCGATGATGAACAGCAACTCGTCACCGTCGACGATAGCGCCCGTGTGGTCGACCATCAGTACGCGATCGCCATCGCCGTCGAAGGCGATTCCCAGGTCGGCGTGGCCGATCAGCACAGCGGCCTGCAGGGCCTCCATGTGGGTCGAACCGCAATTGTCATTGATGTTCAGGCCATCCGGCGCTGCAGACAGCACCGTGACGTTGGCACCCAGCTCGCGAAACACGTTGGGGGCGACTTTGTAGGTCGCGCCATGGGCACAGTCGACCACCAACTTGAGGCCGGCGAAATCGGTGCTGCTTGGTACGCTGCTCTTGCAGAATTCGATGTAGCGGCCGGCCGCATCGTTGATTCGCGAGACCTTGCCCAGCTTGCTGGACTCGGCCACGGTCATCGGTGCGTCCATCAATTCTTCGATCATCGATTCGATCTCGTCGGGCAGCTTGGTGCCCTGCCCCGAGAAGAATTTGATGCCGTTATCGTCGTGCGGATTGTGCGAAGCACTGATGACGATCCCCGCCTCGGCGTGGAAGGTGCGCGTCAGGTAGGCAATGGCCGGGGTCGGCATCGGCCCCAGCAGCATGACGTCGGCACCCGCGGCGGACAGGCCGGCTTCCAGGGCGGATTCGAACATGTACCCGGAGATACGCGTGTCCTTGCCCACCAGCACCCGGCAAGCGCCCATCTTGCGGAACGCCATGCCCGCCGCCCAGCCTAGCTTGAGCATGAAGTCGGGGGTGATCGGATACTCGCCTACACGCCCACGAATACCGTCGGTGCCAAAATACTTTCTGCTCATGAATTCAAATCCTGTCTTGTTCGGCAACGCCGTTCGGCGCTGTGCTCGGGCGCCTATTCGGCGGCTTCGACCGCTGCAATCATACGCACTACATCAACTGTTTCAGCCACATCATGCACACGCAAGATGCGCGCCCCCTTGAACATCGCCAAAGCCGCGAGGGCCAGGCTGCCGCTAAGGCGCTGATCGACCGTGCGGTTCAAGGCACGGCCGACCATGCTCTTGCGCGACACCCCGACCAGCAGCGGCCGCCCGAGGGCGTGCAGGGCTTCCATGTGACGGAACAGGCTCAAGTTGTGCTCGTGGGTCTTGGCAAAGCCGAAACCCGGGTCCAGGACGATGCGTTCGGCCGAGATACCCGCCGCCGCGCAGGCCCGCATGCGCTCATCCAGGAAGGCGCTGACTTCACCCACCAGGTCATGGTAATGAGGCGCGTCCTGCATGTCACCCGGCTCGCCGAGCATGTGCATCAGGCACACGGGCAAACGGGTGTCAGCAGCGGCTTGCAGGGCGCCAGGGCGACGCAGGGAACGCACATCGTTGATCAAGCCGGCGCCGAGGCGCGCGGTTTCGCTGATGACCTCGGGCGTTGAGGTGTCGACCGAGATGATGACATCCAACTCCCGCGCGATGGCTTCCACCACCGGAGCCACACGATCGAGTTCCTCGGCGACGCCTACCGCTTTCGCACCAGGGCGTGTTGACTCGCCACCGACATCGATCAGCGTCGCACCAGCCTCGACCATTGCTTCGGCGTGCCGAATAGCCAGGTCGCGCCGGGCGAACCGGCCACCATCGGAAAACGAATCGGGAGTGATATTGAGAATACCCATGACATGGGTACGGGACAAATCAAGAACCCGGTTGCCGCAAGGCAACCGGGTCGGGTGTAGCGTGGATATCATGTCAAACCTTGAGGCCGCAGACCTTAGTGTTGAGCCGCTGGACCGCCGATCGGGCTAGAGGGTAGTTCACCCTCTTTAACAGGCGTACCAGTAGAACCCGAACCACCACCTGACCAATCACGCGGCTCGCGAGGGGTACGTCCGGCCATGATATCGTCGATCTGGTCAGCATCGATAGTCTCGTACTTCATCAGTGCATCGGCCATCGCATCCAGTTGGGCACGCTTGTCCGTAAGGATTTGCTGCGCGGTGCTGTAGCAATTATCGATGATCGAGCGCACTTCGGAGTCGATCAGCTTGGCGGTTTCACCCGACACGCTGGAGTTGCCCGAACCACCACCGCCACGCAGGAACGGCTGGTCGTCGTCCTCTGCATAGAGCAGCGGGCCAAGTTTTTCCGAAAGCCCCCACTTGGTGACCATGTTCCGCGCAATCTGGCTGGCACGCATGATGTCGTTGGATGCGCCGGTGGTGACACCGTCAAAGCCCAAGGTCATTTCTTCAGCGATACGACCACCATACAACGAGCATATCTGACTGATCAGCGCGCGCTTGGAGAGGCTGTAGCGATCCTCTTCAGGCAGGAACATGGTCACACCCAGCGCCCGACCACGGGGAATGATCGACACCTTGTAGACCGGATCATGCTCAGGCACGACGCGACCGACGATGGCGTGACCCGCCTCGTGGTAAGCGGTGTTACGTTTTTCCTTCTCGGACATGACCATGGTCTTGCGCTCGGCGCCCATCATGATCTTGTCTTTGGCCAACTCGAATTCTTTCATCTCGACGATACGCTTGCCGTTGCGGGCCGCGAACAGCGAAGCTTCGTTGACCAGGTTGGCCAGGTCGGCACCGGAGAAGCCTGGCGTACCACGGGCAATCACACCCGGGTTGACGTCATCGCCCAGTGGCGCTTTTTTCATGTGCACTTTGAGGATCTGCTCACGACCACGAATGTCCGGCAAGCCGACCACAACCTGGCGATCGAAACGACCTGGACGCAGCAGCGCCGGGTCGAGTACGTCCGGACGGTTGGTTGCAGCAATGACGATGATGCCGTCATTCATTTCAAAACCGTCCATCTCCACCAGCAACTGGTTGAGTGTTTGTTCGCGCTCGTCGTGACCACCACCCATGCCGCCGCCACGGTGGCGACCCACAGCGTCGATCTCGTCGATAAAGATGATGCAAGGTGCGTGTTTTTTCGCCTGTTCGAACATGTCACGGACACGGCTCGCACCGACACCCACGAACATTTCGACAAAGTCGGAACCGGAGATGGTGAAAAACGGTACCTTGGCTTCACCAGCAATCGCCTTGGCCAGCAAAGTCTTACCAGTACCCGGAGGACCGACCATCAACACGCCGCGCGGGATACGGCCGCCGAGGCGCTGAAACTTGCCCGGATCGCGCAGGAACTCGACCAGTTCACCGACTTCCTCCTTGGCCTCATCGCAACCGGCGACGTCACCCAAGGTGGTCTTGACTTGATCTTCTGACAGTAGCCTCGCCTTGCTCTTGCCGAAGCTCATCGGCCCGCCCTTGCCTCCCGCACCGCCCTGCATCTGGCGCATGAAGAACATAAACACGGCGATGATCACCAGGATCGGGAAGCTTGCCACCAGCAACTGAGTCCAGATGCTCTGCTGCTCAGGCTGCTTGCCTTCGACCACAACGTGATTGTCGACCAGATCGCCGATCAGGCCGTTGTCCGCGATGTTCGGACGGATGGTCTTGAAGTTGTCACCGTCGTTGCGCTTGCCGGTGATGACCGCGCCATCCACGGTGATGCGCTCGACCTTGCCATCCTTGACTTGCTGAATGAAGTCGGAATAGTTGAGGGTCTGCGGCTCGTTAGGGCTGGAGAAGTTGTTCATGACCGTCACCAGGACGGCTGCAATGATCAACCACAGGATGAGGTTCTTTGCCATATCGTTCAATTCACTACCCTCTGAAGCAAGCCACCGGGGCAGACGTGCCTCGCATGATAATCATCGGCCTAACTTACACGACACTTTCATAGTCTGCAGACACAGTCTGTAACCCTTTGTAAAGCATTGACTACAATATTGGCCTATGTGCTGACCAATCGCCCCATTGAAAAAATCAATCAACAAGGCCCAGCGCCCCTATTGTTGCTCGTTGCCACCGCGGAACCCGCGGCCCAGAAGGTATTGCTCGCGAGAGCGATCCCGGGAGGAGTCAGGTTTACGTACCTGCACCTTGTCAAACATCTGCCGAACGGTCTTGTGATAGACGTCGATGCCTTCACCCTGAAAAATCTTGATCAGGAAGTCGCCACCCGGCTTGAGCACCCGACTGGCGAGGTCCAGCGCCAGTTCGCAGAGGAACATGGCCTTGGGCATATCGACGG
Source organism: Gammaproteobacteria bacterium (assembly GCA_903970465.1). Taxonomy (GTDB): domain Bacteria; phylum Pseudomonadota; class Gammaproteobacteria; order Pseudomonadales; family Pseudomonadaceae; genus Aquipseudomonas. The sequence continues at coordinate 17,209 of CAJCIO010000104.1, forward strand.
CCGGCATACCACTCATATTGGGTGCCATGTCGGAAATAACAAGGTCTACCTGCGAATTACCTACCGCCTCGAGGATCTGCGCCAGCACGGCGTCCTCGGTGAAATCGCCCTGAATGAAGGTCACGTCAGGGATGCTGTCCATTTCCAGGATATCGGAAGCGATCAACCGGCCCTGGCCGCCGATCAACCGGCTGGTGACCTGCGACCAGCCGCCCGGCGCGGCGCCGAGGTCGATCACGCTCATGCCAGGACGAATGATTCTGTCCTTTTCCTGGATCTCCAGGAGCTTGTAGCTCGCACGGGAGCGGTAACCATCCTTCTGCGCCATCTTGACGTAAGGATCGTTGAAATGTTCTTTCAGCCAACCAAGGCTGGTTTTGGAACGGGCCACTGGGCACCTCGATATTTCTGGCGTCGCGATTAACTGGGCGCGGAGATTGCCGCTCGGGTAAACTGGCCGCCGCTTTTTACAAGATCAGACAAGGGTCAGATTATGCCGCTCACTCAGGAGCAGAAGAAACAGTACAAATCCATCGGCCACCATCTGAAACCGGTTTTGATTGTGGCAGATAATGGATTGACTGAAGGTGTTTTAGCAGAATTCGAACGCGCTGTGAGCGATCACGAGCTGATCAAGATCAAGCTCAACATCCTCGATCGCGAACAACGTCTGGCTACCATTGCACAACTGTGCAAGACCGGCCGCGCTGATCTGGTGCAGGTCATCGGCAAGATGGCGTTGATCTACCGCAAGAACCCGCAGGTGAACAAACAGCTGTCGAACGTCCATCGGGCGCATTGATCGCTGAAAAACGCTTCGCGAGCAAGCCCTGCTCCCACAGTGTAGGAGCAAGGCTCGCCCGCGAAGGCTTTCACGCCATCAAATGTGCTTGACGCTGACGATCTCGTACTCGACGACGCCGCTCGGCGTTTTCACCGCCACCACGTCGCCCTCCTCCTTGGCAATCAAGGCGCGAGCAATGGGCGAACCCACCGAAATCTTGCCGAGCTTGAAGTCGGCTTCATCTTCCCCAACGATGTGATAGGTCACTGATTCGTCGGTTTCGACGTTGGCGATCTCGACTGTCGTGCCGAAAATCACTTTGCCAGTCGGCTCGATCGTGGTGACATCGATGATCACCGCATTCTGCATGCGGCCCTCGATATCACGGATACGCGCCTCGACCATACCCTGCTGCTCGCGCGCAGCATGGTATTCGGCGTTTTCTTTCAGGTCCCCCAGCTCACGCGCAGTACCGATGTCCTGGCTGAGCTTGGGGCGCACTACCTTGGTCAGATGTGCGTGTTCTTCTTCCAGGGCGCGAGCGCCCTGGACGGTCATGGGGTACTTGATCATGCCTTTAGCCCTGCATGCAGATCCTGCAAGCGGCGAACGGTCTTTTCCGGACCGAATTTCAGCGCTTCGCAGATAGCTTCGCCCGCAGCGATCGTGGTGGTGCAATAGATCTTGTGCTGCAGGGCGTTGCGACGGATGGAGTAGGAATCAGCGATCGACTGACGGCCTTCGGTGGTGTTGATAATCAAGGTGACTTCGTCGTTCTTGATCATGTCGACCACGTGCGGGCGACCTTCGGTCACTTTTTTCACACGACGTACTTTGAGGCCGGCTTCCTCGATTACGCGGGCGGTGCCAGCGGTCGCGACCACTTCAAAGCCCAGGGCGATCAGATCACGAGCGACGCCAGCCACCAATGGCTTGTCGTCGTCACGCACGCTGATGAACGCTGTGCCGCCAGTCGGCAGCACTTCGCTAGCGCCCATCTGGGCCTTGGCGAAAGCTTCGCCGAAGGTGTCACCGACACCCATGACTTCACCGGTGGATTTCATCTCTGGGCCAAGGATCGGGTCAACGCCGGGGAACTTGGCGAATGGGAAAACCGCTTCCTTGACGCTGTAGAAGTTTGGAATGATTTCCTTGGTGAAGCCGATTTCTTTCAGCGTTTTGCCCGCCATGACGCGTGCGGCAATCATCGCCAGCGACGTGCCGATGCACTTGGACACGAACGGCACGGTACGGGAGGCGCGCGGGTTGACTTCGATCACGTAGATCTTGTCGCCCTGCAAGGCCAGTTGCACGTTCATCAGGCCGATGACGCCCAGCTCCAGGGCCATCTTCTTGACCTGGTCGCGGACTTCGTCCTGCACGTGAGCCGGCAGCGAGTAAGGCGGCAGAGAGCATGCAGAGTCACCGGAGTGGACGCCCGCCTGTTCGATGTGCTGCATGATCGCGCCAATCACCACGTCGGTACCGTCGCACACCGCATCCACGTCCATTTCGATGGCGCAGTTGAGGAAGTGGTCGAGCAGCACCGGGCTGTCGTTCGACACCTGTACGGCGTCACGCAGGTAGCGCTTCAGCTCGTCCAGCTCGTAGACGATCTCCATGGCGCGGCCGCCCAGTACGTAGGAGGGACGAACCACCAGCGGGTAGCCGATCACGCCAGCAGCGCGGATGGCTTCTTCTTCGCTACGCACCGTAGCGTTCGGCGGTTGCAGCAGATTCAGGCGCTGAACCATTTGCTGGAAGCGTTCGCGGTCTTCGGCGCGGTCGATGGAGTCAGGGCTGGTGCCGATGATCGGCACGCCGGCTTCTTCCAGGGCGCGAGCCAGTTTCAACGGAGTCTGGCCGCCATACTGGACGATCACGCCTTTTGGCTTCTCGACACGCACGATTTCGAGCACGTCTTCAAGCGTCAGGGGCTCGAAGTACAGGCGGTCCGAGGTGTCGTAATCGGTGGAGACGGTTTCCGGGTTGCAGTTGACCATGATGGTCTCGTACCCGTCTTCACGCAGTGCCAAGGCCGCGTGAACGCAGCAGTAGTCGAACTCGATGCCTTGGCCGATACGGTTCGGGCCGCCACCGAGGATCATGATCTTGTCGCGGGTCGACGGGTTGGCCTCGCACTCTTCCTCGTACGTGGAGTACAGGTAGGCGGTGTCGGTGGCGAACTCGGCGGCGCAGGTGTCGACGCGCTTGTAGACCGGGAAGATCTCCAGCTTGTGACGATGACGGCGCAGGTTCTTGTCGGTAATGCCCAGCAGCTTGGCCAGACGCTGGTCGCTGAAGCCTTTGCGCTTGAGGCGCAGCATCAGGTCCTTGTCGATATCGGCCAGGCCCAAGGTCTTGACCTTCTCTTCGTCCTTGATCAGGTCTTCGATCTGCACCAGGAACCAGTGGTCGATCATGGTCAGCTTGAAGATTTCGTCGCAGGTCATGCCGGCGCGGAAGGCGTCAGCCACGTACCAGATGCGCTCGGCACCCGGCACGGTCAGCTCGCGCTTGAGGATACTGTGAAATTCCGGGTTGCTTGGCTCGACTTTCGGGTCGAGGCCGCACACGCCCACTTCCAGGCCGCGCAGAGCTTTCTGCAAGGATTCCTGGAACGTCCGGCCGATGGCCATGACTTCACCCACGGATTTCATCTGGGTGGTCAGGCGGGCGTCGGCTTTCGGGAATTTTTCGAAGGCGAAGCGTGGCAGTTTGGTGACCACGTAGTCGATGGACGGCTCGAAGGACGCCGGGGTCTTGCCGCCGGTAATGTCGTTCTGCAGTTCGTCGAGGGTGTAACCGACCGCCAGCTTGGCCGCGACCTTGGCAATCGGGAAGCCAGTGGCTTTGGAAGCCAGTGCCGAGGAACGCGATACGCGCGGGTTCATCTCGATCACGACCATGCGGCCGGTGTCCGGGCAGATACCGAACTGCACGTTGGAACCGCCGGTTTCGACGCCGATCTCGCGCAGTACCGCCAACGAGGCGTTACGCAGGATCTGGTATTCCTTGTCGGTCAGGGTCTGAGCCGGGGCAACGGTGATCGAGTCACCGGTGTGCACGCCCATCGGGTCGAAGTTCTCGATCGAGCAGACGATGATGCAGTTGTCCTTTTTGTCGCGGACCACTTCCATCTCGTACTCTTTCCAACCGATCAGCGATTCGTCGATCAGCAGTTCCTTGGTCGGTGAAAGGTCTAGACCACGGGCGCAGATTTCTTCGAACTCTTCACGGTTGTAAGCGATACCGCCACCGGTGCCGCCCATGGTGAAGGACGGACGGATGATGCAAGGGAAGCCCAGGGTCTCGAGGACCGCGTTGGCTTCTTCCATGGTGTGGGCGATACCGGAGCGCGGGCAAGCCAGGCCGATGGACTTCATGGCCTTGTCGAAACGCGAGCGGTCTTCAGCCTTGTCGATGGTATCGGCGTTGGCACCAATCATCTCGACGCCAAACTTCTCCAGCACGCCTTCACGCTCCAGGTCCAGGGCGCAGTTGAGTGCGGTCTGGCCACCCATGGTCGGCAGCAAGGCGTCAGGGCGCTCGGCTTCGATGATCTTGGCCACGGTCTGCCACTTGATCGGCTCGATGTACGTGGCGTCGGCCATGTCCGGGTCGGTCATGATGGTGGCCGGGTTGGAGTTCACCAGAATGACGCGGTAACCCTCTTCGCGCAGGGCTTTGCAGGCCTGGGCGCCGGAGTAGTCGAATTCGCAGGCCTGGCCGATGACGATCGGGCCGGCACCGAGAATCAGGATGCTTTTTATGTCTGTACGTTTTGGCATGGGTGGTCACTCAAGTCCGCAATTCAGTCGGCGATCCCAGGGGATGGCCGGCTTGACATGATTCGTTGGCGTGGAGGGCTGCCGCCGTTGCCGGGGCTGCCACTCGCACGCGCGTGGGCTTTTCGAAGCCAGGCCTTAGCGGCGCTTGGCCATGGCATCGACAAAGCGGTCGAACAACGGCGCCACATCGTTAGGGCCCGGGCTCGCCTCAGGGTGCCCCTGGAAGCTGAAGGCGCTCTTGTCGGTCAGCTCGATACCCTGCAGGGTACCGTCGAACAGCGACTTGTGGATGGCGCGCACGTTGCTCGGCAGGGTAGCCTCGTCGACCGCAAAACCGTGGTTCTGGCTGGTGATCATGACCACACCGGTGTCCAGGTCCTGGACCGGGTGGTTGGCACCGTGGTGGCCGTGACCCATTTTGACGGTCTTGGCGCCAGCGGCCAAAGCCAGCAGTTGGTGACCCAAGCAGATACCGAACACCGGAATCTCGGTTTCGAGCACTTCCTTGATCGCCTTGACAGCGTAGTCGCAGGGCTCGGGATCGCCCGGTCCGTTGGACAGGAAAACGCCATCCGGGTTGAGTGCCAGTACGTCGCTGGCCGGGGTTTGCGCCGGCACCACGGTCACGCGGCAGCCGCGCTCGACCAGCATGCGCAGAATGTTGACCTTGACGCCGTAGTCAAACGCGACCACGTGGTAAGGCAGCTCGCTGGCCGGGATTTCGGCGTGCTCGTTGGTGGCCAGGTCCCAGACCGTGGAACGCCACTCGTAACTTTCCTTGACGCTGACCACTTTGGCCAGGTCCATGCCCTTGAGGCCCGGGAAGCCGCGCGCAGCAGCGATGGCCGCTTCTTCGCTGATGTTGTCGCCGGCCATGATGCAGCCATTCTGGGCGCCTTTCTCACGCAGGATGCGGGTCAGGCGACGAGTATCGATACCGGCAATGGCTACAACGTTGTTGGCCTTCAGGTAGTCCGACAGCGACATTGTGTTGCGCCAGTTGCTGGCAACCAGCGGCAGATCACGGATGACCAGGCCGGCGGACCAGACACGGTCGGACTCGGCGTCGCCCGGGTTGGTCCCGGTGTTGCCGATGTGCGGGTACGTCAGGGTAACGATCTGCTGGGCATAGGAAGGATCGGTAAGGATTTCCTGATAGCCTGTCATTGCGGTGTTGAACACCACCTCTCCAACGGTTTGACCGTCGGCTCCAATGGCGTCACCGCGAAAAATGCTGCCATCAGCAAGGGCGAGTATGGCTGGCGTAGTCAAGAAGACCTCCCGTAAATAAAGCCTGAAAGGGCGATCGCAGGTTGCAAAAAAGCGGAATGACGTATAGACACGTCACCCCGCTTTCTTGTCGAAATTATCTGCGCGCTTTTAGTGGACACACTAAAGCTGTAGCTTACAGAAAAAGGCTTTTTTGGTCCACCGCTATTGCGCCTAATTGCGCGGAGAATGCGACAGAGGGAGTCGCGGCGGTGTTTCTACAGGCTTTACGAACAGAGCTCACTTCCACAAGTACAACGTCAATCCGGTGGTAGCAAGCCCTGGTCGCGAGGCTCTACGGGATCAATGCAGATCCAACACATCCCGCATATCATACAGACCTGGCGCCTTGCCATCCAGCCACAGCGCCGCACGCACGGCACCTTTGGCGAAGGTCATGCGGCTCGAAGCCTTGTGGGTGATCTCGACGCGCTCGCCTTCAGCGGCGAACAGCACCGTGTGATCCCCCACCACATCACCGCCGCGTACAGTGGCAAAGCCGATGGTTTCGCGCTCGCGAGCACCAGTATGACCTTGACGACCATACACCGCGACCTTGCTCAGATCGCGATCCAGCGCCTTGGCGATCACTTCACCCATGCTGACCGCTGTACCCGATGGGGCATCGACCTTGTGCCGGTGATGCGCCTCGATGATTTCGATATCGGCCTCTTCACCCATCACGCGTGCGGCCATCTCCAGCAACTTGAACGAGAGGTTCACGCCGACGCTGAAGTTGGAGGCGAAGACGATCGGGATGTCCTTGCCGGCCTCGACCAAGTGCTGCTTCTGCTCAACCGACAGGCCCGTGGTCCCGATGACCATGGCCTTGCCCGCCTTGCGGCAGAACGCCAGGTTATGCAGCATCACGTCCGGGAGGGTGAAGTCGATCAACACATCGAATTCATCGACCACCGGGGCCAGGTTGCCGACCAATTGCACCCCGATGCGCCCAAGGGAGGCCAGCTCGCCAGCATCGGCACCGAGCAAGGTGCTGCCCGGGCGCACGATGGCGGCGGTCAGCCCGGTCAGCGGCGCGCGCTGCTGCACCGCCTCGATGAGGTTCTTGCCCATGCGCCCGGCGGCGCCCATTACCGCTATACGTCGCATACCCGTATCCTATGAATCGTTGATTACCCCTGTAGCAAAGGGGCTTGCCCCCCGAAAATCGTCCATTCAGCTACACGTCCGGCGGCCGAGAGATTTTTCGGGGGCAAGCCCCCTCGCTACGGATGGATTACAGATCGCCGAAGAAGCGCTTCACGCCTTCGAACCAGCCATTGGCCTTGGGCGAATGGCTGGTGTCGCCTTCGAGCGAAGCGCGGAACTCTTCGAGCAATTCGCGCTGACGACGACCCAGATTGACCGGCGTCTCGACCGCGACACGACACATCAGGTCGCCCGCACCACCACCGCGTACCGGGGCAACGCCCTTGCCGCGCAGACGGAACTGCTTGCCGGTCTGAGTCCCCTCGGGGATCTTCAACTTCACGCGACCATCCAGCGTCGGCACATCGAGCTCGGCACCCAATGCAGCATCGGTGATACTGATCGGCACTTCACAGAACAGATGTTTGCCGTCGCGCTGGAAGATCGCATGCTCGCGCACGCTGATCACCACATACAGATCGCCCGTCGGACCACCTTGGGCGCCTGCTTCGCCTTCGCCGGACAGACGAATGCGATCTCCCGTATCGACACCTGGCGGCACCTTGACGGACAGGGTCTTGGATTCTTCGACGCGGCCGGCACCGTGGCACGAATCGCACGGGTCCGAGATGATCTTGCCTTGGCCATGGCAACGCGGGCAGGTCTGCTGCACCGAGAAGAAGCCCTGCTGCATGCGCACCTGGCCGATACCGCCACAGGTGGGGCACGTGATCGGCGCCGAGCCTTTCTTGGCACCGCTACCATCGCATGGTTTGCAGTTGACCAGCGTCGGCACCCGGATATTGACCGTGGTACCGCGAACGGCCTCTTCGAGATCGAGCTCAAGGGTGTAACGCAGATCGCTGCCGCGCTGAGCGCCGCCACGACCACCGCGGCCCTGGCCACCGCCGAAGAAATCGCTGAAGACATCACCAAAGATGTCCGAGAAATTCTGCCCGCCAAAACCAGGACCGCCGCCGCCACCCATTTGCGGGTCGACACCGGCGTGACCGTATTGGTCGTAGGCAGCACGCTTGCTGGCATCGGAGAGCACTTCGTAGGCCTCGTTGGCCTCCTTGAATTTCTCTTCCGAGTCCTTGTCATCCGGATTACGGTCCGGGTGATGCTTCATCGCAAGGCGGCGATAGGCCTTTTTCAGGTCCGCCTCGCTGGAGCCTCGCTCCACCCCCAGCACTTCGTAATAGTCACGCTTAGCCATAAGTCTTTGCACTCTTTTTGAGAGCCAGCACGCAAGAGCGCAGCAGGCCGTGCGGCCAACATCCGATCATGTCGCATGCTGTAATAAATTCGTGGATTCCAGACACGCCAACGCGGGAGCAAGCCCCCGCGCGGCGACATCCTACCAGCCACTGCACAAGTGCAGTCAACTGGCCGACCAACAAGCGTGGTGCTTACTTGTGGTCTTTGACTTCTTCGAACTCGGCGTCGACGACGTCATCGTGCTTCTTCGGTTCTTCACCTGCAGGCTGTGCAGCGCCTTGAGGCTGTTCAGCCTGTTCGGCGTACATTTTCTGCGCCACTGGAGCGGAGACCTTGGACAGCTCTTCGACCTTGGCTTCGATAGCGGCCTTGTCGTCGCCTTTGACGGCGGCTTCCAGGGCAACCAGTGCAGCCTCGATAGCGGTCTTCTCTTCAGCAGTGACTTTGTCGCCAGCGTCAGCAATCATCTTGCGAGTCGAGTGCACCAGTGCATCACCCTGGTTACGGGCAGCGGCCAGCTCTTCGAACTTGCGGTCTTCTTCCGAGTTGGCTTCGGCGTCACGGATCATCTGTTGAATTTCTTCGTCAGACAGACCGGAGTTGGCCTTGATCACAATCGACTGAGTCTTGCCAGTGGCCTTGTCCTTGGCACCTACGTGCAGGATGCCGTTGGCGTCGATGTCGAAGGTCACTTCGATTTGCGGCACGCCACGTGGCGCCGGTGGAATCTCGGCCAGGTCGAACTTGCCCAGAGACTTGTTCTGACCGGCTTGCTTGCGCTCACCCTGCAGCACGTGAATGGTCACGGCGCTCTGGTTGTCGTCGGCAGTCGAGAACACCTGCGACTTCTTGGTTGGAATCGTGGTGTTTTTCTCGATCAGCGCGGTCATCACGCCGCCCATGGTTTCGATGCCCAAAGTCAGCGGGCTGACGTCCAGCAGCAGAACGTCTTTCACGTCGCCGGCCAATACAGCGCCTTGGATGGCAGCGCCCATGGCAACGGCTTCATCCGGGTTGACGTCTTTACGGGCTTCTTTACCGAAGAAGTCTGTTACCAGCTTCTGCACCAGCGGCATACGGGTCTGACCACCGACCAGAATCACGTCGTTGATCGAGCCAACGTCGATACCGGCGTCTTTCAGTGCGATGCGGCAAGGCTCGATGGTGCGCTGCACCAAATCTTCAACCAGGGATTCCAGCTTGGCGCGGGAAATCTTCACGTTCAAGTGCTTTGGACCGGTGGCATCTGCAGTGATGTACGGCAGGTTGACGTCGGTCGACTGGCTCGAGGACAGCTCGATCTTGGCTTTTTCAGCGGCTTCTTTCAGGCGCTGCATGGCCAGCGGGTCACCCTTGAGGTTCATGCCGCTTTCTTTCTTGAACTCGTCGACGAGGTAGTCGATCAGGCGGATGTCGAAGTCTTCACCACCCAGGAATGTGTCGCCGTTGGTGGCCAACACTTCGAACTGGTGCTCGCCATCGACTTCGGCGATTTCGATCACGGAAACGTCAAAGGTACCGCCACCCAGGTCATAGACGATGACGGTGTGGTCGCCTTTGGCTTTGTCCATACCGTAGGCCAGTGCGGCGGCGGTAGGCTCGTTGATGATGCGCTTGACGTCCAGACCTGCAATACGGCCGGCGTCTTTGGTCGCCTGGCGCTGGCTGTCGTTGAAGTAGGCCGGCACGGTGATGACCGCTTCGGTAACCGCTTCACCGAGGTAGTCTTCGGCAGTCTTCTTCATCTTCTTGAGGATTTCAGCCGAGATCTGTGGCGGTGCCATTTTCTGGCCGTTCACTTCAACCCAGGCGTCGCCAGTGCTGTCAGCCTTGACGATCTTGTATGGGACCATCTGGATGTCTTTCTGTACAACTTCTTCGTCGAAACGACGACCGATCAGACGCTTTACCGCGTACAGAGTGTTGTGCGGGTTGGTGACCGCCTGACGCTTGGCGGACTGGCCGACCAGGATTTCGCCGTCGTTGGCGTAAGCGATGATCGACGGGGTAGTGCGAGCGCCTTCGGCGTTCTCGATCACTTTAACCTTGCCGTTTTCCAGAATCGAGACGCAGGAGTTGGTGGTCCCCAGGTCGATACCGATAATCTTGCCCATGTCTTTACTCTCCGAAACTTGCTTGATTTGGTTGCCGTAGAGGTTGTGGCCATCTGCGGTAGCACTTAAACGCTTGACTCTAAAATGGGGGCCTGTTGGCGCTTTTCAAGGCTGCCAACAGAAATTCCATCAGGCCTTTTCATCGATCGAAGGCTGCGGCGCGGTCGGCGCCTTGCTGACCACGACCATGGCCGGGCGCAACAGGCGACCGTTCAGGCTGTAGCCCTTCTGGAACACTTTGAGCACGCTGTTGGGCTCGACGTCGGCGCTTTCCTGCATGGCCATGGCCTGGTGAAGCTCGGCGCTGAACGGTTCGCCGTGCGGGTCGAGCGCCTCCAGGTTGTAGCGCTTGAGGGTGTCCTGAAACATCTTCAGGGTCAGCTCGATGCCTTCGCGCATCGGGCGGATGTTGACGTCGTCAGGGTTGGACAGGTCCAGGCCGCGCTCGAGGCTGTCGATGATCGGCAGCAGGTCGCTGGCGAATTTCTCGAGGGCAAATTTGTGAGCCTTCTCGACATCCTGCTCGGCACGGCGACGAATGTTCTGCACGTCGGCAGCAACGCGCAAGGAGTTGTCCTGGGCCGCCGCCAGCTGTTCTTCCAGCGTCTTGATACGCGCAGCGTGATCGTCGCTACCGGCGTCCGTGTGATTCGCTTCCGGGTTCAGGTCATCCAGAGTCTGTTCGTCAGCCATGCAAGTTCTCCTGTCAATCAATGTCGTGGGCGAGCTGTTGTCGCGCTTCTGACCGGGTATATGGGGTCGCAAAATTACGCTTCAAGGGGCTGTTGCAGATAAGGCGCTGTACGGTGGGGTTACACAATCGCGATAAAAATCCTCGTTTCGCTAGCAAATAGACCTAAGCGAGGGCATTGTCAGCTCAACCCAAACCACTGTATAAATAACCAGACATTGAGCCTGGGAGCTGCCTTTATGTTGGTGCACCTGTCCGTACACAACTACGCCATCGTCGAACACCTCGACCTCGAACTCGCGCGCGGCATGAGCGTCATCACCGGCGAAACCGGTGCTGGCAAATCGATCATGCTCGACGCCTTGGGCCTGACGCTGGGTGATCGCGCCGAGCCCGGCGTGGTTCGCCCCGGTGCCGACAAGGCCGACATACTCGCCTCCTTCGACCTGGCTGATATTCCCGAGGCCAGCGCCTGGCTGGCCGAGCGCGACCTCGACTCGGCCGGGCCATGCATCCTGCGCCGGGTCATTACCGCCGAGGGCCGCTCGCGGGGCTATATCAACGGCACGCCCTGCCCGCTGGGCGACCTCAAGGCGCTGGGCGAACTGCTGATCGACATCCATAGCCAGCACGAACACCAGTCGCTGCTCAAAACCGACACCCATCGACGCCTGCTGGATGAATATGCCGGCGCAGGCGATCTGTCGCGCCAGGTGCAGATGGCCGCGCAACGCTGGCGGCAAACGCACCAGGAGATTGAACACCTGCGCAATTCCGGCGACGAGCAACGGGCTCGCCACCAATTGCTCAGCTATCAGCTCGAAGAACTGGAAAACCTGGCGCTGGGCGAGCACGAACTGGACCAGCTTGAATCCGAGCAGAAAAACCTGACCAACGCCGAGGCGCTGTTCGGCATCTGCCGCCAGGTGATTGACCTGTGCAGCGAAAACGATTCGGGCAACGTGCTCAGTGCTCTGACCGCCAGCCTCAATCGACTGGGCGGCACCCACAACCCGCCCCACGCCTTGGGCGAAGCGGCGGGGATGATTTCAAGCGCGCAGATCCAGGTAGAAGAAGCCGTCGGCGAGCTCAATCGCTTCCTCGACAACTTCGACGCGGACCCGGCGCGCCTGCAATACATCGACGAGCGCCTCGACACTATCTATACCTTGGCGCGCAAGCACCGCATCCAGCCGGGCGAGCTGGCGCACATGCACCAGACGCTGCTGGATGAAATCGAAACGCTGAACGCCAACGATGAGTCCGTCGAACGCTTGGGGGAAGAGTTGGCAGCCTACGCCCGCCACTACCAGGAGAAAGCCCGAGAGCTGAGCGAATTGCGCCAGCAGGCGGCGCACAGCCTGGCCACTGCGGTGGAAGCGGAAATCCAACGCCTCGGCATGCCAGGCGGGCGATTCAGTATCGAACTACGCCCCCACGGCAGCAATACCATGCAGCCCCAAGGATTGGAGCAGGTGGAGTTAATGGTCAGCGCCAACCCCGGCCTGCCGCTCAAGGCACTGGCCAAGGTCGCCTCTGGCGGCGAGCTGTCACGGATCAGCCTGGCGATTCAGGTGATCACGGCGCAAACATCGCGCGTCCCGACACTGGTATTCGACGAAGTCGACGTAGGTATCGGCGGCCCGACCGCGGAGATTGTCGGGCAGTTGCTGCGGCGCCTGGGTGAACGCGGGCAAGTACTGACCGTGACGCACTTGCCGCAGGTGGCGGCGCAAGGGCATCACCATCTGTTCGTGCACAAAGTCCGCGGCAGTGACGAGACCCGCACGGCAGTGTCGAGCCTCAACAAGAACGAACGGGTCGAAGAAGTGGCACGCATGCTGGGTGGTATTGATTTGACCAAGGAATCCTTGGCGCATGCGAAGAAGATGGTCGTCACTGCCAAATCCTGATTCGTCGATGGCCTTTGGGCATCGGCCACAGCACACATTCCATCCCCACACACAGCACAAAGGCGACCCGGAGGTCGCCTTTGTTTCATGTGCAGCCCCGCAAGCGCGGGCCTGTTCACTTCTTCTTGCGGACGTACAGCACCAGGTTGTGGTCAACCAGCTCGTAACCATGTTCCTTGGCGATACGCTCCTGCAGCTCCTCGATTTCGGAGCTCTTGAATTCGAGAACCTCGCCCGAGTCGACACACACCATATGGTCGTGATGCTCACGATCGCTGACAGCTTCGAACACGGCATGACCGCCATCGAAGTTGTGGCGCATCACCAGCCCAGCGGACTCGAACTGAGTCAGCACACGGTAAACCGTGGCCAGCCCGACATCCTCGCCAACTTCCATCAATGCCTTGTAGACATCCTCGGCACTCATATGGCGCTGCTGAGAATTCTCCAGCATTTGCAGAATTTTGACCCGAGGCAGGGTAACCTTCAGGCCGGCTTTACGTAGTTCGTTATTTTCTACCATGGTCAGCTTTCTCGCCGATGCTGCTTCGCAGCTTCTCTTAATGCGGGTATGATCGGGGTTTACGTTGTCCCAGCCAAGATAGTGGAAGTCGCCCACCGATGCAAAACACCAAGCACTTGCTAACCAGCCTCACCTTCGTGGGACTGCTCGCACTCGCCGGTTGTTCGTTCCCCGGGGTTTACAAAATCGACATCCAGCAGGGCAATGTCGTCACGCAGGACATGATAGACCAGTTGCGGCCAGGAATGACCCGACGTCAAGTAAGGTTTATCATGGGCAACCCCCTGCTGGTCGACACATTTCATCCCAATCGTTGGGATTATCTGTACAGCCTGCAACCCGGGGGCGGTGAACGCCAGCAAGAGCGCATCAGTATTTTCTTCAACGGCACTGACCAGTTGGCCGGCCTGTCGGGCGATTTCATGCCTGGCGTGAGCAAGGATCAGGCGATCCTTGGCCAGGACAGTGGCACCACTGTCAGCCCAGGCGCCCCTGCGGCGCAGCCTGGCAAGCCTGAGGCGCCTCCTACCCCAGGTTCGACCCTGGACAAGATCCAGCGCGACGTCGACGGTGTGAAGGTACAGGCCGTACCGACGCCACAATCGATCGAGCCCTCCGCGCAGTAATATCGCCACACAAAAAAACCGGCTCGCGAGCCGGTTTTTTAATGCGTGAATTTTTTGTTCATGAAGGATGATCAACCGCGCTTCTTGCTCGGCTTGGCCGTCTTGGCTGCCCGCAACCGCCGCACTTCCATCGGATCGGCAATCAATGGCCGGTAAATCTCGATCCTGTCGCCGTCTTCCAGCACATGCTCGGCGGGTTTGTCGATGCGTCGGCCAAAAATCCCCATCGGGCATTCCAACAGCGCGACCGAGGTAAATTGCTCGGCCATCCCCGACAGCATCACCGCCTGATGCATCGTGGTGCCTGGCGCAACCTTCACGGCCAGCATCAGCTGGCGACTGACATCGGCATACACTACTTCAACGTTGATCAACGCCGATCAGCCGTGCAACTGCTTGGCACGTTCACAGAAAGCATCCACCAAGGTGTTGGCCGCCTGATTGAACAGCGGGCCCAATGTGGCCCGCACGATCGGCCCGGCGTAGTCGAACGACAGGTCGAGGCTGATCTTGCAGGCCTTGTCGCCCAATGGCTTGAACACCCAAACCCCGTGCAGCTGGGTAAAGGGGCCTTCTTCCAGATTCATTTCGATCTGCTGACCGGGCGTCAGGGTATTGCGCGTCACCAGATGCTGACTGAGGCCGCCCTTGGCCACTTCGAGGCTGGCGACCATCAATACTTCAGTGCTCTCCCGCACCTTGGTCGTCGAGCACCACGGCAAGAACTCGGGATAGCGCGCCACGTCGTTGACCAGGTCATAAAGCGCCTGGGCGGGATAAGGCAGCAAGGCGGAACGTTGGATATGGGTAGTCATTCAGGCGTCACTTCCAAAAGCTGAGCGGCAAACCACGGAGAATGCCGGGGGCGCCATCGAGCGCTGCGAGAAAATGTTCATGGCAGTATTGTCCGGTATTAATCTCACTCGCTCAAGCATGCAGCATCCCGGTAGCCGACAACGCGCGGACTCCCTATAATGCCCGCCCTATGGCCAAACAAAAGAAACACCCGGAAGGGACAATCGCGCAAAACAAAAAAGCGCGACACGATTATTTCATCGAGCACAGGTTCGAGGCCGGTATGGTCCTCGCCGGCTGGGAAGTAAAAAGCCTGCGCGCAGGCAAAGCCCAATTGGTGGACAGCTACGTGCTGCTCAAGGACGGCGAAGCCTGGTTGCTCGGCAGCCACTTCTCCCCGCTGAGCACCGCCAGCACCCACGTGATTGCCGATCCGGTACGCACGCGCAAGCTGCTGCTCAACAAAAAAGAGCTCGATCGCCTCAACACCGCAGTGCAGCAAAAGGGCTACGCCTGCGTTGCGCTATCGCTGTATTGGAGCAAGCATCTGATCAAGTGCGAAATCGCGCTCGGCAAGGGCAAGAAGGAATACGACAAGCGCCATACCGAGCGCGAACGCGATTCCGACCGCGAGCTGCAACGCGCCGTGCGCACGAAAGGCAAGGACGACTGAGTCCAGGCGGCGCTTCGCGATAGCTATTTGTCCATAAGCCATACCGGCCCCTTCGCGGGCAAGCCTTGCTCCCACAGCCGTACAGCGCTGGAACTGTACGCTCCGTGAGAGCAAGGCTTGCCCGCGAAGACGCCTGCCGCATCATCACCGATCTCTGCATTGAAACTCCTTCCGTGCCCCACATTCCCCAAAATTGACATCCCCCGCCAACCCCCTCTAATCTAGCCCCACGCCCAGAATAATTGGTCTTACCAATTATCCAGCCATGATCCAACCCTATTCAATAACAACAAGGGGGCTCAATGCGCACCCAGCACTCGCTCACCGTCCAGGCCTCCGCCCAGTCCAACTCCACCTCGCTGCCCGCAGGCTTCCTGCACGCAGTCGAACAGTTGATCCCGGCCAAACGCCGCTTCGATGACCCCACCTCGACCCTCGCCTTCGGCACCGATGCCAGCTTCTATCGGCTCATCCCGAAACTGGTCATCCGCGTCGAATCCGAAGATGAAGTCGTCGCCCTGCTCAAACTCGCTTACCGCGAACAGGTCCCCGTGACTTTCCGCGCCGCCGGCACCAGCCTCTCCGGCCAGGCCATCAGCGATTCGGTATTGATCGTGCTGGGCGATAACTGGAACGGCCGCGAGATCCGCAACCAAGGTGCGCAAATCCGCCTGCAGCCCGGCGTCATCGGCGCCCAGGCCAACGCTTGGCTGGCCCCCTACGGGCGCAAGATCGGTCCTGACCCCGCCTCGATCAACGCCTGCAAGATCGGCGGCATCGTCGCCAACAACTCCAGCGGCATGTGCTGCGGCACTGCGCAAAACACTTACTTCACCCTCGCCGGCCTGCGCCTGGTGCTGGCCGACGGAACCCGCATCGACAGCGAAGACCCAGCCTCCCTCGCCGCCCTGCGGGACAGCCACGGCGCACTGCTCGACGAACTCGCACGCCTGGGCCGCGAAACCCGCGCCAACACCGCGCTGGCCGACCGCATCCGCCACAAGTACCGCCTGAAAAACACCACTGGCCTGTCCCTCAATGCCTTGGTCGACTTTGACGAGCCCGTCGACATCCTCACCCACCTGCTGGTCGGCTCCGAAGGCACCCTGGGTTTTATCAGCGCCGTCACCTACGACACCGTACCCGAGCATCCGCACAAGGCCTCGGCCTTTATCGTCTTCCCGGATGTAGAGACCTGCTGCCTGGCCGTCACCGTGCTCAAACAGCAACCGGTGTCCGCCGTGGAGCTGCTTGACCGCCGCAGCATGCGCTCGGTCCAGGAAAAACCCGGCATGCCGGCGTTCGTGCGCCAACTGTCCTCTGGCGCCTGCGCACTGCTGATCGAATCGCGCGCCGGCAGCGCCGCACTGCTGCAAGAACAGATCGCGCACATCATGGCCTCGATTGCCGCCTTCCCCGTCGAAAAACAGGTCGACTTCACCACCGACCCCGCCGCCAATGCGCAACTCTGGGCGATCCGCAAAGACACCTTCCCGGCCGTCGGCGCCGTACGGCAGACCGGCACCACGGTGATCATCGAAGACGTGACCTTCCCCATCGAACAACTGGCCCTCGGTGTACGCCGCCTCATCGAGCTGTTCGAGCGCCACCGTTACGACGAAGCCATCCTCTTCGGCCACGCTCTGGAGGGCAATCTGCACTTCGTCTTCACCCAAGGCTTCAACAACCCCGAAGAAATCGCCCGCTACCAGGCGTTCATGGAAGACGTCACGCAACTGGTGGCCGTCGAGTTCGGCGGCTCGCTCAAGGCCGAACACGGCACTGGCCGCAACATGGCGCCCTTCGTCGAACTCGAATGGGGCGCCGACGCGTACCAGCTGATGTGGCAACTCAAACGCCTGCTCGATCCCACAGGCATTCTCAACCCCGACGTCGTGCTCAGCGCAGACCCGCACATCCACCTCAAACACCTCAAGCCCATGCCCGCCGCGGACAGCATTGTCGACAAATGCATCGAGTGCGGCTTCTGCGAACCGGTGTGCCCGTCTAAGGGACTGACTCTAAGCCCGCGCCAGCGCATCGTCATGTGGCGCGACATCCAGGCAAAAAAACGCGCAGGCCTCGGTACCAAAGCCCTCGAGCACGACTACCAATACCAGGGCATCGACACCTGCGCCGCCACCGGCCTGTGCGCGCAACGCTGCCCGGTCGGCATCAACACCGGCGAACTGGTGAAAAAACTCCGTGCGCAAAACGCCCACAACCTGCGTACTGCCAACTGGCTCGCCGACCACTTCAGCACCGCACTCAAAGGCGCGCGCATGACCCTGCACGCCGCCAACGGTGCCCGCATGCTGCTCGGCGCACCGCGCCTCAACCAGTGGTCCACACGTTTGAGCCAACTCTCCAAAGGCCAGATTCCTACCTGGACTGTCGCCATGCCGCAGGCCCAAGAGACCCTGCGATTCACCCCACAGCCACTGTCGGAGCGCCCCCGCGTTGTGTATCTGGCCGCCTGTGTGTCCCGCGCCATGGGACCGGCCGCCAGCGACCGCGAGCAAATGTCGCTCCAGGAAAAAACCCACGCGCTGCTCACCAAGGCCGGCTTCGACGTCATCTTCCCCGACAACCAGGACAGCCTCTGCTGCGGCCAACCCTTCGCCTCCAAAGGCTACAACGCCCCCGCCGAGCGCAAACGCCAGGAACTCATCGACGCCCTGCTCCATGCTAGCCGCGGCGGCCTCGACCCGGTCTACTGCGACACCAGCCCCTGCACCCTGCGCCTGGTGCAAGATCTCAACGAACCACGCCTCGACCTCTACGACCCGGTGCGCTTCATCCGCAGCCATCTGGTGGACAAACTCACCTTCCACCCACAAGACACCCCCATCGCCGTCCATGTGACCTGCAGCACCCAGCACCTGGGCGAAGGCCAGGCCCTCATCGACCTCGTGCGCCGCTGCAGCACCCAAGTTGTCGTGCCCGAAGGCATCCACTGCTGCGGCTTCGCCGGCGACAAAGGCTTCACCACCCCACAACTCAACGCCCACGCGCTACGCAGCCTCAAAGACGCCGTGCAATATTGCGACGAAGGCATCTCCACCAGCCGCACCTGCGAGATAGGTTTGAGCCAGCACAGCGGCCTGGATTACCACGGCCTGGTGTACCTGGTCGACCGCGTCACCACCCCGCTCGCCGTGCCCTGAAAAAGGGCACGGACGCCACAAGATGGCGATCTCACATTGTCCGCGCAAAAAGATAGAACCCCTGCAAAACCTCGCAGTCAACACCATTAAGCCCCATTGGATGGGGCTACTTTGGACTCCGGGCGCGACGTCAGATGTCAGCCGGATCATTTTTCGCTTGAGGAGATACCCTATGAAGCGCACTACCCTGACCGGTCTGTTCATCGCCGCAGCCTTTATTGCCTCACCAGTGTTCGCTGCAGATAGCCTCTGCGCCGGCAACATCACGAAGATCGAGAACGAGAAAGCC
Source organism: Gammaproteobacteria bacterium (assembly GCA_903970465.1). Lineage (GTDB taxonomy): Bacteria > Pseudomonadota > Gammaproteobacteria > Pseudomonadales > Pseudomonadaceae > Aquipseudomonas. The sequence goes on from CAJCIO010000104.1 coordinate 36,214, forward strand.
ACCGCTGGCGTTGCGAGCCCGGATAAAGGTGCCGATTACGAGGCATCCATCAAAACAGCCAAGGCCCAACTGGCCAAAGGCGACGAGAAAGGCTGCGTCACCACCACCACCAAAACCTTGAGCGACATCGCCAAGAGCAAGAAAGGCGGCGCTGCCGGCAATTAATGCCGCAGAGGCGTCCTGAGCCGCTGTCGCCAGGGCGCGAGAAGACGACTGTCGACTCGCCGCCCGCTTTCGCGTACACTGGCTTCCTGCTGCGAAATCAGCAGGTTATGGGGTCGATCAGGATTCGACGCCGGTAGTGAAACTTTAGGTGCATGCCGAGTTGGTAACAGAACTCGTAAATCCACTGTTGCAACTTTTATAGTTGCCAATGACGAAACCTACGGCCAGGAATTCGCACTCGCCGCTTAATTGCGACGACTAGAGCCTGAGCTTCTGGTCACTTCGGTGCCAGCAATCACTAGAGGATGCCTGTAAACTCGAAGTGATTGTCATGCAGAACAGGATCGCCGTGCAGTACGTTGTGGACGAATCGGCTAAAACTTACACAACTCGCCCAAAGCACCCTGCCCCTCGGGCGGCCGCGGGTTAACTTAGTAGAACGGGCTAAGCATGTAGTACCGACAGCGGAGCACTGGCGGACGGGGGTTCAAATCCCCCCGGCTCCACCA
>CAJCIO010000105.1 GCA_903970465.1 Gammaproteobacteria bacterium
CGACCGGCGCCGGCGCCGGCGCCGCGGCGCGGGCGGCGAGCGCTTGCCGCGAGCTGTCGCTGAAGTCGCCCTCATTGTGAGCGCTATAGCTAGGAACCATGACCGGATTGAACGCGTCGGTCGATCCTGTGGTCGAACTCGGCGTCTGGCTCGACGATTGTTGCCCGTTGCCCGTCGTGGTATCCCCCTGGGCACTCTGCGAGAGGGGGTCATTGCTCGACTGGGCGCGCAGGCTCGTGGCCGAGCCCAGGGCGAAGCAAAGCGCCGCAACCAGCCAGAGCATCCCGCCCCAGCGGCGCGTCGCTCGGGGCGCGCCCTGTCGTTCTGTCACCACCAAGTCGCCAAACTCCATTCGACACGATCCCTCACGGGATACAGTTCGCCTCAGATTCCGGCTGCATCGCCATGAACCGCGACGTTTCTTCGACCTGTCGGAGGAATACCGCAGGCCGAACCTCGAGCAGATCGCGCAGGCGCCGATAAGCCGCGCCATCGCCGGTATAGCGATCCGGTTCCGCTTCCGTAAGGGCTGATCTGCGAGCGCTATGTGGCACGCCGAGCGCCTTTGACACCGCCGCCGCGATATCGTCCATTTCCAAGACGTCGTCCCCCGCGGTGTCGAACAGGACGAGGCCCTCTTCCCCGTCCGTCAAAGCCCCGAACACCACGCTCATCAGTTCGCTGATGGCCACATAGGAGCGCAATACCGGTCTCGTCGCCCTGATCTCGATGGGCCGACCCGCCAGGGCGTCGGCGATGAAGCAGGCGAGCGCGTAGCTCGATTGTTTGTTGATATAAGGGCCTGACAGGTTGAACACGCGGGCGATCACCGCCCTTGCGTGTCGCCGTTCAGACCATTCGGCAAAAGCCGCCTCGTCCTCGAGCTTCAACCGTCCATAGAGCCGCATGGAGGGCTGAGCTTCGGGCTGGTCGACCATGTAGACCGCGCCAGAGGAAGGCAGGAAGACGCCCTCCGCGCCCAGGCCGTCGAGGGCGGCAAGCACCGCGCCGGAGATTTCCCGGTTGACAGAGACATAGTCCGCCTCCGCCATAGCCTTGGCCTTCTCCTGGGTGAGGAAGGCGAGATGCAGAACCAGCGTCGGGCTAGGCGCCAGGTGGGCCAGCGCCGAGAGCGGCTGCTGCTCCACCGTCACGCCGCCCCGCAAGCACAACGTTCGAGCGCCGGATCCGAAACTTACGACGCGCTCGGCGAACCGCTCCCCGAACAGGCCGTGCAGCAACTCGAGCGTGGCGAGTCCGAGCCAGCCCCCTGCCCCCACGACGACCAGGCGCCACGGTCCGTCACGCAGGCGGCTCGCCCCCCGGCCGGTCAAGGCCGGATAAGCGGCTGTCGCCGTCCCTGACACGCGCGCGCCGGCCATCCTCAACCGTCGGCTCTATACCCGCTCGCCGCGGACGAAACGGCCGATCGTGTCGATCATGTAGCCGATGTGCCCTTTGGTGAGCCCGGGGAAGACACCGATCCAGAAGCTGCGCTCCGTAACGATGTCGGCGTTGGTCAGGTCGCCGACCACCCGGTAGTTGCGCCCCTGCATGTACGGCTGGCGCAGCAGGTTGCCTCCGAACAGGAAGCGGGTGGCGATCTTGTTGGCGTTCAGGAATTGCACGATGTCGTCACGGCTAAACGTCGCCTCGGGCCGCACCGTGAGGGTGAAGCCGAACCACGACGGGTCGCTGCGCGGCGTGGCCTCGGGCAGGATGAACAGGTCCTCGAAGGCGCTCAAGCCCTCGGTGAGCAGGCCGAAGTTGCGTCGCCGCGCGGCGATGAACTCGTCCACCCTGCCCAGCTGCGAGAGGCCCACGGCCGCCTGCATATCGGTGATCTTCAGATTATAGCCGGCGTGGCTGTAGGTGTACTTGTGGTCGTAGCCGTACGGCAGGTCGCCCAGCTGCCAGCAGAAACGCTTCTTGCAAGTGTTGTCCTCACCGGGCGGGCAGAAGCACGAACGGCCCCAGTCACGAATCGATTCGACGGCCAGTCGCAGCTTCGACTTGTTGGTGAATACCGCGCCACCTTCGCCCATGGTGATGTGGTGGGCGGGGTAGAAGCTCAAGGTGCCGATATCGCCGAAGGTGCCGACCAGCTTGCCGTCGTAGGTCGACCCCAGTGCATCGCAGCAGTCTTCGACCAGCCACAGCTTGTACTTGTCGCACAGCTCGCGGATCTTGCGCAGGTTGAACGGATTACCCAAGGTGTGGGCCAGCATGATCGCCTTGGTTTTTGGCGAAATGGCGGCTTCGATCAAATCCGGGTCGATGTTGTAGGTGGTCGGATCAACGTCGACGTACACCGGGATCGCGCCGTTCTGGATGATCGGGTTGACGGTGGTCGGGAAGCCCGCCGCCACGCCGATCACTTCGTCACCTGGCTTGATGGCGCGAGCGCCCAAGGTCGGCGAGGTCAGTGCGGTGAACGCCAGCAAGTTGGCCGAAGAGCCGGAGTTGGTGGTCAGTACGTGCTTGACGCCGAGGAACGTGCTCAAGCGTTTTTCGAATTCGGCATTGAAGCGGCCAGTGGTCAGCCAGCCATCCAGAGAGGCCTGGATCATCAGGCCGACTTCGGCGCCATCGATGACCTTGCCCGACGGCGGAATCGCGGTCACCCCGGGCAAGAATTCGCGGCGCGCGAAGGCGGTCTTGGCGTATTGCTGGGCCAGATCGTCGATCTGTGTTCTGAGTTCGTCTTGGGTCATCATCAGGCGATCCGCATTCGTTGTGGTCATGCTTGGCAAAAGCGTGAAATTTGATCTGTACACACCTGGCGCATATCGCTGCCGGCCAGGAATGCCCGGTGCCAGCTGACCACCTCGTCCAGCGCTTGCGCGAGGGGCCAGCGTGGCGTCCAACCCAACTGGGCACGGGCCTTGGAGCAGTCGAGCTTCAGGTAATGAGCTTCGTGGGGCGCGGCGGCGTTGGCTTCGACACGCGCCTGCGCGCCATCGGCCCAGCACTGCGCCATGCGCTCGGCGATCCAGGCCACCGGCTGCGCGTCGGCGTCGGCAGGGCCGAAGTTCCAGCCCTCGGCGAAGGGGGCGCCGTCGATGAACAGGCGTTGAGCCAGCAGCAGGTACCCAGACAAGGGTTCCAGCACATGCTGCCAGGGACGCACGGCGCCGGGGTTGCGGATGACCGCGGCGCGCCCCTGTTCGAACGCGCGCAGCAGGTCGGGTACCAACCGGTCAGCAGCCCAGTCACCGCCGCCAATCACGTTGCCGGCCCGACCACTGCCCATCGCCACACCGTGCTCGGCATGGCGTGTCGGGTTGAAATACGAGTTGCGGTAGGCAGCGGTGACCAGCTCGGTGCAGCCCTTGCTGGCGCTGTAGGGGTCGTAGCCGCCCATGGCTTCGTTCTCGCGGTAGCCCCAGGGCCACTCGCGGTTGTCATAGCATTTGTCGGAGCTGACGATCACACAGGCGCGCACGCCGCCTACCTGGCGCACGGCCTCAAGCAGATGCACTGTGCCCATCACGTTGGTAGAAAAGGTCTCGACCGGGGCGTCGTACGAATAGCGCACCAGTGGCTGCGCGGCCAGGTGCAGGACGATGTCCGGCCGGGCCTGTTGGAGGGCTGCGGTCAGCGCCGTCAGATCGCGGATATCACCGATCAACGAGGACATGCCGGTCGCCACCGAGGCGACTTCGAACAGGTTCGGCGTGGTCTGCGGGGCGAGGGCGAAGCCGGTGACCTGGGCGCCCATTTGCTGCAACCAGAGCGCCAGCCAGCCGCCCTTGAAGCCGGTGTGCCCGGTCAGGAAGACTCTTTTGCCGTGCCAGAACGCGGGCTTGATCACCATACTTTCCACGGTGCCAGGTTGCGTTCCCACAAATCCTCCAGCTGTTGTTTTTCCCGCAGGGTGTCCATCGGCTGCCAGAAGCCGGCGTGTTCGTACGCCATCAGGTCGCCTTCGCGCGCGAGTGTCTGCAGCGGCTCGGCTTCCCAGATGGTGTCGTCGCCCTCGATCAAGTCCAGCACTTCAGGCTTGAGGACGAAATAGCCGCCGTTGATCCATGCATCGTCGCCATGGGGTTTTTCCCGAAAGCTGTCGACGCGCTGCTTGCGAATGTTCAATGCGCCGAAGCGCCCCGGTGGCTGGGTGGCCGTGACCGTGGCGCGTTTACCATGGGCCTTGTGAAAGGCGATCAAGCTACCGATGTCGACGTTGGAGACGCCATCGCCATAGGTGAAGCAGAAGTCTTCATCGGGCTCCAGGTATTTACGCACACGGCGCAGTCGGCCGCCGGTCTGCGAGTCGGCACCCGTATCCACCAGCGTCACGCGCCATGGTTCGGCGCTGTTCTGATGAACCTTCATCTCGTTGTTGGCCATGTCGAAGGTGACGTCCGACATATGCAGGAAATAGTTGGCGAAATACTCTTTGATGACATAGCCCTTGTAGCCCAGGCAGATCACGAAATCGTTCACACCGTAGTGAGAATAGGTTTTCATGATGTGCCACAGGATAGGCCGGCCGCCGATCTCGACCATGGGTTTGGGCCGGACGCTTGTCTCTTCGCTCAAACGGCTCCCTAGCCCACCCGCCAGGATCACTGCTTTCATCGTACGCTCCCGCGTCATGTCAAAAAAATTACGTCGCAGCGGGAGGTATGCGCAAGTCGTGCCAGAGAACGGTTATTGGCCTTTATTTGCCGATAAATCTAAATTTCTCAAATAGTTGGCGGTCGCCAGGATCTGCTCGTCCAAGGGCTGCGGCGATATTCCGGCGGTGCGCTCCCATTGGCGAATGGCGTCAGCGTCGCCGACGTAGCGGTCGGCTGGAGCGGTGCTCAGGGGCGGACGCTCGATGGCCAGGTGCGGGGCGAGCAGTCGTTGGCATCGGATGGCCAGTTCCCCGACCTCGACCGCTTCGGTACCGGCGGTATCGAATGTATGGAAGGTGGGGGCGCGTTCTGCCAGCAGCAGATGGCAGCACAGAGCGATGAGGTCCATGACGCTGTAGTAGGAGCGGATGACCGGATGGGTAGCGCGCACCACGATCGGTTCGTTGCGCAAACAGGCGGTAATGATCGAGGCCAGGGCATACAGGTGGTGCTTGTTGATATAGGGGCCGCTGACATTGAACACCCGCGGGCTGCAGACCGTAAAGCCGTACTGTGCACCCATCGCTTCGAACGCGCGTTCATCCTCCAGCTTGCAGCGGCCATAGATGGCGCCGTCGCTGTGGTTGGCCATATCCAGGCCGGCATAGGCCGCGCCGCTGGAGGGCACGAACAGCCCGGCCACTGGATTGGCATCGACAAACTGTGCCAGCGCCTCGCGGATGTGGCGGTTGTGCTGGATATAGGCCTCGACGCTGTTGCCCGCGACGCGGTCCTTGGTCTGGAAGGCGTAGTGGAACACCAGGGCAGGACGGGGCGGGCGCAAGGCCGACAGTGCGGACAATGGCTGCACCGCCACAGTTGTGCCGTCGCGCAACACCAGTTGCCGCGCTGAGGACGCGAAGGCGTGCACCCGCGTCCATTGCGCCGCAGGCAAGTGACCGAACAGGTATTCGAGGGTGGCCTGACCGAGCCACCCTGTGGCGCCGATCACCACGAAGTCGAGGGCTTGCAGGCGTTCCATCAGATACCGCCGCGTACGGCGATGCCGGCGCCCAGCGCGAAGGCATTGCAGATCAGCGCCTGAATGATCGCGCTGCGGGGAACCGACAACCGTTGCAGCTCGCCATCCTCGACCGGCACGATCACGCGGTAGTGGCTCTGGGAGTGTTTCTTGTCGCTCTCGAAATGCTTTAGCAGCACCTCGGCGTCAATGCGAATGAGCGGCGCCAGGGTATGACGCAGCGGCTGCAGCAGGGCTTGTACGTGGTCCACCAGGCGCCTGGCGCGCTCTTCGCCGGCGGGGCTGAGCAGCGACGCCACTTCGGCATACTTGTAGGCCATCAATATGCCCACACCGACGGCAATACCGTGGGGGATGGCGAAGTGCGTGGCGGACTCCACGGCATGCCCGAAGGTGTGACCGAAATTGAGCAGCAGGCGCTCGGCCTGATCGAATTCGTCGACCTCGATGAACCACTTTTTGGTAGTCAGGCTCTGTTCGATGATGGCAAACGCCGTGTCCGTCTGCAGCGGGGCGGTGGGCCGTAGCGCGAGATAATCGGCGAACGCCTCTGCGCCTCGGGCGTAGCAGATTTTCACCGACTCCATCAGGCCGCTGGTTTGCTGTTCAGGGCTCAGGCTGTGGACGAAGGCGAGGTCGATGAGGATGCTCGCCGGTGGATGAAAATTACCCACCAGATTCTTCAACGCGCCGACGTTGATCGACGATTTACCGCCGATGCACGAGTCGACCATGCCCAGCAGCGTGGTCGGGCAGTAATGCCAGCGCAGCCCACGCATGTAGATCGACGCCACAAAGGTGGCGATGTCCTGGATGATGCCGCCGCCCACGGCGACGATTTCGGTTTCGCGCGTGGCGCCGTGATGCTTGAGCGCCTCGATGATGGGCGCGATGCGTTCCAGCGATTTGTTCGCTTCGCTGGCATCCACGGCAATGATCGGATCGCTGACGAACGCCACTTGGGGCAGCAAATGGCGGTCGACGATGAAAATGCGATGGGCGTCGCTCGCGGTGACTTCTTGGACCAGCCCTTCGCCCAGTGACACGCGATAGATGCCCGTCGAGCTGTTGATATCAAACGATGCGCGCATGAGTGAAGCCCTTGTCGACAGTCAGGAATTGCCCAGTAATTGCACGGTGTCCAGGGGCGCAGCAAAACTCCACAACGGCAGCGACATCTTCGACACTCGCCAGCCGCGAACCCGGCGTCGCGCCCTCCAGGCGAGCGATTTGCTCGGCGCTGAGATTGGCGCGGGTCATGGGGGTATCGAGTGCGCCCGGCAGCACCGCGTTGATCACGTGGCCATCGTCCGCCAGATCCAGTGACACAGAGCGCACCAACCCTTGCAGGGCGGATTTGGTGACGCAGTACGAGAGCTTGTTCTGTCGCGCAATGTTCTGCCAGATCGAGCTGATCACGCACAGCCGTGCGCCACCGCTGCTCAGAGCGCCGGCGCCCAGCAGGGCGTGCAACGAAACAAGGATGTGACCGACATTGGCTTCGTACATGTTCAGGTGGCGCGAGTAGTCGAGGTCGTTGATGTTGTCGGTGCAGTTGTCGCCCTGAGCCCACACAACGGCATCGAGACGCTCGACAGCGGCGGGCAAGGGTTCGTTGGCCAATGGATTCCATTGGGCGACATTGACGTTTTTGCGCCCGTGAACGCGGGTGGCCGGTTGCCGAATGATGGCGATGACGTTCCATTCACGGGCGGCGAACCAGTCGACCAGCCCGCTGCCAATGGCGCCGGAAGCGCCAAATATGGCTATGCGTGGTTTGTCGATCTCAGGCATCGATTTATTCGCCACCCAACAACTTCCAGCGCGAATCGAGCATTTCAATGCGTTTGTCGTCTTCCTTCTCGATCAGGCCGTAGTACTCGCGCTTGTTCTGCAGCCACAACAGCTCGAAGTGCACAGCGTTTAGCAGGCCTTTTTCGATATCCAGGGTGCGTAACGATTCGGCGGCGTAGATGACCTTGCGGGTTTCAAAGCGCGCCAGGTGGTTGGCCTCGAGTTTCCTCAGCTCGCCGATGGCGTCGCTCGAAACACCACCGCCGACCACCAGTTCAAGGCCGGCGGCTTTGGCTGCAGTTCCGGTCTGGAGGGCGTACTCGGTGATGCGAGGGTCGTTGATGTCGTTACGGGTGAAACCGTGCGACAGGGAGAAGTCGACGCGCCCGAACACCACGCCGTCCAGGCCGTTGGGCACGCTGGCTGCCTTGATCAGCGCATCCAGGTTGTTGAAGCCGGTGATTGTCTCGAGGTTGAACAGGAACTTGGTGTCTTCCTGTTCCTCCTTGCTGTAGATCTTGTTCTTCGCTTCGATGAACTTCTGCACGGCATAGGCCGACTCGATCATCGGCGCGATGATGTATTCGACGCCGATCTGCTTGCTCTCGAGCAAATCGCGAATGGCCTCGCAGCCTCCCACCTTGAGACCGATACCCAAGTCCGCCCGGCGAGCCAGTTCGATCAGGCGCAGCAGTTCGTCGACCCGGGTACCTTCGGCTTCGAACTCGGCCTTGACGGCAACGTAGCCATATTCCTGTTTGCCGCGCTTGAGGAGGTCCAGCATCTTGCGCTCACGACGGTTCATTTGACGCTCCTTACTCAAATAACATCAGACCGGCCGGGCGCGCCGGCGGGCCTTGCTGCTGCGTGCGGCGCCCACAGCCATGCTCGAAAAAACGGCCACACCGAAGGACGGCGTGGGCCTCAAAGCTGAAAATTTGTTACCAGACATGAGCAAACTGTAGCACAGGGCAGGGCTTGCAAATGTGGCTGGCAGTAGCCATATCGGCCGCTATCGACCCCGCTTGAATCCGCTGCATTGCATGCTTGAGCGATATCAGGAGGGGCGATGAAAGCGATCATCCGGGATCCGCCACCTCAATCCCCATACCCAACAACCCCGCCCCCAGACATTTCCCGTGGGCATCCAGCCCTGGTGCAGCAGGGACAAGGCATCAGCCTGCTGCCGGAATCGGCGGCACAAGGGCAGGCGGGGGTGTCGTGCCGGGTGATCGACGGGCCGCAGATGAACCGTGAAATGGGTCTGATCACCCGCGCGGAGCAGGTACTAAGCCCGGCAGCCTTGGCGTTCGTTGAGTACTTTGGCCGGCTGGTGTAATGAGTTGGCGCCGCGAGCAGGTACACTCATTGTCCATACTCATCCTGTGTCGGAGGTCAGCGATGCCCACAATTCACAAACTCGCCGATGTAACCAGCACCGCAATCGGCGTGGGTACTCGCATCTGGCAGTTTGCAGTGGTATTGAAAGGCGCTGCGCTCGGTGCGAACTGCAACGTCTGTGCACACACTTTCATAGAAGGTGATGTCGTCGTCGGTAACAACGTGACGCTCAAAAGTGGCGTCTACCTTTGGGCCGGCACGGTGCTCGAAGACGACGTATTCGTCGGCCCGAACGCCACCTTCACCAATGACAGGATGCCGCGGTCCAAGGTATACCCTGACCGTTTTGAGGGTATCACTGTGCGTGAGGGCGCCAGTATCGGCGCCAACGCCACCTTGCTTCCCGGGATTATCATCGGCCGGGGGGCCATGGTCGGGGCGGGGGCCGTGGTGACTCGCGACGTTCCCGACTATGCGGTGGTTGTGGGTAATCCCGCGAAGATCATCAAGTTCCTCAAGTAAGCGCGACTGGGGATTCGGAGCAACGGGTGCGACAGCATGCCAATGGACGGTCAGCTTTTTTTCATCGCGGTTACCCCGAGGCTACGGTGGCTGAGTGGTTGACCGAGAGAGCGGGTGATTGACCGTTTTGTCGGCGCGGGACTAGCCTGGGAAGAGCTGCTAGCATTAGATCTTTCGACATCTGGATGCTGAACTGCTTTTATTCAGCTGCTAAGGAGATTTATGCGCAGGGTTGGCCAAAGAATGTTCAGTGCCAGATCCATCTGCCCTACTAGGAAGTATGCCTTTCTGCTGCATGAGCCCATGATGCTCAACCACTACGAAAATGTCTGGGCGGCCATGGACAAGTCCCAGTTTTCCATCGTGCTGACGCAGCATTTTTATCTGGAAGAGAGCGGTAAGCAGAAAGAAGGCATCCCTGCATTTTTCAAGCACGTACACGCGTGTGGTTACCAGGTGCTGGACATTCAGGACGTCATAGACAGCGGCAGATGGTTTGATTATGCCATCACCAATCATCCTATATCCGGTGCCAGCAAGGTTCGCAAGCCGCCGAAGAAAGACAATCGCAATAAAAAGTTATGTAATCGAATGCTCATCGCCTTGGGGCACAAGCCTAAGTGGCATTTTGCTGTAGATATCGACGTGCTGTTGCCGTTGCAGATTGGCAAAAAACAGATCCGTTATATGTACGGTGCCGATCTCAGCGATGCCTGGAGCCTGATGGGGTGGAACGATATCTACGATATTTTCCTGTGCCATGGCGTGAATGATGAACGGATCGTGAAAGAGCGGTTTGCGGGCACCACCTTCGTCATGGGTTATCCGCGCTACGACGAGTATTTCGAGCCCGATCTTGATGTGGCCAGCGTCAGAAAAGAGTTTGATCTGTCGCCGGAAAAAAAGACGCTTCTGTGGATGCCTACATTGGGAGGGGCCAGCTCTTCCATTCCTGTTTATGCGCAAGCCATCGCGCGATTGCATGGCCAAGTCAATATTATAGTGAGGCCGCATCCGCTTTCATTCATTCAGGAGCGGCAATATATTTCAGCGCTGGAAGCGTGCGGGTTCAAGATCGATCGTACGTCTACCCGCAATATGAATCAGCTTTATGGCGCTGCGGATCTCGTGGTGGCTGACTACGGCGGTACGCCATTCTCGGCGGTTTTCCTGGGCAAGAATACGGTGTTGCTGGATGTGCCCGGGGGAGACGAGTCGCCGATGAACGTGGGCTCTTCGGTGCTCGAACTGAAAAAGTCGCTGCCTGTGTACACACTGGAAACTGTCGCGGATTTGCCCCAGGCACTGGCTTCGCCAGAAGTCCTGCAGCGGAACGACGTGGCAAACGAACACCTTTTTCAACAGTACTTTGGCTCGCCCCGAGGCGGTAACGCGGCTCGGGTCGCCAGGTACCTTGAATCACTTTGAACCGCTGCTTTTTGAACGGGCTGAAAAATGAGTAGTGAGCTGATGCAAACCGGCGGTCTGATCTGGATCACTGGCTACTCGGGCGCTGGCAAAACGACGGTCGCGCAAATCGTCAGTCAGGTGCTCAGAGAAGAAGGGCTCCCCGTGCTGCTGCTGGATGGCGACGACCTTCGCAGCATTCTCGGCGAAAAATTCGGCCACGAGCTGGATGAGCGCAAACGCCTGGCGTATGTCTATTCCAGGCTGTGCAAGCGTGTCAGCGATAACGGCATTACCGTGGTAATCGCCACCGTCGCGATGTTTGAGTCGGTGCGTGTTGAAAACCGTTTATCCAATGAGCTCTACGTCGAAGCCTACCTCGACGTGCCACTGGATATCCGGGCCGAGCGCGATCCCAAAGGCATCTATCGTGCCCAGGCCAAGCAGAACATTTCGCCGACGCCGGTTGGCTTTGAAGAGCCTGAAAACCCTGATCTCATCCTCAAGAATTATGGCGACACGACCCCGGAGAGGGCAGCGGATGACATCGTCCGGCATTTTCGGCAGAAGGTCCTGGAGCGCCAGCGCCAGCACATACCCGTACCGGCCGTGTACCAGGACAGAGCCAGGTATTGGGATGCCTATTACCAAAAGCGCGGTGCTCCGACCCCACCTTCTTCGTTCGCGATTTTCTGTGCTGAGAACTTCTTCAGTAACGATTGCCACTTATTGGAGTTCGGTTGCGGGAACGGCCGGGATGCTTTTTATTTTTCGAAAAAATTTCAGGTCACTGCTGTCGATCAGTCTGCCGTTGCCATAAACATCAATCGCCAGCGCGCAAAAGACGAACAGATCCTGAATATTGATTTTCTCGATGGGGACTTTGCCGGCGATGTTGCCGGGCTGCCGAAAGTGGTCGATGCGGTGTACGGACGATTCGTCATGCATGCGATGTCGGTCGACGACGAGGGCAAAGTGCTGGGGCATGCCAATAAGATATTGAGGTCGGGGGGCAAGCTCTATCTGGAATTCCGTACCGACAAGGATAGTTTGATGCAGCAGGGGACCGCCGTCGGTGAGAACGAGCGGGTCACCGATCACTACAGGCGCTTCATCAATGTCGACGAGTTCTGCAAACGGCTCGAGGACAACGGTTTTACGATCGACTACCGCATCGAGCGTAACGGACTGGCCAAGCATGGCGACGATGATCCGATCGTTGCCCGGGTGATTGCTCGCAAGTAGCACCTATTCGGTGACAGCACTTTCAGCGGTGCAAGCGCGGCACCCTCGCTAACCGGGAGGGGCCGCTATCGAGCCCACCCGTCAGCCAGGCGGGGTCAGGTTGCTGATCAACGCCTTTATCCGCCCCGCAACGTCCATCGACACCGGGTTATAAACGATCATTCCCAGATCCGGCCGTCCGTCCACGGCAAACCCCGAATACTCCAGCTCGATCAACCCCAGCAGCGGATGATGCAGTTTCTTGCTTCCCTCGCCATGCACACGTACATCGTTATCGCGCCACAACCGGGCGAAGTGATCGCTGGCAGCACACAGTTCATTCACCAATTTGCTCACCTCCGACGTTGCCCCGGCCCGCGCCGCATCGGCCCTGAACGCCGCCACTACAAAGCGCGTGACGTCTTCCCAGTCGTCTTGCCTGGCGCGTATGCCTGGGCGGCAGAACATCAGCCGAAGGATGTTGCGTTGCGCCACCGGCAGTTGGCCGTAATCGGTGAGCACCACGGTGGCGGCGCGATTCCAGGCCAGGACATCCCACGTGGCGGTCTTGATGATGGCCGGGCTGAACTCGAAGGTGTCCAGCAGCCGCTGCAAACGTGGCGTCACGCCCTCCGGTGCTTTGTAAACGACCTCCGGGGGATGGCCGAAAGCGAGCATGAACAGATGCTCGCGCTCCGGGTCGGTCATCAGCAAGCCTTGGGCGATGCGGTTGAGCACCTGCGTAGAGGGCGCCCCGCCGCGGCCTTGTTCGAGCCAGGTGTACCAGGTGGCGCTGATATTGGCGCGCTGGGCGACCTCTTCGCGGCGCAGGCCTGGGGTACGTCGGCGGGTGGCAGGCAGACCGAAGGCTGCCGGGTCGAGGCGGCTGCGGCAGTCTTTGAGATAGACCCCAAGGGGGTTGGCGAGCTGATCCGGCATGCTGATCCTGTTAGTGCTTATACCCTGATAACGTCTCTACTTTTACAGGATAAAGACTAGGCGCAGCCTGCTGTCATATCAACAGCGAGGGACAACAACATGCGCGTATTTCTCACAGGTGCTACAGGGTTTATCGGTTCTAGGGTGGCGAGCGAGTTGATCAGCGCTGGCCATCAGGTGTTGGGATTGACCCGCTCGGATACGGGCGCGCAGGCAATCAGGGCGCTGGGGGGCGAGGCGCTGTACGGCGATATCGAGGACCTGCCAGGCCTGCAAAGGGGAGCGGCCGGCTGTGATGCGGTGATCCACACAGCGTTCGATCATGACTTCACGCACTTCGCCGAAAACTGCCAGAAGGACTACCGCGCGATCATCGCCCTGGGCTCGGCGATGGAAGGTTCCGATCGGCCATTGATCATTACTGCGGGTGCTGCCGCAGGTTCAGCTGGGCCTGGGCAGGCGTCGGTCGAGGATCATTTCGACTCCGAGCATCCCAATCCCCGAGTCGCCTCTGAGTTGGCCGGGCGCGAGTTGTCGCAGCGTGGGGTGAACGTCAGGGTGATGCGTTTGACGCAGATTCACGACACCGTGAAGCAGGGGCTGGTGAGTTACATCATCGCTCACGCCCGGCGCACCGGTTTGTCGGCGTATGTGGGCGATGGGCTGAACAGTTGGTCGGCGGCCCATGTCACGGACACCGCACGCTTGTATCGCCTGGTGCTGGAGAAGGGCGCGGCGGGAGCGCGTTATCACGCTTCGGCGGAGGTAGACGTGAGTTTCAAAAGCATCGCCCAGACCGTGGCGCAGCGCTTGGGCGTGCCGCTGGTGGCATTGGCTGCCGAGAAGGCCAGTGAACATTTTGGTTGGTTGGCGACGTTTGTCGACAAAGACTTGAAGGCCACGAGTGTCAAGACTCGCGCCGAGCTGGGCTGGGCGCCGACGGGGCCGGGGTTGCTGGAGGACTTGCAGCGCGCGGACGTTTAGCGAGGGCGCCGTGCGTCCGGTGCCGATTCGGTGTGCCAGACATCGCGAGTGTGCTGGCACGACAGGGTATTCAGCGAGGCGCGCTGCGCCACGAGCGGTGCTTCAATCCAGTCGCTCGTAGAGGCGTTTGCCCATGCTGATATGGTGCTCCACGCTGTACCCCAGCGACTCGTAGAACGGTACGATCTCGGCGTTGATATTGAGCACCTGCAGGTTGATCTTCAAGCAGCCGAGTTGCACCAGTGCGGCCTCTGCGTGATGCACCAAGGCCTCACCGATGCCTTGGCGGCGGTGCCCTGGATCGACGCTGACCGAGTACAACCAGCCGCGGTGGCCGTCATAGCCGGCGAGCACGGTGCCGACGACCTTGTCACCGGCGAGGGCGACGAAGAACAGCCGATCCGCGTGGGCCAGTTTCATGTCGATGGAGCGGCTGGGCAGTCGGTGCTCGGTGGGGTGATCGAAGACGTTGTCCCACAGGGCGATGACGCTGGCGCGGTGCAGGGAATCCGAGTAGTCGACGATAGCGTCCATGGTCAGGCCTCTTGGCAAAGAGGTGGACGCTAGCGTCTGTGGGGGGCGGTTGTCCAGCGGGGAGGCGACTGGATGCTACTGGATGTATTCAGTGGATGATGTGCGGGGGTACAGGGCCCTTTCGCGAGCAAGCTTTGCTCCCACAGGTTTACGACTCAAGACCGGTCGACTCTGTGGGCGCAAGGGTGCGCGTTCGGTGAACCGCACCGTCAATCACCCCCGCCAGACTGGCCGACCGTCTTCACGCATGGCCCAGTGCGGCTGGCGGGGTTGGATACATACGCCGCCTATCCACCGGGGTGCATCCGCGTGATCCGGCCAGTAGGCTTCTCCCGCCAGCACCCGCCGCCCAAGGTCGGTCAGGCGCAACGGCCGGTGCGGCCAGTCCAGGTGCGTTTCGGTTTCGACTAGCAGCGGCCTGGCACCCTCGATCAGCGGCCGCATCATGACGTGGAACATTATGTCGCCCAGGTAGGGCAGCGGTTCGCGCACGGCCATCAACTCGGCGAACACCCGCCCGCAGGACATTTCGCCGGCTTCAAGCAAGGTCTGCAAGGCCAGGCGTTCGGTCAGTGACAAGCCGTCCTGCATACCGGGCAGTTGTTGCAGTTGCCGGCGCAGTGCGGGGGCGAGCAGGGGCAGGCAGGGGTGTTCAGCGTCGGCGATATCCGCCAGCGCCAAGGGTGAGGCCGCGCAATAGGCGGCCCAGGTGCGGCGTGCCAACGCCAGTGCTTCTGCCGTCACGGCCTGGCGTTGCGGCCATAGCCAGGCCAGCAGGTCGGGGGCCAGTTGGCCGATGCCGATAAAGCGCTGCACCCCCGGCACGGCATTGGTCTGCACCAGTTCGAGGCGCTGCGGCAAATGGTCGAGACCTGCCAGGGCACGCACCAGAAACAGCTGGTCGTAGGCGTCGGCTTCGCACCACAGCACTCCGGGCGCGTCGCCCAATTGCGCCAGGCGGTCGTACTCCTCGTTGGTGCGCCGCTGCACATCGTCCAGCGGCAGGTTGAAGACCTGGCTGATGTACTGGCTGCGTTGCGCGCGATAGGCCTCAAGGGGTAGCGCTTGTACCGGGCCCATGCACAGCGGATCGGCCATCATCTGGAAACGCCCCTTGAAGCCGACCAGGCGCAGGCTGTGTTCGATATCGTTACCGCAGCGCCAATGGCAGCTGTTGGCCTCGTCGCTGGCGGTGAAATCCGGGTGGCGGGCAGCGAAGTCGACGGCGTCGATATGGGCCTTGAGCCTGGGCCAGGTGCTGAAGCCGTTGTCGCGGGCGATCAGCCATTGGGCGTCGGACAGGGTGGCGGGCGATCGCTTGAGCTGGGTCTGGTACTCGGGAGCAGCGCCGGTGTGGAGCTGGCGCAGGAGTGCCTTGGCCTGCTTCTTCAGTTGTTCGAGGTTGAGCCGGCCGTGGTGGGGCGAAGAAATACGGGGTAGTGAAGACATACGAGCTCCTTTGATGAACCTTGTCCGCTTTAAGGTCGGGAGTCGTAGCGAGAATGAGGGTGAAGCAAGTCATGGGCACAGCCCTTTCCGCGGATGGAGGCGCAGAGCACGCCTGGTCCGGGATGATACGAGGGTGAATGAGGGAGATCAACCCTGTAGCGAGCGGGGGCTTGCCTCGAAAGATCGGTCAGTCGACGCTAATGCATCTGACCTGAAATTTTTCGCAGGCAAGCCCTGTCGCTTCAGTGGGTCGGCGCGATCAGTTCGCCTTGATCCGCTCCACCGCCACAGGCGTGAGCCGCGGGGTGAGGAAGTGAATCACGACTATCGCCACCAGATACATGCTGCCGGCCACGATGAATATCGGCTGGTACGACTTGAACACTTCCAGGATGTAGCCGTTGTAAGTGGTCATCAGCATGCCGCCCATGGCGCCGGCCATGCCGCCGATACCAATCACCGACGCCACGGCCTCTTTGGGAAACAGATCGGAAGGCAAGGTCATCAGGTTGGCCGACCAGGCTTGGTGCGCCGCCGCTGCCAGGCCGATGATCGCTACCACCAGCCAAAGGTTGGAGACGAACTGCGCGGTCACGATCGGGGTGACGGCCAATGCGCACAGCAGCATGGTGGTCTTGCGCGACACGTTGGCCGAACGGCCCAGTTTCATCTGTTTCGACGAGCCCCAGCCACCCAGCACCGAGCCGACGTCGGCGAGGATGTACACGGCGATCAGCGGCGGACCGAACGATTTGAGGTCCAGACCGTAGGTCTTGCCGAGGAAGTCCGGCAGCCAGAACAGGTACAGCCACCAGATCGGATCGGTGAGAAACTTACCGGCCGCGTAGGCCCAGGTCTCGCGAAAGCCCAGCAGCTTGACCCAGGAGATTTTCACCGGCGGCGCGCCGGCTGAAATGACGCTGTCATCGGACTGGATATAGGCCAGTTCAGCCGGGCTGACTTTCGAGTGCTCTGCCGGGCGGCGGTACATGACGACCCAGGCGATCAACCAGAACGCGGTGACGATACCGATCGAGATAAACGCAGCGCGCCAGCCCCAGGCCAGGGTGATGGCCGGTACCAGCAGCGGGGTGACGATCGGGCCAAAGGCAGTACCGGCGTTGAAGATGCCGGTGGCCAGAGCCCGTTCCTTTTGCGGAAACCATTCCGACACTGCCTTGAGGCTCGACGGAAAGCTGCCCGACTCACCCAGCCCGAGGGCGAAGCGCGCCATGGCGAACTGGGTCACCGTGGTGACCAGCCCGTGACCGATGCTGGCGATGGTCCAGATGGTGAAGGCCATGGCATAGCCGATGCGCACGCCAACCTTGTCGATGATGCGACCGAACGTCAGGAAGCCGATGGCGTAGGCGCACTGGAACCAGAAGACGATGTTGGCGTAGTCGGTTTCCGACCATTTGAGTTCAGCGGCGAGGGTGGGCTTGAGGATACCGATCATCTGTCGATCGATATAGTTGATGCCGATGGCGATGAACAGCAGGGCACAGATGATCCATCGGTAGCGGGTCAAACGTGATTGCGGTACAGCAATTTGCGGCTGTAGCTGTGGAGGGACCTGTATTGTCATTATTGCGGCTTCCTTTTTATTGTTATTGACCGTGTCTGGCACGGCATCCATTTCATTGAGAAAGCGACAGCTTGAATGGACCTGTAGGACATCCTATGACGCGGTTTCGGGGCTGTCAACGCGAGTCACGACAGGGCGAAATCAGCATTTTTTGGCATGTTTGCCTCAGCAAGTAGGGCAACCGCTCTAGATCGCGGATTTGCGGCTTGTCATCTTTGAATCGGCTAGAACGGCAACTCGTCGGCATGACTTCCAGAGCTGTTGCATCTGTGGTGAGGGGCTTGCTCACTCAGGGTGCATGGATGCTCGGTTGAAGGGCATAGATGGCTCAGTCCCCCTCTTGAATACGCGTCAACCCCAGGGTCATCAGGCTCGCACCACCCATGGCGCGACCTTTGCATCGTCCTCATTCACGTATCACCACAACCCGAACTCAACACGACAAAGGCGCCGTGTTGCCCCGCTCATAGAGCGCAGGCAACCGGTGCCTTTTTGGTTTTGCGCACGGCGACAAAAATGAGCGAGATCCCATGAACAGCACCAGCGTTCGTAGCGTGTGTCCCTATTGCGGTGTCGGCTGCGGCATCGTCATGAGCGTGGCCGACAACCGCGTGATCAAGGTCAGCGGCGACAAACTGCACTCTGCCAACCTCGGCCGGTTGTGCACCAAGGGCAGCACCTGCGCGCAAGCCATCACCGCCCCTGGGCGGATGGACGCGGCTTTCGTGCGTCACGACCGCCAGCGCGAGCCCGTGCAGGTGGGCATCGATGAGGCCATCAACAGCACCGCGCGGCGTTTGCGCGCGATCATCGACGAGCACGGCCCGGACGCGGTGGCGCTGTACGTATCAGGGCAGATGTCGCTGGAAGCCCAGTACCTGGCCAACAAACTCGCCAAGGGCTTCGTGCGCACCCGGCATATCGAGTCCAACTCGCGGTTGTGCATGGCCAGCGCCGGCAGCGGCTACAAACTGTCCTTGGGCGCCGATGGGCCGCCGGGCTCGTATGACGATTTTGATCACGCCGATGTGTTTTTCGTCATAGGCGCCAACATGGCCGACTGTCATCCGATTTTGTTCCTGCGCCTGCTCGATCGACGCAAGGCCGGAGCGCGGCTGATTGTCGTCGATCCGCGGCGCAGCGCCACCGCCGACAAGGCTGATCTGTTTCTGCAGATAGCGCCCGGCAGCGACTTGGCGCTGCTCAACGGGCTGCTGTATCTGCTGGTCGAGAACGGCCATGTCGATGCCGATTTCATTGCCCGCCACACCGATGGCTGGGAAGCGATGCCGGCCTTTCTGCAGGCCTATACACCGGCCCATGTGGCCGAGGTCACGGGTCTGGCCGAGGCCGACATCCGCACCGCCGCGCAATGGATCGGTGCGGCCGGCGAATGGATGAGCTGCTGGACCATGGGCCTCAACCAGAGCACCCATGGCACCTGGAACACCAACGCCCTGTGCAATCTGCACCTCGCGACCGGCGCGATCTGTCGGCCGGGCAGCGGGCCGTTTTCGCTCACCGGCCAGCCCAACGCCATGGGTGGCCGCGAGATGGGCTACATGGGCCCGGGGCTGCCCGGTCAGCGCTCCACTCTGGTGGCCGCCGACCGGGCTTTCATCGAGCAACTCTGGCAACTGCCCGCCGGCCATTTGCGCAGCGAGGCGGGGGTAGGGACCGTAGCCATGTTCGAAGCCATGGCCGCGGGCAGCATCAAGGCCTGCTGGATCATCTGCACGAATCCTGTGGCCAGCGTCGCCAATCGCCAGCAGGTCATCGACGCCCTGCGCCAGGCCGAGCTGGTGATTACCCAGGATGCCTACCTGGACACCGAGACCAATCGCTACGCCGACGTACTGCTGCCCGGCGCGCTGTGGGCTGAAGCCGAAGGGGTAATGATCAATTCCGAGCGCAACCTGACCTTGATGCCCAAGGCAGTTGACGCACCCGGCGAGGCCATGGCCGATTGGCAGATCATCGCCCGCATCGCCTGTGCCATGGGCTATGCCGAAGGGTTCAGCTACAGCAGCGCCGAGCAAGTGTTCGAGGAGATCAAGGGCGCGTGCAATCCCGGCACCGGATATGACATCCGCGGCGCCAGTTATGCGCGCTTGCGCGAGGCGCCCCAGCAATGGCCTTGCGCGCCGGGCAGTAGCAGCCCGCGAGCGCCGATTCGCTACCTTGAAGGTGATGCCAGCCATGCCGGCCCCTTCGCGAGCAAGCTTCGCTCCCACACTGCAAACAGTGCTGACGCCGTACACCTGTGGGAGCAAGGCTTGCCCGCGAAGGGTCCGTCAGATGATGCAACAATCCCAACCACACCCCACATCATCCCCGATCCCCTGTGGGAGCAAGGCTCGCCCGCGAAGAGGCCGTCAGATAGTGCTCCGATCCCAAGCACACCCCACATCATCCCCGATCCCCTGTGGGAGCAAGGCTTGCCCGCGAAGGGTCCGTCAGATGATGCAACAATCCCAAGCACACCCCACATCATCCCCGACCCCCTGTGGGAGCAAGGCTCGCCCGCGAAGAGGCCGTCAGATAGTGCTCCGATCCCAA
>CAJCIO010000106.1 GCA_903970465.1 Gammaproteobacteria bacterium
GTGCAAAAAGGATTTGAAAAAATGAACATCCACCGGCGTAGGCCAAACGGCGAGAACATCTGGGCCTGCCACGTGCAAGGTCCCCGTAAGCGCGGAAAACTGAACGGCTATCTAATAAAAGATCCACTAGAACTCAGCCAAGACGGGCTTACAAACAATCCATTTCTCAGTTTGATCGAAACGTAGCGGTGGGTGTCACCTGCCATTGCCTGGGATCAACCAGTTGTTTTGTGCACTGCTGACATTACGCCATCACAATTACTATTGCTGTCGACGTCAGTTACTAAGCTCAGTCACAAGCTCAACCGCTCCATGCGTGCAACCACTTAAGCGACAATCTCCTCCTCAGCCTGCTCAATGGATTCCTTCACTTCCAACTGGTGGCGTGTCCACTCAGCAGCGATGGCGGGATTATCTAGAATCTGCTCTTCGATTCGCAGACTTTCTCGATAATCTCTCGCTTTCGCGCTCATCGTCCACTGCGTTTCTACCCCCAGCGCCTCAAGCTCTTGTCGAATGGCAGGTAAACTTATCCGGAAAAATTCTTTGCGTGGATTTACCTTGTTCACCTGCTCACGAAGAAAATGGCGATGGAGCTGCTTTTCGAGCCCCGGCGCATTGTCACTGAATATCAAGGCGTGCACGTCAAATTCAAATGGGACGCTCGCGTCGCCCAGTTCACGTACTCGATCAAGCGGTTCGAGTCGGCGCGTCATACCAATCTTAAAGACCTGCTCACCGAACGATCCGATGTTCGAAATCACATACACATGGCCAGCACGGATTTGCTGGGCCATCGATAAAGCTCGCTGGTTCTTATCCTCGGCAGCCTTTAATTGCTCCTGAAGTTCCGCAAGCTTGAATTCGAAGGTCGCCCGCTCCGCAGCGGTTGCAGCGGCAACCTGTTCCTGGGCCTTCTCGAGAGCTTTTCGGAGTGTGCTCTCTTCCTTGGCGGCATCCTTGATTGCCCGCTCGAACTCTCGGCGAGCCTTTTCTTCTTCACGAATTTGCTCTCGGAGCTGACGCTGCTCCTCACGCTCTTGCTCTTTGAGGAGCTTCGCTGTGACGGCCCAGCGCAGCTCCTCTAAGCGGGATTTCAGATAGTCATCACTGATTCGCGCATTACGAAACGATGCGCCATTGAGATTCACCAGCGCAGCGGCATCTCGAATCTCCTGCTCTAGCTTGCCGTGATTATCAGACTTCGAGCGAGACAAGATGGAATCAACTTTGCCGTTGAATGCGTCGATTACAAATCGGATGGCAATCTCTCGTCGATTGGCTTCGACATACGCGCAGTTGGCGGCCCGACCAGTCTTCACCATCAGCCGACTATAATCACGAGCCGCTTTCAGCTGCTGGCCCACTTCGGTGAAGCCTAACTCTTCGGCAAGCTCATCAAGGAGGTTATAGGTCGGAACGATATAGGCGTCGCCGTAACCTTCGATGATGTTTTTCATCGCTTGGGCGGCTTCCGTATATTGCTTGGCCTTCCCCTGCGCCTCGAGCGCGTCACCCGCAACTTCCAGTGCTTGCGTCTTGGCGTTGCCCACGATCTTGTCGGCATCTGCGATTGCCTGCGCTAATCGCATTTCTGCCTGCTCGACCCTGGACTGTGCAAGCTGCAATAAACGCGCGCGCTCTGACTTAGTCTCTTCGGAGACGCGCTCCGCCTCGGCTTCGGCGTCAATAATTCCTTCAAAGCGTTTGAGCTCGTGAAGTGCTTGCTGGAGTTGACGGGTCAGTTCGACTTTCTCGTCCTCCATCGCAGACAGATCATTTTTCCTAGCGCCGAGCTCGAGGCGAAGCTGGCTAATAACTCCCTGAGCCTTGGTGTTCTTTACCAAAAAAACAAACGCCACGATCCCCGCAAAAGCGGCTAGCAATTCCATTGGCTACCTCCCTGTGTTCGTGGAGCAAATCCTACCTTGAAGACTGGCATTGCGCCGCCAGGTTGGTGCCGAGCACCAGATTCACCTCGCAGCCCGCGATGAAACGCATAATAGTGCCATTCGAGCACCGAAAATCTGGGTGGGGCAAAAAGTGGGGGCAAAATCTCGGGCTGGACAAAACACGTGCCCATAAAAAAATCCAAGAACCGCTAAGCTCTTGGATTTCTTTAGAATAAATGGTCGGGACGGAGTGATTCGAACACTCGACCCCTTGCACCCCATGCAAGTGCGCTACCGGGCTGCGCTACGCCCCGACCGAGCGTAACTCTTACAATCCAGCCCTGAAAACTAAGTTTCAAAGCCGCTTCCAAACCACTGGAAGAGCGAAAAATATACCTTAACCATCTGAAATATGGAAGTATTTTTTCCGGATTTATTTCTTCAGCACCGACAGCACGTCTTCAAGTTCGGAGATGGTCTGGCGGATCAGTTGCTTGTATTGATTGCTGTCGTCCTTGGCCTCATCCCCCGACAGACGCAGACGCGCGCCGCCGATGGTGAAACCCTGTTCGTACAACAATCCACGGATCTGACGGATCATCAGCACGTCCTGGCGCTGATAATAACGACGGTTGCCGCGGCGCTTGACCGGGTTGAGCTGGGGGAATTCCTGTTCCCAGTACCGCAGTACGTGGGGCTTGACCGCGCACAAGTCGCTGACTTCACCAATGGTGAAGTAGCGCTTGCCGGGAATCGGCGGGAGTTCGTCGTTATGACTTGGTTCCAGCATATGCCTCAACTCGGGCCTTCAACTTCTGCCCTGGACGAAAGGTGACCACACGGCGAGCCGTGATCGGGATTTCTTCTCCCGTTTTTGGATTGCGGCCAGGCCGCTGGCGTTTGTCGCGCAAGTCAAAATTGCCGAAACCGGACAATTTGACTTGCTCGTTGTCTTCAAGAGCGTGCCTGATTTCTTCAAAAAACAGTTCGACCAATTCCTTGGCCTCCCGTTTATTCAGGCCCAGCTCCTCATAAAGACGTTCCGCCATTTCAGCTTTCGTCAGAGCCCCCATGCGCTACTTCCTTAACGTGGCGTTCAACCTTTGTTCGAGCGAGGTGAGGATATCTTGTGTCGTGGAGTTCACCTCATCGTCATTAAGAGTGCGCGATGGATGCTGCCAGGTCAAGCCAACTGCAAGGCTTTTTCTATGCGGATCAATACCTTTACCCTGGTAGACGTCAAACAGCCTGAGGTCTGTCAGCCATTCACCAGCCTTTTCACGAATCACGTCCAGTACCGCACTGGCTGGTACATCGCGATCAGCTACCAATGCCAGGTCGCGACGCACTTCCGGAAAGCGTGAAAGCTCGTGGAATTTCGGCAGACGACCCACAGCAACTTCGGCCAATACCACTTCGAACAGGTATACCGGGCGGTCCAGCCCCAGACTCTTGACCAACTCTGGATGCAGTGCACCCAGATAACCGACTTCGCGACCATCACGCTCGATACGAGCGGTCTGGCCGGGATGCAGGGCTGGGTGCTTGCCCGGCGTGAAGGTGAAATCATCCAGAGCACCGGCAAAGCCAAGTACCGCCTCCAGATCCGCCTTGACGTCGAAGAAGTCGACGCCATCGCGACCTTGCGCCCAGCCTTCAGGCAGACGCGAACCGCAGACCACACCGGCCAGCATCGGCTCTTGCGTGAGGCCTTCGAGCTGACCCACAAAGCGCAGGCCGCTCTCGAACAGCCGAACGCGATCCTGCTGACGATTGAGGTTGTGCTGCAGCGCCCTGACCAGACCCGGCCATAGCGACGAACGCATCGCCGCCATGTCGGCAGAGATCGGGTTCGCCAGCAGCAGCGGTTCGACGCCTGGGTTGAACAGCTCGAACCACTTCGGATCGATAAAACTGTAAGTGATCGCTTCCTGATAGCCCCGCGCAACCAGCAGGCGACGCAGCAGCGGCAAGTCACCGGCAGCTTCAGCCTTGGCTTGCGGTGCCAATCGGGCTTGTGGATAACGGACCGGCAAGTGGTTATAGCCGTGCAGGCGAGCCAGCTCTTCGATCAGGTCGACTTCCAGACTGATGTCGAAGCGGTGGCTTGGTACACCGACGAGCCATTGGCCTTCACCCTGAGAAGTCAGAGTCAAGCCGAGCCCCGTCAGGTGACGTTCGATATCCGCTGCCGGAAACTCCATGCCAAGCATCTGGCTGACGCGTTCGGCGCGCAGCAGCACGGGCTCGATCTTTGGCAGGTGGCTTTCGCTGACCACTTCGATGATCGGACCAGGTTCGCCGCCAGTGATTTCCAGCAACAGACCAGTCGCGCGCTCCATGGCTTCACGGGTCAGCTGGGAATCGACGCCGCGCTCGAAACGATGTGAGGCATCGGTGTGCAGGCCGTAGGATCGAGCCTTGCCAGCTACGGAAATCGGCTCGAAGAATGCACACTCGAGAAAAATGTCTTGGGTTTTGCCCGAGGTACCACTGTGCTCGCCGCCCATCACGCCAGCGATGCCCAAGGCACGGCTGCGGTCGGCGATGACCAGCGTGTCGCTGCGCAAGGTGACTTCCTGGCCGTCGAGCAGGGCTAGCTTTTCACCCTCTTCGGCCATGCGCACACGAATGCCGCCGTCGATTTCGGCAAGGTCGTAGGCGTGCATCGGCTGACCGAGCTCGAGCATCACGTAGTTGGTGATGTCGACGGCGGCGTCGATACTGCGCACGTCGCTGCGGCGCAAGCACTCGACCATCCACAGCGGCGTCGGCCTGGACAGGTCGACGTTGCGGATCACACGACCGAGGAAGCGCGGGCAGGCAGCCGGCGCGAGAACTTCAATCGGACGGACCTCATCACTGACCGCAGACACGCTGACCACCGCGGGACGATCGACAGCCACGTTGTACAGCGCGCCCACCTCCCGGGCCAAGCCGGCCAAGGACAGACAGTCGCCGCGGTTCGGGGTCAGGTCGACCTCGATACTGACGTCGTCGAGCTGAAGGTACACGCGAAAATCCTCGCCCACCGGCGCATTGGCCGGCAGCTCCATCAGGCCGTCATTGCCTTCGCCCACTTGCAGCTCGGATTGGGAGCAGAGCATGCCGTTGGACTCGACACCACGCAGCTTGGCCTTCTTGATCTTGAAATCGCCCGGCAGTTGCGCACCGATCTTGGCGAACGGGATTTTCAGGCCCGGGCGCACATTGGGCGCTCCGCACACGACCTGGAACGTCTCGGCGCCATCACTGACCTGACACACACGCAATTTATCGGCATCAGGGTGCTGTTCGGTAGCAAGCACTTCGCCCACTACCACACCACTGAAAACGCCCGCGGCCGGGGTCACGCTGTCGACCTCCAGACCGGCCATGGACAGACGCGCCACCAACTCGTCGCGGGACACTTGCGGGCTTACCCAGCCACGCAGCCATTGTTCACTGAATTTCATCCTGCTCTCCTGAAAGATTCGTTACGGCTAGCGAAATTGCGCGAGGAACCGCAAGTCGTTGTCGAAGAACAGGCGCAAATCATTGACGCCGTAACGCAGCATGGCCAGCCGTTCGGCGCCCATACCGAAAGCAAACCCCTGGAACTCCTCAGGGTCGATACCGGACATGCGCAGCACGTTCGGGTGCACCATGCCGCAGCCCATGACCTCGAGCCAACCGGTCTGCTTGCAGACTCGACAGCCTTTGCCACTGCACATCACGCACTGAATATCGACTTCAGCCGAAGGCTCGGTGAAGGGGAAGAAGGACGGACGGAAACGTACCGCCAGTTCCTTTTCGAAGAACACCCGCAGGAATTCCTCGATGGTGCCTTTCAGATCCGCGAAGTTGATATCGCGGTCGATCAGCAGCCCCTCGACCTGATGGAACATAGGCGAGTGGGTAATATCCGAGTCGCAACGGTACACCCGACCAGGGCATACGACCCGGATCGGCGGCTTCTGCGACTCCATGGTCCGCGCTTGCACCGGAGAGGTGTGGGTACGCAGCAACATATTGGCATTGAAATAGAAGGTGTCATGCATCGCACGGGCCGGGTGATGGCCTGGGATGTTGAGTGCTTCAAAGTTGTGGTAATCGTCTTCGACCTCTGGGCCTTCGGCAATGCCGTAGCCAATGTGGGTGAAGAACTGCTCGATACGCTCGAGGGTGCGGGTCACCGGATGCAAACCGCCGGAGGTCTGACCGCGGCCGGGCAGGGTCACGTCGATTTGCTCGGCAGCGAGCTTGGCGCTCAACTCGGCTTCTTCGAACGCAGCCATCCGCGTGTTAAGGACTTCTGTGACACGTTCCTTGGCGTCGTTGATCAGCGCGCCGACTTTTGGACGCTCATCAGCCGGCAGATTGCCCAGGGTCTTCATCACCTGAGTCAGCTCGCCTTTCTTGCCGAGGAATTGAACCCGGATCTGCTCCAGGGCATTGATGTCTTCAGCGTGTTGCACGGCCTCCAGAGCTTGAGAGACCAGCGCATCCAGGTTTTCCATGTACAGACTCCAGATACAAAATAGGGGAAGAGCTTAAGGCTCTTCCCCTATTTATGACGTTTAACACCGCCGAGCGCCGAAGCGCTCGTCAGTGATTGTCGTGGGTACTTAGGCCAAGGTGGCTTTAGCTTTCTCGACAATCGCAGCAAACGCCGCTTTTTCGTTCACAGCCAGATCAGCCAGAACCTTACGGTCGATCTCGATGGAAGCTTTTTTCAGGCCAGCGATGAAACGGCTGTAGGACAGACCGTTAACACGAGCACCAGCGTTGATACGAGCGATCCACAAAGCGCGGAACTGACGTTTTTTCTGACGACGGTCGCGGTAGGCGTACTGGCCTGCCTTGATGACCGCTTGCTTGGCTACACGGAATACGCGCGAACGAGCGCCGTAGTAACCTTTAGCCAGTTTCAGAATCTTTTTGTGACGCTTACGGGCAATGACGCCACGCTTTACACGAGCCATGAGTAAATTCCTCTATTCTTAACCAAAAATTAACGAAGGCGCAGCATGCGCTCGACTTTTGCGACGTCAGACGGATGCAGCAAGCTGCTTCCGCGCAATTGACGCTTACGCTTGGTCGACATTTTGGTCAGGATGTGGCTCTTGAAAGCGTGCTTGTGCTTGATGCCGTTGGCGGTTTTCAAAAACCGCTTAGCTGCACCGCTTTTAGTCTTCATCTTTGGCATGTTCGGATACTCCGCATTCAGTTGATAAACATAACCGCAAGGCCTGCCGTGCCCTGGTGGTTATTTCTTTTTCTTGGGGGCGATGACCATGATCAGCTGGCGTCCTTCCATCTTCGGCATCTGTTCAACGGAACCATACTCCAGCAGGTCTTGTTCGACCCGCTTGAGCAGTTCCATGCCCAGCTCCTGATGCGCCATCTCACGACCGCGAAATCTTAACGAAATCTTGGCCCTGTCCCCATCACTCAGGAAACGTACCAGGTTGCGAAGTTTTACCTGGTAATCCCCTTCCTCCGTCCCTGGACGAAACTTGATTTCTTTAACCTGAATCTGCTTCTGGTTTTTCTTCGCCGCAGCGACCTGCTTCTTCTTCTCGAAGATCGATTTGCCGTAATCCATCACACGGCAGACAGGCGGTAGCGCGTCGGCAGAAATCTCTACCAGATCCAGCTTTGCTTCTTCAGCGATACGAAGCGCTTCATCAATCGAGACGATGCCAATCTGCTCGCCGTCAGCGCCAATTAACCGAACCTCGCGTGCCGAGATATTCTCGTTGATCGGGGCCTTCGGTGCAGCTCGTTTATCTTGTCTCATTTCACGCTTAATAGTAATTACTCCGAATCTTGGCGACCACGCCGGGAAACCGCTTGTGCGAGGAACTCGGTGAATTGCGCGACGGGCATGGAGCCCAGGTCTGCGCCCTCACGGGTACGCACAGCGACAGTTTGCGTTTCAACTTCACGATCCCCGATGACCAGGAGATACGGGACCTTGAGCAAAGTATGCTCGCGGATTTTAAAGCCGATCTTTTCATTTCTCAAGTCAGACTTGGCACGAAAACCGCTTTCCGTCAGATTTTTTTCCACGGACAGGGCAAAATCGGCTTGTTTATCAGTGATATTCATGATCACTGCCTGTGTCGGCGCCAGCCAGGCCGGGAACGCACCTTCGTAGTGCTCGATCAGAATACCGATGAAGCGCTCGAACGATCCGAGGATCGCGCGGTGCAGCATCACCGGATGCTTGCGACTGTTGTCTTCGGACACGTATTCCGCGTCCAGACGGATCGGCAGGTTGAAATCGAGCTGCAGTGTACCGCACTGCCACACACGACCAAGACAATCCTTCAGCGAAAATTCGATTTTCGGACCATAGAAAGCACCCTCGCCCGGTTGCAGGTCATAAGCAAGACCAGCGTGATCCAGCGCTGCTGCCAATGCGGACTCTGCGCGATCCCACAATTCATCGGAACCAACACGCTTTTCAGGGCGCGTCGACAGCTTGAGCTGGATGTCCTTGAAACCGAAATCGGAATACACGTCCATGGTCAGCTTGATGAACGCCGCCGATTCGGTCTGCATCTGCTCTTCGGTACAGAAGATGTGAGCGTCGTCCTGCACGAAGCCACGGACACGCATGATGCCGTGCAGCGCACCCGAAGGCTCGTTGCGATGGCAAGCACCGAATTCAGCCAGACGCAATGGCAGCTCGCGATAGCTCTTCAAGCCTTGGTTGAACACCTGCACATGGCAAGGGCAGTTCATCGGCTTGATGGCGTAGTCGCGGCTCTCGGACTCGGTGGTGAACATGTTTTCGGCATAGTTGGCCCAGTGCCCAGAGCGCTCCCACAGGCTGCGATCGACTACTTGCGGAGTCTTGATCTCCAGGTAGCCGTTTTCACGCTGCACCTTGCGCATGTACTGTTCGAGCACCTGATACACAGTCCAGCCTTGAGGGTGCCAGAACACCATGCCCGGCGCTTCTTCCTGGAGATGGAAGAGGTTCAGGCGCTTGCCCAGCTTGCGGTGATCGCGCTTTTCGGCTTCTTCAATGCGCTGAATGTAAGCGGCCAACTGCTTCTTGTCCGCCCAAGCAGTGCCGTACACTCGTTGCAGCTGTTCATTCTTGGCGTCGCCGCGCCAGTAGGCACCGGATAGCTTGGTCAGCTTGAACGACTTTAGAAAACGAGTGTTCGGCACATGCGGACCGCGGCACATGTCGACGTATTCTTCGTGGTAGTACAGGCCCATGTTCTGCTCGTCGGGCATGTCCTCGACCAGGCGCAGCTTGTACTCTTCGCCACGGGCCTTGAAGACTTCGATGACTTCGGCGCGTGGGGTGACCTTCTTGATCACGTCGTAGTCGTGATCGATCAGCTCGCGCATGCGCGATTCGATAGCCGCCATGTCGTCGGGCGTGAAAGGACGCTCGAAGGCAATATCGTAATAGAAGCCTTCGTCGATGACCGGGCCGATGACCATCTTGGCAGTCGGGTAGAGTTGCTTGACCGCGTGGCCAACCAAGTGAGCGCAAGAGTGGCGAATGATCTCCAGCCCCTCCTGGTCCTTCGGAGTGATGATCTGCAGGCTGGCGTCGCCCTGAATCAGATCGCAGGCATCGACCAGCTTGCCGTCGACCTTGCCGGCAACGGTGGCCTTGGCCAGACCGGCACCAATGGAAGCGGCAACGTCTGCAACAGACACTGCGTGATCGAACGAACGTTGACTACCGTCGGGAAGAGTAATGGTGGGCATGGCGCCTCCTCTCCTAGTGGTGACCCCTACCAAAGGTCACGTGGGTTGGGATGAGCCAGTACAAGATCCGCATCGAGCCTTCTTGATGGCAAACGCCTGCCTCACAGTGGCAGTTGTCGCCAGGCCCA
This sequence comes from Gammaproteobacteria bacterium, assembly GCA_903970465.1. Classification (GTDB taxonomy): domain Bacteria; phylum Pseudomonadota; class Gammaproteobacteria; order Pseudomonadales; family Pseudomonadaceae; genus Aquipseudomonas. The sequence continues at coordinate 9,743 of CAJCIO010000106.1, forward strand.
ACAGGTACGAACCAGAGTGACTGGATGGTGCAAAAAGGGTTAAGCCCGCATTAGAACGGTGCCTTGCGGCGCCCCAGAGCGTTGCGGGAGGCCATCCTAGCATAGATAGAAGCGTGGATTGCGCAGTGGTGGTGTTACAAGGCGCCACAACAGTGCAAAAAGCCGCCGCGCGGTGAACTTGCGCGCCACTGCCCGGTTCTGATGTGCTGAGTAATCCGCACCTTCCTTATCGATAACAAGGAGCACGTCGCATGCGTCTTCAGTCCCTCATCACCCTGACCGCCCTCGCCGCCATTCTGCCATTCGCCAGCGCCCAGGCGGGCACGTGGCCTGCAGGTACCAAGGATAAATTCCTGCAAGAGTGTGAATCCGCTGCCGGCAAACAGGTTTCAGCCGCCGTCGCCAAACAACACTGCACCTGCAGCGCCGATGCCATTGCCAAGAAACTCAGCGATGCCGACATAAAGGCGTTGACCGGGCCTACCGCCCCTAGCGAAGAATTGCAGGGCCGAATGATGGCCGCCGTGAGCGCTTGCCAGGTTCAGAAATAGCTATGATCGGGCGCAAAAATGGCACTTTGCGCCCTGCCCCAAGCGAAAACCGGCGCCGTAACGACTTTTTTTAATAAATTTACGGGTTTTTTTTCAACTTCGGCCCATCGCCAAACCCCTGTAAAATAAGGGCAATTCGCAAATCCGGAGTGTAATGAGGGTGGTGGTGCTTCGCAAATGCTGCATTCAGGGAGCTACACAGCCGGCATTTAGACTATGATAGCTCGGTGTGCCCAGTTGGCCTGAGCAGCACAGCACTACTGAATATTATGTTTCTTGGAGATTCACCATGTCTAATCGCCAAACCGGCACCGTAAAGTGGTTCAACGATGAGAAAGGCTTCGGCTTCATCACTCCTCAAGGTGGCGGTGACGACCTGTTCGTTCATTTCAAAGCTATCGAATCCGACGGTTTCAAAAGCCTGAAAGAAGGCCAGACTGTTTCCTTCGTGGCCGAGAAAGGTCAGAAAGGTATGCAGGCTGCTCAGGTTCGCGGCGAGTAATCTCCCCGAAACTGAAAAAACCCGTCTTCGGACGGGTTTTTTTATGCCTGGAATTTCTTTTGAAGGGTGTCCCGCCCCCAACGACGTTCGCTAGATCAGCCGCAGTTAACGCGCGCCACCACACCCTGAGCATCGACATTGAGATTCAAGCGTTCAGAGCGATACTCCAGGGTCATGATATCCCCGGGCCTCAGAATACGCGCAGTTTGCGCACCCGAGCGTTGCTGAGCCTGTTGCAGCAAAGCCGAACTGGCGGTCTGGCCCACCACGAATTTCGCCAGGTCGGAATCGCAGCGACCGTCAGTAGCTGCGACAGGCGCGGACGCAGGATCGGCAGCCGGCACCTTGTTGGCGCCTCCGGTAGAACAGCCAGCCAGTGCCAGTACCGCGAGCAAGGAAAGGGATGTAACGCGCATGCAGGGCATGAAGCCTCCTAGAGTAAAATTGCCTTTCGTGCGACAACATCACTGCCGTCATGTTGCAAAAGGCCACAATTTTGCCCGAGATAGACGCCTTGCATGACGGCGCAATCGTGTCAGGATGTTTACCAGCCCCGCCCGACTCAATAGACATCAATGTAATCCTGGCCGGGATGGGTCCAGTGCTGATGCAGCGCGTTGAAGATCTGCCGTACCCATACTTCATCACACGCCGCCACCTCACCGACGCAGCCTGACCAAGCCGACCAGGTCTCGAAACGAAAGCACAACCCTTCAATCGCCGCCCCACCTATCGCATCGACGGAGAGATAGGCGATACCTGACGAACTGACCCGCAACTGGTTGTGCACCTTATCCTGACCACTGGCGATCAATTGACGGACCGCCACTTCTGTAAATTGGCCAGGGTCTTTGAGATCGATCTGCACCGTGGTCTCCCTGAATTCGAAAAGCCCAAGTTTGGCATGTCGTCGGCGTCATGCCCACGCGCAGGTGCGAAACCTCTCGCAAAATGGTTTACTGCACTCATCGGATTGGCACGGCCGCGCCGCGCCACCCAGCGCCCAAAGGCTTCGGCCATCGGGCACAGCCACGCACAGCAGGTATTTCGAGAAACCCCATGGCAAACGTAACCATACATTCCCGGATCGATGCGACGTGGCCACAGGGGCAGTCCAACTACAGCCCGAGCAACCCAGAGGAACTGGCGATCATCGGTATCGACCTGCTGATCCGTGAACTGGGTATCGAGGCCGCCCACTTGTTCGTCGGCAAGCACTTCGAGCGTTACTTCGCCCAGCAGCACTCGCCCCGCGCACAAACCTCCAGCGAAGTCTCCCACGTCGGCTGATCAATCCCGCCCTCTGGCGTCCGCCAAGCGATCCACCCTATCCCTCTGTTTGCCTTGTATTTTTTCGCACCCCTCATGCAGCAGAAAAACAAAATCGCTGTCTGAAGCGCTTCTGGACTACCCCCCTGTTGCGAAAAGTCCTGCAGTGAAATACTGTATGCACATACAGCAACCCAAGGAACAGCTTCGTGGCGAAAACTTCTGCAGCCCCTGCGCTCAGCTCTTTTGCAGTAATGGGCACCCGCGTACAAAAAATCATCAACGGCACCAACGCGCAAAAATCCAAGAGCGCACTGATCTTCAAGCTGCCCCAAGAGTCCGACGACGATTGGGGCAATCTGCTGGAAGAAATCGCCGAAAACGACAACGTCACCCTCGCCCACCGGGATGACGGCGGCGTACAGCTGTTCTGGACGGTCCCCAAGGAAGATTGAGCCACGCCTCTACAGACGCGGCCCGTTAATTCCCCTCGCTTTTCGGATAACTATGAGAAAGTTTTTTCTGGCAGCCCTGGTGCTGCTGACCCTGTCTACCCAAGCCTTTGCAGACGTACGAATCGGCACCTGGAACCTCGAGCACTTAAGCGTAAGGCCCAACAAGGATATAGCCAGCATTGCCAAGGTCGCGCAACACGTGGACTTCCTCGCGGTCCAGGAAGTGATGAACGAAGAAGGCTTGCTTGCCCTCAAGAACGCTCTTGAGCAAGTCACCCACGAGAAATGGTCGATGCTCGCCTCGGACGCGTCCGGGCGCAGTTCCTACAAGGAGATGTACGGTTTCGTCTGGCGCGACAGTGCTGTCAGCTATCTGGACGGCGCAACCACATATATTGACCGTCGCGATCTGTTCGCCCGGGAGCCCTTCTCGGCTCGCTTCAAATCCATAGCGGATAAAAGCGTGTTCGTCGCCGCCACCGTGCATATCGTCTACGGCAAATCCACCAAGGACCGCTCCAAGGAAATCACCGCACTGGGTGACTATTGGGACTGGCTCACCCAGACCTATACCAAAAAGCCGGCCATTCTGTTGATGGGCGATTTCAACACCAAACCCACCTCCCCGGCCTGGGCAGACATCCGCACCCGCGCTTCCCCGCTGGTCACTGAAGGTGCCAGCACACTGTCGGTCAAGGATGGCAAGTTCGCCAATCTGTACGACAACATCATCGTTGCCAATGACAGCCCGATAAAAGTGAAGAGCACGCAGATCTTCAATTATCCGGCGTTCCTCGGCATGACCCATGAGAAGGCACGCAAGACCGTCTCGGATCACGCGCCGATCTTCATGAAAGCGCAGTTCACCAATACCCTGGCGGTCGGAAAAAACTAGGAGGGATGCATGCGTTTTACAGTAATGCTGGGCGCCACGCTGTTGTGCATGGGGGCCATGGCTTCAGCCGAAGCAAAGGACATCGCCCCTGCCGATCTCAAGCTATGCAAATGGGGGGCGGGTATCGCCGGTCAGGCGCAGCAGGCAAAACTCAGTGGCAAGACGCTCTACAGCACGCGCAAGCACCTGCTGGAGAAAAAGCACCCCGACCCGACAATGAGCAAAATGGCGGTAGGCATCACCAACCAGACATTTGCCAGCAAAAGCCGCGTCAAACCCGCCGTGGTTAGCAAGACCTACCTGGACGGCTGTATCGCCCACGAGAAGCGCCAACGGGCAGCGACTGCCCTCAAATCAAAGCCCAAGCCGACCCCGCCAGCCGCTAGCAAGCACGCTCACTGACCGGCAGGCCCTGCGTGATAGTTGCGGTCCACGTACAACAGACCCGGGGAGTCAGCCTCGCAAAGGATCGCAACTGCCTCGCAGATCAACAGGTCGTGGGTGCCCACCTGCAGGGTTTGCACGATTCGGCAATCGAAATTGGCGATGGCCCCGTGCAGCACTGGTGAACCGGTCTGCAAGGTGGTCCACTCACCCTGAGCGAAGCGCTCAGCCATGGACGTCTTGCCACCGAACACCTGTGATATTTCCTGCTGCTGCGAAGCCAGGGTGTTCACGCACAGCACGCCGTTTTGCACCACTGCGGCATACGCCGAGGCATTGCGATTCAGGCATACCACCAACGTCGGCGGCGTATCGGTGACGCTGCACACCGCCGTCGCAGTAAACCCGGTCTCCCCGGCGGGCCCGTTACTGGTGACCACGTGCACGGCAGCCCCCAGGCGCGCCATGGCATCACGGAAAGTGGCGATGGCCACCGGTGGGCTTTCAATCAGTTGTTCAGTCACGATGCACTCGCTTGATGATCGGCAGGACGGAAATATTCCATGAGAGTGGCTACAACCCCCTCAGGCACCAGGCCGCTTTCGCCCATGAACCAGAATACCTGTATGCAGCTCAGAGCGAACACCTATTGCGCAGTCGCGGCGGCCTGATGGGCGACAACCACCGACTCGATACCCTGGGAGGCCATCAACTCGGCGCGCTTGGCATCCGCGTCAGCCTTGTCGGCAAAGGGGCCGAGGTATACCTGGGTGACGCCGTTGCGCTGGGCAATGCTGGCCATGAAGCCGTGCTCGACCAGCCGGGAAGTCATGTCGCTCAAGGCCCCCATGTTACTGCCTTGGACGATCTGTACCTCCCAACCTGCAGCGGCGCCCGTGGCAGCGACCGCAGGGGCCGGTGGCAGCGAGGGACCACAGGCGGCCTGCACCTGCGTATTGTTGCCGTCCTTGTCCAGGATGGCCTTGAAGCCATCAGCGGTTTTCAGCGCGACATAACTTTGAAAACCGCCGAAGTTGCCGGAAGCGTCCTTGCTCTTGACCTGCCCGCAGACATTACCCTCAGGCGTGACTCGAACATTGGTGTACTTGGCCGAAGCAGGGTTTTCCAGGAGTTGGGATACCGCCTTGCTGGAGGTCGAGACATCACTGCCACACCCTGCCATCAGCACCATCGCCGCTACTGCCGTCAATCTGCGCACACGCCCTCTCCCGGAAAAATAAAGCGGCGATTTTATCACCATCGGATTCGAATCGGGGCTCTGCACTGTGGCATCATTTCCGTTCAAGGCATTTCCGTTCAAATTGCGCACACACCTGAGAGACCCGCATGATCCCCAAGCACCAGCGGCAAGATATCGCCCTCGAAAAGTTTCTTGAGCAGCATCCCGATCTGCGTGAAGAAATACAGGTTCTGAGTGCCAAGGAACAAAAGGAGCAGGCCCAGTGGGCGTTGGAGGATGCTGCCGAAGAACAAGGACTGGAACCTTGGGAGTTGGTACTGGAGTTGATCGCTACCTCGCCAGAGGACCTTAAGGCCATGCGCCTTGAGGTGCATCAGGAAGTCGCCGAAGCGCTGGGCATGGACTGGGAAGAGTATCGCCAGCTCAACGAATTGGATTGAGTGACCAGCCCCTGCGGGAGCGTGCTCTGCTCACTCCCACAGGCCGAGAAATAAATAAGTCACAACAAAAAAGGGCAACCCTTTCGGATTGCCCTTTTTACCGCCCAGCAGAGCGGATTTTGTTTGGTAGGCGCGATTGGACTCGAACCAACGACCCCCACCATGTCAAGGTGGTGCTCTAACCAACTGAGCTACGTGCCTGCTGTGAGGCGGCATTCTACGGATCTGTACGCCGCTGTCAACACGTTTTTACGGCTAAGCCTATGAATAAGCGTATTTTTTAGTACTCGTCGTGCAGCGTTCCACCCCTCTCACTGGTGGCCCATTTTTATCTAAGGTAGCATCGGGTCATTCGTAAAAAATATAGAACAGAGGTTGCAGGATGACGAACACCCCCTATCCCCAGTCCTACTATGCGGCCTCGGCCAACCCTGCCCCCGCACGCCCGCACCTGCAAGAACAGCTCCAAACCGACGTGTGCATCATCGGTGCAGGCTATACCGGGCTGTCCAGTGCACTGTTTCTGTTGGAGCACGGCTTTTCGGTCACGGTGCTCGAAGCAGCGCGGGTCGGCTTCGGTGCATCGGGGCGCAATGGCGGGCAGATCGTCAACAGCTACAGCCGCGATATCGATGTCATCGAGAAAACCGTCGGTGCCAGCCAGGCGCAGCTGTTGGGCAATATGGCGTTCGAGGGCGGACGGATTATTCGCGACCGTGTGGCGCGCTACAACATCCAGTGCGACCTAAAGAACGGCGGTATATTCGCCGCGCTGACCGCCAAGCAGATGGACCATCTGCAAGCCCAGAAGCGCTTGTGGGAGCGCTACGGCAATACCCAGTTGGAGCTGCTCGATCAACAGCGTATCCGCGCGAGCGTCAACTGCGAGCAATACATCGGCGGCCTGCTGGACATGAGCGGGGGCCATATCCATCCACTCAACCTGGCCCTCGGCGAGGCCGCAGCGGTGGAATCACTGGGCGGTCGTATCTTCGAACAATCTGCGGCGCTGCGCATCGAACGTGGCGCCAACCCGGTGGTGCATACGGCCAGCGGCCAGGTACGGGCGAAATTCGTCATCGTCGCCGGCAATGCCTATCTGGGCAATCTGGTCCCGGAACTTGCCGCCAAATCCATGCCCTGCGGCACCCAGGTGATCACCACCGCGCCACTTTCGGACGAACTGGCCCACAGCCTGCTGCCCCAGGATTACTGCGTCGAAGATTGCAACTACCTGCTCGACTACTATCGCCTCAGCGCCGACAAGCGCCTTATCTTCGGTGGCGGCGTGGTATACGGCGCCCGTGATCCGGCCAATATCGAAGCGATCATCAGGCCGAACATGCTCAAGGCGTTCCCGCAGCTCAAGGACGTGAAGATCGACTACGCCTGGACGGGCAACTTCCTGCTGACGCTGTCGCGGTTGCCTCAGGTCGGACGGCTGGGCGACAACATCTATTATTCCCAAGGCTGCAGCGGTCATGGCGTGACCTATACGCACCTGGCGGGCAAGGTGCTCGCCGAAGCGCTGCGCGGCCAGGCAGAACGCTTCGATGCGTTCGCCGGCCTGCCACACTACCCATTCCCTGGTGGCCAGTTGCTGCGTACGCCGTTGACGGCATTAGGCGCGTGGTATTACAGCCTGCGAGACAAGTTCGGGGTCTGAATCAACACCCCGCGCTTTAATGACCCGCGATGGCCTTCAGCGCCTTCGCGGCCTCGCTTTCCTGGCCGGCCTTGGCCAATTCATCGGCCGCCGTCAACCAGCGCTGGCGATCCACTTCGGCGGGCAATTGCGTCGGCCGCTGGATCAGGACTGCCCAGCTACCGGCATCGCGCCATTTGGATTCGAATCCGGAAAACTTCATCAGCTTGCGGCGCTCCTCGGCAGAGCGCAGAACCAGATTGTCCTTGAAGCGGTCATAGCCCACCACGACGGCATAGCGAGGTTCGGACCATAACAGCGAGCCCTCGGTGTAACGCACCAGCACCGGGTAGCCGGCCGCGATCTGGGTCAGCAACGCGTGCAGGTTGCCGTCGACGGGATACACCACCATGCCGTATTCACGCGCGACACGTTGAGTCGAGACCTGAAGCTGGTCGGCCTGCTCCGGCAGATGCAGCGGCTTGTCGAGCAGCCCTGGGGTGATCTCGACCCCTTGTTGGCGCAACAAAGCAGCCAAGGCCATGGCCCCACTGTGGTTCGCCTTGCCGCGGAAATACGGCACGCTATTGAGCTCGACTCGATCCGGCAGGCCGGACATCCCCGGCGCAGGCGTGCTCGCGCAGCCACCGAGGACGCCAATCAGGGCGAGAAGGGTCAGCAAGGGTGCGTAGAACGAAGTGTTGCGCGTGAATCCCGACGACATCTGGCGCTCTCTATCCATGGGGTGCCGGGCGGTTAAAGGTCCGGGCGGAATGCTGATGATAGAAGGCCGCCGCACGTCGGTACAGTGCCGCACCGTTAAAGGTGGGTGCCGAAATGAATATAGGTGCGTCATACCATTGGTCAATGGACTGAAACATGGGCCGGGCTAGAATGTCATCTATAACAAGCGCACGCGTTTGTTTGGCCAAAGGAGGCCCTGATGAGCCCGACAGTGACAATCCTGATGTTGATCGGCGCCTGGCTGACTGTAGCCGGTGCCATGTTGTGGGGAGTACTGCGCATCAGCCGCCGTCACCACCCCGTTCCGCGCCGGCTACCAACGGCACGGACGCGGCATCAGGTCGCTCATCCACACTGACTGTTGAGGGTCGGCCCTGTGGCAAGCGGGCAGGCTCGCCACAGCGTTGGCGTCATGCGTCGACGAGCTTCTGCTCTTTGCGCACCCGAGCCTTGCGGGCCCAGATGTTCAGGCACTCGATTGCAGCCGAGAAGCCCATGGCGCAATAGATATAGCCCTTGGGTACATGGGCGCCGAAACCTTCGGCAATCAGCGTCATGCCGATCATGATCAAAAAGCCCAGTGCCAGCATCACTACGGTCGGATTGTCGTTGATGAACCGGGCCAGAGGCTCCGATGCCAGCAACATCACCAGTACCGCCACCACGACCGCGATGATCATGATCGGCAAATGCTCAGTCATGCCCACAGCCGTGACGATGCTGTCGATCGAGAACACCAGGTCGAGCATCAGGATTTGCCCGATCGCTGCGGCGAAGCCCATGGTCACCTTGGACGATACCTGCGCTTCTTGCTGTGCCACTGGGTCGACACTATGGTGGATTTCGGTGGTGGCCTTCCACAGCAGGAACAAGCCGCCCGCGATCAGGATCATGTCCTTCCACGAGAACGCCTGGCCAAGCACTTCGATCACGGGTTCCGTCAGCTGAACGATGAACGCCACTGTACTCAGCAGGCCCAGGCGCAGGATCAATGCCATACCGATACCGACGCGCCGTGCTTTGGTGCGGTGTTCCTCGGGAAGTTTGTTGGTCAGGATCGAGATGAAGATCAGGTTGTCGATGCCCAGAACGATTTCCATGACCACTAGGGTGGCGAGGGCGATCCAGGCAGCGGGGCTTGTGGCCAGTTCAAGTAGATATTCCATGCAAATGCGCACTCGTGTGGGAGAGATTCGATAAGCACGCAGTGTAGGGATCGCTAACCATCAGGAAAACTCGTATTTTTTCACACTATACTTCGGCCATACCGAACTGTTTGCAGGTCTTTCAATGCTCAACTATCGCCAACTTCATTACTTCTGGGTCGTCGCCAAGACCGGCAGCATCGTGCGCGCCGGCGAGCAGCTCAACCTTACCCCGCAGACCATCAGCGGCCAGATCAGCCTGCTGGAGCAAACATTCGGTACCGAACTGTTCAAGAAAGTCGGACGGCACCTGGAGTTAACCGATACAGGGCGCCAGGCCCTGCCCTACGCCGAGCAGATGTTTCAACTGGGTAACGAACTGGAAGCGCTGTTGCGCACGCAACCGAAGGAGCAGCCGATTCTGTTTCGTGTGGGGGTGGCCGATGTGGTGCCCAAATCGATCGTCTATCGCTTGCTTGCGCCGACCATGGAACTGCCAGAGCCGCTGCGCATTAGCTGTCGCGAGGACAAGCTCGAACGCCTGTTGGCCGACCTGGCTATCCAACGCTTGGATCTGGTGATCTCGGACAGGCCCATGCCGGCGCACCTGGACATCAAGGGATACAGTCAGAAACTCGGGGAATGCGGCATCAGCTTTTTCGCCACGCCAGCCTTGGCCGCGCAATACAAAGGGGACTTTCCCGCCTGCCTGCAGGGCGCGCCCCTGCTGATACCCGGGGCACAAACCATGGTACGCAGTCGCCTGGATCGCTGGTTCGGAGATCAGCGAGTGCAACCGCGCATTATAGGCGAATTCGACGACAGCGCTTTGATGCAAGCTTTCGGGCAATCAGGCAGCGGTGTGTTCATCGCCCCCAGCGTGATCGCCGAGGAAGTCTGTACCACCCTCGACGTGCGCCTGATCGGCCATACCGATGCGGTCACGGAATCCTTTTACGCGATTGCCGTGGACCGCAAGGTGAAACACCCCGGGATCGTCGCCATTACCGAAGGCGCGCGCCGCGAGCTGTTCACCCCTTGAGTACTGGCTTAGAACGCGCCCATGAAGTCCCGCTTGCCGATTTCGACGCCGTTGTGGCGCAGGATGGCGTAGGCCGTGGTGACGTGAAAGAAGAACTGCGGCAAGCCGTAGCTCAGCAGGTAGCTTTGACCGGTAAAGCGCTTCTCTTTATCGGTGCCTGGACGAGTGATGATTTCACGTGCTTCCTGGCCGTCGATCAGCGCGGCATCCAGACCGTTGATGAAGCCCAATACCTGAGCCAGTTTGGCCTGCAGGTCGGCGAAGGTCTTGTCGTCATCGCTGAACGACGGCACTTCGACACCGGCCAGACGAGCGGAGACACCTTTGGCGAAATCGACGGCGATCTGTACCTGACGGATCAATGGGAACATGTCCGGGTACAGGCGCGCCTGCAACAGTGCATCGGGTTCGATCTTGCGTGCAGTCGCGTGGGCTTCGGCCTTGTTGAGCACATCGCCCAGGGCGGTGAGCAGTTGCTTGAAGACAGGGATCGAGGCAGCGTAAAGGGAGATCGTCATGGGGCATCCTGATAGGTCGAGTGAATCGCGTAAACGCCCGCCCCGCTTGTGTTTTATCGGGGTCAGGCCCTAGGCTGTGGGCATTACTGCATAGGAACCGCGCTATGTCCGCCGAACACGATACCGCAACCACGACCATTGAGCTCGACCGTACTGAAATTCGTGTGCTTGGCTCGCTGATAGAAAAGCAGGCCAGCAACCCGGAAACCTACCCGCTGACCCTCAACGCACTGGTATTGGCCTGCAATCAGAAGACCAGCCGCGAGCCCGTCATGCAGCTGACTCAGGGACAAGTCGGGCAGAGTTTGCGTGCGCTCGAAGGCCGAGGCATGACCCGCCTGGTCATGGGCAGCCGCGCCGATCGCTGGGAGCAGCGGCTGGACAAAGCGCTGGAGCTGGTGCCGGCGCAATTGACGCTGATCGGACTGATGTTCCTGCGCGGCCCACAGACGGTCAGCGAACTGCTGACCCGCAGCAACCGTCTGCATGACTTCGAAGATACCGAACAAGTGGTGCATCAGCTCGAACGCCTGATCGGCCGTGGGCTGGCGGTGTTGATACCGCGCCAGGCGGGGCAACGCGAAGACCGCTATTGCCACGCGCTGGGCGACCCTGCGGACATCGAAGCCGTGCTGGCCGCACGCCAGAGCACGCCGGAACGCGCCTCGGCCAGCCCGGCCAGCCCGGCCGCCAATGAGCGAATCGACGCGCTTGAAGCGCGCATTGCCGCGCTGGAAGAACGCTTGGCACGGCTCGAGCGTTAAATCTGCAGCGAGGGGGCAAAACCCCTCGCTACCGTTTTGCGCTACACGGCCCGTGCAAACTCTGTCGCCAGGCGTACCTGCTCGTCACTTGGACGAACACCGGTGTACAGCACGAATTGCTCCAGCGCCTGAATGGCAATCACCTCGAGGCCGGTAACCACCTGCTTGCCCAGCGACTGCCCCAGCAACACCAGCGGTGTCTGGGCGGGCAAGGCCACAACGTCGAACACCGCTTCAGCGGCCTCGACAGCATCACGAGGAAACGCCAGGTCATCGACCTGCGGGCCACCGCTCATGCCCACCGGCGTGACATTGATCAGCATCTGCGGGCGCAACTGCCCTAGTTCGTGACGCCAGTCATAGCCACAGCTACGCGCCAGTGCCGGCCCGGTTTCAGTGTTACGGGCAATGAGCGTGCCGCGCTTGAAACCGGCATCGCGGAACGCCGAGGCCACCGCCTTGGCCATGCCACCGCTGCCACGCAAGGCAAAGGACGTGTCGGGATTCAGCCCGTGACGATCGATCAACTGACGAATCGCAATATAGTCAGTGTTGTAAGCCTTGAGCCGTCCGTCGGTATTGACCAGGGTATTGATGGACTGGATCGCCGCAGCCGACTCGTCCATTTCATCGACCAAAGGGATACAAGCCTCCTTGAACGGCATAGACACGCCACAACCGCGAATGCCCAAAGCGCGGATGCCGCCCACAGCAGCAGGCAGGTCCGAGGTAGTCATGGCCTTGTAGTAATAGTTGAGGCCCAACTGCTCATAAAGATGGTTGTGAAAGCGCACGCCGAATGTACCGGGCCGCCTGGCGAGTGACATGCACAGCACTGTGTCTTTGTTGGGTGTTGTCGACATCTAATACTCCTGTAGGGGAATTCGCCAGCTCAGCGGCAGCGGAGTTGGACCTTACACAATATTTACCGTTCCCTTTTGCAATTTTTTACACTTTCGCTGTCATAGTTTGTACGGCGGACCTTGGACTCACAGCGAGCTCAAGCGCCAGGTCGTAATACGAGGAACCATCATGATTCGTCATCTTCCCAAAATTGCCTTGTTGGTCGGCGCTCTCGCTGCCGCCGGCCAAGCCTCAGCTCACCCGTATGGCGGCGGCTGGGGCGGCGGCGGTGCAGGCGCAGGTGTATTGGGTGCTGTACTCGGCGCAGCGGTCGTCGGTGCAGTAGTGGCAACCCGACCTGCACCCGTGTATGTGGAACAGCGTCCGGTGTATATCGCACCGCAGCCCGTCTATGTACAGGCGCCGCCGCAGCCGGTCTATTATCAGCCTGCACCGGTCTACTATGCGCCGCCACCACCGCCACCGGGCTACTACGCTCCGCGCGGCTACTATGGCCCGCCACGCTGGTAATCGGTGGGCCGAGGAGTCTCCCGGCCAGCTGGTCACCCATAGCCCCGCCTCGTGCGGGGCTTTTTATTGCCGGTATCTACCGACGATGGCGCTTCGAGGCTCCTGAAAACGGCAATTGTCTTGGTTTTCAATGAAAAAGATTTAACTTCTACAGCCAATCGACAGTTGTGGGGCCATACTCATAAAATGTAACGGTTTTTTACCAACCGATTTTTGCGCCGACGATGAACCTTGCAGGAGCGGGTTCTGCACGCGAAGCTCTCCGGGCTACGCGGGCAGAGCCCGTTTGTGCAGTCAGGCCCCGGAAACGCAGAACCATTTGCTGTTATTACCCACTCTTCCAGGTGAGCGCTACACGTGAAAACATCTCTTTCGATTCTGAGTCTGTTGCTGGTTCTGACAGGCGCTGCCGTGACGTCGAATGCCCTCGCCACCGAAGCTTCCCTGCAGCGCGATCCCGCGCAATTGCACCTGGCCTCGGGCAGTGCCTTGCTGGTGGACTTGCAGACCAGCAAGGTCATCTACCAGAGCAAAGCCGACCAGGTCCTGCCAATTGCCTCGGTGACCAAGTTGATGACCGCCATGGTCGTCCTGGACGCCAAGCAGTCGATGACGGAAGACCTGACCGTCGACATCAGCCAGACTCCGGAAATGCGAGGCGTATTCTCGCGGGTCAAGCTGGGCAGCACGCTCAACCGCCACGATATGATGCTGATTGCGCTGATGTCTTCGGAAAACCGCGCGGCAGCGACCTTGGCTCATCACTATCCTGGTGGCTACAGCGCGTTCATCGCCGCCATGAACGCCAAGGCCCGCTCGCTGGGCATGGACCATACCCATTATGTGGAGCCGACCGGTCTGTCTATCCACAACGTGTCGACTGCACGTGACCTGAGCAAGTTGTTGATCGCCGCCCGCCGTTATCCGATGCTCAGCGACTTGAGCACCACTCGGGAAAAGACCGTGGCCTTCAAGAAGCCCAACTACACCCTGGGTTTCCATAACACCGATCACCTGCTGAACAAGAGCAACTGGGACATCAAGCTGACCAAGACCGGCTTCACCAATGAGGCAGGTCACTGCCTGGTGCTGGTGACCAGCATGGCCGGGCGCCCCGTGGCGATGGTGATCCTTGATGCGTTCGGCAAGTACACTCACTTCGCCGATGCCGCGCGCATGCGCAGCTGGATGGAAACCGGCAAGAGCACCAAGGCCCCTGCTGTGGCGATCCAGTACAAGCTCGACAAACATGGCGAGCGCCAGGCGATGGAGTGACAGCTGGCTTAGCTATAGCGAGGCGGCTCGCCCCCGAAAGGCCTGGCAGCGACATTGCCATGGTCGGTACGGCGCAACCAGACGCCCTCCCCCTCGCTACACGTTGCGTTTGCGAAACGCCAGCTTCTGCTGAAGCATCGCCGAATCGGCATCACCGAGCAGCGACTGCACGGTGACATGCCGGACCGGGTCATACTGGGTCATGCCCATGCTGCAACGAAGCTCGTAACCGCGCCCCTCGTGCTCGTTACGGGCCGCCAGCGCAGCGCGAAAGCGCTCGATGATCAAACGGCTGTCAGGCCCTGCAGAGCCCATCAACAGCGCAGCGAACCGGTCACCGCCCAGCCGCCCGATAGTGTCCATCTCGCGCACCACCGAGGCCAGCACCTCGGAGAAGGTCACCAAGGCCCGATCACCCTCGCCGGGACCGAAGCGCTCATTGATCGTCTGGAACTGGTCGAGATCGAAAAGCAGCAGCGAAGCCGGCGTATCCATGCGCTTGCAGATACTCAACGAATGCCCTGCCAAGATCTCGAAACCGCGCCGGTTGGCGATTTGCGTCAAGTGGTCGATGGTCGCGATCTGCGCGGCTTCGATTTCCTGCTCGGCCATGCTCGCCAGATCCCTGAACAACTCGCGCTCCTGGGCATCCAGCGTGCGCGGTCGGGTGTCGATCAGGCACAGGGTACCGACGTTGCTGCCATCACCTACTTTCAGCGGACAGCCAGCATAGAAGCGAATATTGGGTGCACCGGTGACCAACGGATTATCGGCGAAACGCTCGTCGCTGCCGGCATCGGGGATCATCAGTATCTGGTCATTGAGGATGGCATGACCGCAGAAGGAGACTTCTCGCGGGGTCTCGCTGATGCCCAGGCCCGAGCAGGACTTGAACCATTGACGGTTGCTGTCGACCAGGCTGATCAAGGCGATAGGCACGTCGAACAGGCGCCGCGCCAAGCGTGTCAAACGGTCGAAACGTTCTTCCGGGGGCGTGTCGAGCATTTGCAAAGAGCGCAGGGTCGCCAAGCGCTGATACTCATTGGCAGGCTGAGCGGGTGCGAGCATCGGAACCTCCAGACAAGAGAATCCCTAAGCCTAGCTGATGAATGCTGACGTGCGTGCTCAGTGTCGCGAGGGGCTGCGCGTCCGGTGCCGATAGACAGTTGCATTAAGCAGCGTTGTCGCCTTGCACAGGTTCAGCGCCGGGCGCGCAGACCCCCTCGCTACGATGATCAGGCAGTCGTGCTAACCGACGTGCCCGATGTGCTGCTGCCTTCATCCGACAAGGCTTGCAACAAAGCCGCGTTGGCCGTTTGCAGCTCGCCTGAAACGCTGCTCACCTGAGCCGTTGCCTCAGCGACGGCTGCAGTCTTGGCCTCTGCACTCTGGGTGCTGGCCTGAGCCTTTTGCAGGGCCTGCTCCTCTTGTTGCAACTGCTTTTGCAACTGAGCAATCTGCTCCTTCAGCTGTTTAACGGTATCGCTGCTGGTATCGGTGCTCGACGAGTCCCCCGACCCACCCGCGCCGGCGCCGGCCGAAGTCTTGGCAGCGCCGCTGACGCTGGCAGTCGCCGTGGTCGACGATGCCGCAGTGGCATCGGTGCTGGAGGTAGTGTCTTCTGCCGCAGCCTTGGCCTTGGCGGTAGTGGTGAGCGCCAGGGTCGATAGACTCTGACTGGAGCTGAGCGAAACGCTGACCATAGTGGATTCATCCCTAGAGTGGAAAAAGAGTTCTAGCGAACAGTCCATCGGCCTGGCGGTGCAGGTCTTGAGCATTATCGGGTAACGTCAAGGATACAAACAGATACATTACCCCAAGGGGCGCAACTGGGTGTTCGGGACTAACATCACTTGGGCTTAGCCGTCAATATGAAACAATCTTCAGAATGTCATGCAGCATTTCTTGGCACAATGATTGTGTCTAAAGCCGAAACCTCTGGGTAGATCACACCATGACGCGCGTATTGACCATCGAAGACGATGCCGTAACTGCCAGGGAAATCGTGGCAGAACTCAGTAGCCATGGCCTGCAGGTCGACTGGGTCGACAATGGCCGTGAAGGATTGGTCAAAGCGGTCAGTGGCGTTTATGACGTCATAACCCTGGACCGCATGCTGCCTGAACTCGACGGACTGGCGATCGTCACCACCCTGCGCACGATCGGCGTTTCCACACCAATCCTGATGATCAGCGCGCTGTCGGACGTCGATGAACGTGTCCGCGGCCTGCGTGCCGGTGGCGACGACTACCTGACCAAGCCATTCGCCTCCGACGAAATGGCCGCCCGAGTCGAAGTCCTGCTACGCCGCAACAGCACGACGGCAGCGCCGAGCAACGGCCTCAAGGTCGCCGATCTGGAACTCGACCTGATCAGCCGCGAGGCCAAGCGTGGCGAGCAATCGCTCAACCTGTTGCCAACTGAATACAAACTGCTCGAATTCCTCATGCGCAACGCCGGGCAGATCCTCACCCGCATGATGATTTTCGAGGAAGTCTGGGGCTACCACTTCGATCCGGGCACCAACCTCATCGACGTGCATATCGGCCGCCTGCGCAAGAAAATCGACCCTGCCGGCACCGTGCCTCTGATCAAGACCGTTCGAGGTTCTGGCTATGTCATTGCCGAACCCCTCTGAGGGTTGGCGCTCCTCCAGCAGCCGGTTGCTGGCGCTCTACAGTTTTCTGTTCGTGGCCTGGGGGAGCATCCTCATGGGCGTCATGTACTACGAGGTGTTCACTTACCTGGACAGCCTCGCGCGGCATTCGCTAATGCAGCGCGAACAATTGTTCTCGCGCTTTCAGGGCCGTGATCTGGAAGATGCGTTGGCCGCCAGTTCGACATTCGACGACCGCGCCTTCGACGCCTACGGCCTGTTCGACGACCGCCTCAATCCCCTGGCGGGTGAATTGTTGCGTATCCCCAAAGGCCTGCCGCTTGACGGGCAGATCTATGAACTGGACAAGTGCATCGACTCGGACAACGACAACATCCCTGATAACGCCTGCGATGCGGTGGCCATGCCGACCCGCGACGGTCGCTGGCTGGTGCTGGTCCGCGACAACGGTTCGCTGTTCGCCGTGACCCGCATCATTCTCCATGCATTGATGTGGGGCATGTCACTGACCATCATCCCCGGGGCCCTGGCCTTTCACTTCCTGCGGCGCAGGCCGCTGCGGCGTATCCGCGCGATTCAGGACAGCGCGGACGCCATCGTCGCCGGGGACTTGACTCAACGCCTGCCATTGTCTGACCGGCGCGACGAACTGGACCGCCTGGCAGCCATCGTCAACACCATGCTCGACCGTATCGAGCGGCTGATGATGGAGGTCAAGGGGGTGTGCGACAACATTGCCCACGACCTGCGCACGCCACTGACCCGACTGCGCGCCCAGATCTATCGGATCAAGCAGCAAAACGACCAGGACCCGCAATTGGGCGAACAGCTGGACGAGGTAATCAGCGAAACCGACACCCTGATGGCGCGTTTTCGCGGATTGTTGCGGATTTCGGAGATCGAGGATCATCGGCGCCGATCCGGCTTTGTCCAGCTCGATCCCTTGGCGCTGTTACAGGAGCTGCATGACTTTTATCTGCCCCTGGCCGAAGAAGGCGAATTGACCCTGGACCTGCAACTGCCCGATTCGGTGCCCCAGCTGCATGGGGACCGAGCTTTGCTGTTCGAAGCCATCGGCAACTTGCTGAGCAATTCGATCAAATTCACGCCGATGGGTGGCGTCGTCACGGTACGGGCGAGTGTCGAACAGGGGGCTACGCGCATCGATGTCGATGACACCGGGCCAGGAATACCCGCCACCGAGCGCGAGGCGATCTTTCAGCGCTTCTACCGCAGCGATGAAAGCAGCAACCAGAGCGGCTTCGGCCTGGGGCTGTCGATCGTCGCGGCCATCGTGAACCTGCATGGATTCACTCTGGACGTCGGCGCCAGCCCTGAAGGGGGCGCGCGCTTGACCTTGTTGTGTCGGCAGACCAAGGCGCTGGTATGAACACTAACCTGCTGTATATCGCGCAACAACGGGACGCGCAGTTGCTCCACGGCCTGTGCAGCGAAGGCCAACGGGTCACCGCTGCGGAGCCGGTGGATGCTGAACGCGCGCTCAAGGGCGGTGGCTATGCCTTTATTCTGCTCGACCTGGTAGAGCTGCGTCCGGAGTTGCTGGCGCTGTGCGTCGCCCATCGCGGCGCGGCGGAGCTATTGGTGCTGTTGACCGACAGCGATCGCCAGGCCCGTATCGAAACCCTGCGCGCCGGGGCCGACATGTGCCTGTCACGGCCGTTGAGCCTTATCGAACTGCAGGCCCGGATGGAAGCCCTCAGCCGCGACCACCGCAGCGACACCAGCGCTGCCACCGAACAACTATGGCTGTCCAACAGCCGCCTGTTACTGGGGCGCGGCAGGGACGGTGGCGTAGTGGCCGTGACTGTCACCGAACAGCGCTTGCTGATCCTGCTGGCTCGGCAAAACGGCGCCATCAGCCGCGAGGCCATCGAGCAGGCGGTATGGGGCAGCAATGATTCAAGCCGCAGCACATTGATCGAGCGGCATATCTGCAATCTGCGACGCAAATTGGCGCAGCTCAATGCGCCCCATGCCCTGCAGACGTTGCGCGGGTTCGGCTACTGCCTGAGCGAGACGATCGAACTGCGGGTGGAGTGATGCCACCCGCAACACCTCACCGATGCTTGAACTGCGGCTCGCGCTTGGCGACGAACGCCGCCATGCCTTCCTTCTGATCCTCGGTCGCAAATGCCGCGTGGAATACTCGGCGTTCAAAGCGAATCCCCTCACTCAAACTGACCTCGAAGGCGCGCTCGACGCTCTCCTTGACCATCATTGCCACCGGCAAGGATTTCTCGGCGATGCTGGCGGCGACCTTGAGCGCCTCTTCCAATAGCTCGGCCTGGGGCACGATCCGCGCCACCAGCCCGGCGCGCTCGGCCTCTTCGGCGCCCATCAAGCGTCCGGTGAGACACAGTTCCATGGCCTTGGCCTTGCCGATGGCGCGGGTCAGGCGCTGGGTCCCGCCCATACCCGGCAAGACACCCAGCTTGATTTCCGGCTGACCGAAACGGGCAGTGTCGGCGGCCAGGATGAAGTCGCACATCATCGCCAGCTCGCAGCCGCCACCCAAGGCAAAACCGGAGACGGCGGCGATGATCGGCTTGCGCCGGTTGGCCACGCGATCAGCCTCAGCGAACAGATCGTCCAGATAGATCTGTGGATAAGTGCGCTCGGCCATCTCTTTGATATCCGCCCCTGCCGCAAAGGCCTTGGCCGAGCCGGTGAGCACGATGCAACCGATGCCCGCGTCGGCATGCAATGCGTCGAGGGCATGATTGAGCTCACTGACCATCTGGCCATTGAGGGCATTGAGGGCTTCGGGGCGATTGAGGGTAATCAACGCCACGCGATCGCGGGTTTCGAGCAGGATGCTTTGATAGGACACGGTCGAGAACTCCTTGGCAGTTACAGGTTGCGGGCAATCACCAGCCGCTGGATATCACTGGTGCCTTCGTAGATCTGGCAAATCCGCACATCACGATAGATGCGCTCCAAGGGAAAATCATTCAGATAGCCATAACCGCCAAGGGTCTGCAACGCCTGGGAGCAGACCGTCTCGGCCATCTCGGACGCGAACAGCTTGGCCATCGACGCCTCTGCCAACGCTGGCTCACCGGCATCGCGCAGGCTGGCGGCATGGTAGACCATCTGCCGCGCCACGCTGATCTGGGTCAGCATATCGGCGAGGCGAAAGGCCACCGCCTGATGCTCGACCAAGGGTTTGCCGAAGCTCTCGCGCTCGCGGGCATAGTCGCGGGCCACCTCGAAGGCCGCACGGGCCATGCCGACTGCCTGGGCAGCGATACCGATGCGCCCGCCTTCAAGATTGGCCAGGGCGATACGATAGCCTTCGCCCTCCTCGCCCAGACGGTTCTCCACCGGGATGCGCAGTTCGTCGAGTTGGATCTGGCAGGTGTCGGAGGCGTGCAAGCCAAGCTTGTGTTCGACGCGGACCACCTGGTAGCCGGGGGTATCGGTAGGTACCAGGAAGGCAGTGATGCCCCGCTTGCCTGCGGCAGGGTCGGTCACGGCAAAGACGATCACCATGCCGGCGTTCTTGCCGGAGGTAATGAACTGCTTGGCGCCGTTGAGGATGTAGTACTCACCCTCGCGGCGTGCGCGGCACTTGAGGCTGCTGGCATCGGAGCCCGCCTGGGGCTCGGTCAGGGCAAAGCCACCGAGCATCGCGCCACTGGCAAGAGGCTCGAGCCAGCGCTGCTTCTGCGCTTCGCTGCCGAAGCGCAGGATCGGCACGCAGCCCACCGAGTTGTGCACGCTCATGATGGTCGAGCACGAACCGTCACCGGCAGCGATTTCCTCAATGGCCATGGCGTAGGCCACGTACCCGGTGTCACAGCCGCCCCACTCTTCAGGCACCAGCATGCCGAAGAAGCCGAGCTGGCCCATTTCGGCGATGGCTTCATGGGGAAAACGGTGCTCGCGATCCCAGTCAGCCGCGAAGGGCCGCAGGCGCTCCTGAGCGAAATCCCGGGCGGCATCACGGATTTGTCGTTGTTGTTCGTCAGGTAACATGATTTTACTCCAGAGATTCGAGGGCCATGGCCGTGGCTTCGCCGCCGCCTATACAGATGGCAGCGACACCGCGGCGCACACCGCGTTGGCGCAACGCGGCCAGCAAGGTCACCAGGATTCGCGCACCTGAGGCCCCTATCGGGTGGCCGAGCGCGCAAGCGCCGCCATGCACGTTGACCTTGTCGTGGGTCAGCCCGAGTTGGGCCATGGTCACCAGCGCCACTACCGCGAAGGCTTCATTGATTTCAAACAGGTCGACGTCATCCACATGCCAGCCAGTGCGCTGCATGAGCTTCTCTATGGCGCCTACCGGTGCTTGCGGGAACAACCCCGGCGCTGCGGCGAAGGCCGCATGCCCATGAATGATAGCCAGCGGTCGCAAGTCTGCCGCTTCAGCCTCGGAACGGCGCATCAGCAGCAAGGCCGCCGCGCCATCGGAGATCGAACTGGAATTGGCAGCGGTCACCGTACCGCCCTCGCGAAAGGCCGGCTTGAGCGTGGGTATTTTGTCGAGACGGGCCTTGGGCGGTTGCTCGTCATCGACGATCAAGCGTTGCTGCTTGTTGAGCGTGACTTCTACCGGAACGATCTGCGAGCGAAACCAGCCTTGCTCGATCGCCTGTTGCGCACGCTTGAGCGAGGTGATCGCGTAGTCATCCTGCATGCTGCGGCTGAAATCATTGGCTTGGGCGCAGTCCTCGGCAAAGGTGCCCATCAACCTGCCCTTGTCATAGGCATCCTCCAGCCCATCGAGAAACATATGGTCGATGACCCGGCCATGGCCCATGCGATAACCCGAGCGGGCACGGTCCAGCAGGTACGGTGCATTGGACATGCTTTCCATGCCGCCTACGACAACCCGCCGCGCGCTGCCGGCCAACAGCAAGTCGTGGCCGAGGATGGCCGCTTGCATACCGGAACCGCACATCTTGTTGAGTGTGGTGCAGGGCGTCGCTTGGCTCAGCCCGGCGCCCAGTGCAGCCTGACGAGCCGGCGCCTGGCCGAGCCCCGCGGGCAGCACGCAGCCCATCAGCACTTCGTCGATGCTGTCGGCGGAAATACCGGCCCTCTCGACGCTCGCCCGAATCGCCGCAGCGCCCAGTTGCGGCGCGGTCAGGCTGGACAGGTCGCCCTGAAAACCACCCATCGGCGTGCGGGCGGCACTGACGATGACCACTGGATCATTGCTTATTGTCATGATGGATTCCTTATTGCGTTGACAGCAGCTGCAAGCTGCAAATGTCAGCGAGCGGCCATTCGTAACGCGCCGTCAAGGCGGATGACCTCTCCATTGAGCATAGTGTTCTCGAGGATATGCCGCACCAGCGCGGCATATTCATCCGGACGCCCCAAGCGCGGCGGGAAGGGGACATCGGCAGCCAGGGCACTGCGAACCTCTTCGGTCATGCCGGCCATCATCGGTGTTTCAAAGATGCCTGGGGCGATGGTCATGACCCGGATACCGTGGACCGCCAGCTCCCGCGCGGCCGGCAGTGTCAGGCTGGCAATGGCGCCCTTGGAAGCGGCGTAGGCCGCCTGCCCGACTTGGCCATCATAGGCCGCCACCGAAGCAGTATTGATGATCACCCCGCGCTCGCCATCGGCATTCGGGGTGTTGCGGGCCATGGCTTCAGCAGCCAGGCGCAGCATATTGAAGCTGCCGATCAGATTGACGTTGATGACCTTGGCGAAGGTCGCCAGGTCGTGAGCGCCGCGTTTACCGAGAATCTTGCCGCCACTGACGATGCCCGCGCAGTTGATCAGCCCGTCCAGCCCGCCGAAGGCATCGGTCGCGGCGTCGATGGCGGCCAGAGCATCGGCCTCCACGCAGATATCGGCCACGCTGTAACGCGCCTGACTGCCCAGGACATTCACCCGTTGCGCCAGACCCTCGGCGTTGAGGTCGACCAGCATCACCCGAGCTCCGGCCTCGGCCAGCAACGTGGCAGTGGCCGCGCCGAGGCCGGAGGCGGCTCCAGTGATCAGAAAACGTTGGTTAGCGATCTCCATTGGCCCTGCTCCTTGCTTGATTGGAGAAAATCATCCCCCTGCCAGGTAGCCAGGGGCAATGGCCAAAGCACTCAATCGGCCTGAGCGGTTTGGCCATTGGCGCCGAGGATCAACTGCCGATACTGCCCCGGATTGGCCCCAGACCACTTGCGAAACGCCTTGTAGAACGAACTGGTATCGGCAAACCCGAGCGTTTGGGCGATATCGGCAAAACTCAGCTGTGCATCGGCCATTGCGGCTACCGCGAGTTCCTTGCGCACCCTGTCCTTGAGGCGTTGGTAGGTCTGCTCTTCTTCGGCCAGACGCCGCCGCAGGGTGGCGGGCGACATGCACCACTGCTGCGCCAGGGCGTCGGTTTCGGGCCACAGCACGGGTGCCTGAGCACGCAACTGGGCCTTGACGCGCTGGGCGAAACTGTCGGGATCGCGGTACCTGACCAGGATATTGCCCGGGGCCCGCGCCAGAAACCGTTGCAGATCGGCGTCGTCGCGGCGGATTGGCAGTTCCAGGCAATCATCGGCGAACATCATCCGGGTACGCGGCTGGGAGAAACGCAGGTGCTCGGAAAACATCGCTCGATAATCTCCGCAGTCATCCGGCGCGGCGCTGCGCAGGTCCAGAGTGAGGATCGGAATGCGTCGCCCGGCCAGCCAGCAGAGCACGCCGTGGACGATCATCCAGAAAGTGAAACAGGCAAAGGCGCGCAAAGGCGGCGCCGCGACGTCGTGGAGAACAATTTCCACCAGCCCCTGGTGGCGGGTCAGGCGCGCGTCGAAGCGCTCAAGCATCAGCGACAGAAACGTCAGCATCGACTCCAGCCCCTGCGCCACGGTCGGCTGGGCGATGGCGCCACGACAGATGAACGCCAGGCTGCCGCTGCGTAGCGGGCGTGGGTCCATGGCGAAGAATTCATCGTCCAGACGCCGCGCCAACAGGCGCCATAAGCGCGCGTAGGCACGCGCCGGAACCCTGGCATCGGTCTGTTGCAAATACTGTGGATCGACCCCGGCGCTGGTCAGCATCGGGACCACCTCAGCGTTCGACAAACCGCTTTGCAGCAGCGCTTCACGCACCATCTGCATGGAAATGCTGTCCCGCTGTGCCATGGTCTTACCTTGTTCGATGTCTTATTGTGGGCAACTGCGGCCGGGCATTGTCCGGCTGATAGCGGGCCCGTGTCGCTGCGCCATCTTAGGGGGCTGCCGGGCAAAAGTCAGTGGGCCATGCAACCGTAGCGCCCGCTCAAGGTCTGTGGCTGCAACGCCGCCCCGATGAACGACCCCGAGGAATCGACCATGTACCGTTTTTCCGCCCTGCTGCTGTCCTGCCTGATGGGCACCAGTGCGATGGCCGCCGAAACCGCTCCCACCTACGGGCCTGAACTGCAAGGCTTCGACTACCCCTACACCTTGAAACACTTCACCTTCGAGTCGCAGGGCAACAGCTTGCAGATGGGTTACATGGACGTCGCCGCCAATGGCAAGGCCAATGGTCACACCGTGGTGCTGCTGCACGGCAAGAATTTCTGCGCGGCGACCTGGGAAAGCTCGATCAAGGCGCTCAGCGACGCCGGCTACCGGGTCGTCGCGCCGGACCAGATCGGCTTCTGCACCTCCAGCAAGCCCGAACACTACCAGTACAGCTTCCAGCAACTGGCCGACAACACCCATGAATTGCTCAATGATCTGGGGGTCAAGGAAGCGACTATCCTCGGCCACTCCACCGGCGGCATGCTCGCCACCCGCTACGCGCTGCTCTACCCCACCGAGGTCGAGCGCCTGGCGCTGGTCAACCCCATTGGCCTGGAAGACTGGAAAGCCTTGGGCGTGCCGTATCGCACGGTGGACCAATGGTTCGAACGCGAGACCAAGCTCGATGCGCAGAGCATCCGCAAGTACGAGCAAAACACGTATTACGCCGGTCGCTGGAAGCCTGAATACGACCGCTGGGTGACCATGCTCGCCGGCCTCAACCAAGGCCCGGGGCATAACGTGGTGGCGTGGAACTCGGCACTGATCTACGACATGATCTTCACCCAGCCGGTGGTCTACGAGTTCAAGGACCTGAAAATGCCGACCCTGCTGCTGATCGGTGATGCCGACACCACAGCGATCGGCAGCGACATCGCGCCCGTCGACGTCAAGGCGCGCATTGGTCACTACAATGTGCTGGGCAAACAGGTGGCGCAGATGATCCCCAACAGCACCCTGGTGGAATTCCCGGGCCTGGGCCATGCGCCACAAATGGAACAACCGGCGCAGTTTCATCAGGCCTTGCTGAGCTGGTTGGGCCGTACCAATTGAAGCAGACCCATTGATATCGATCAGGAGCAAACTCGATGAGCGCATTGCGCATTGCGGTGCTGGATGACTGGCAGGCCGTCGCCAGCCGGGTAGTGGATTGGTCGCCCCTTCAGGCATTGGGCGAGTTGGTGTTCGTGCACGATTACCCGGCCGCGACAGCCGTGTTGATCGAGCGCCTGAAAGACTTCGACGTGATCTGCGTGATGCGCGAGCGCACCGTGTTCGACAAGGCGCTGATCGACGGTCTGCCGCGCCTCAAATTGCTGGTCACTGGCGGCATGCGCAATGCCGCGCTGGACCTGGACGCCGCCCGCGAGCGTGGTGTGCGGGTGTGCGGTGGCGATAGCTACAAGCATGCTGCCCCCGAGCTGACCTGGGCCCTGCTGATGGCTTTGCAGCGCAACCTGTTGGCCGAGGCCAATTCCTTGCGCAGCGGCGGCTGGCAGGTCGGACTGGGGGGCGACCTGTACGGTAAGACCTTGGGCATTCTGGGCCTGGGCAGCATCGGCCAAAAAGTGGCCGGTTACGCCAAGGCATTCGGCATGCGCGTGATCGCCTGGAGCGAAAACCTCACCGAGGCCCGCGCCAACGAAGCTGGCGTGACCTGGGTGAGCAAACAGGAACTGTTCGCACAAGCCGACATCCTCACTGTGCATCTGGTTCTCAGCCCACGCAGCCAGGGCTTGGTGGATGCCCAGGCGCTGGGCTGGATGAAGCCGACTGCGTTGTTGATCAACACCTCGCGAGGGCCGATCGTCGACGAGCAGGCGTTGATTGATGCCCTGCAACACCAGCGCCTGGCGGGCGCGGCCCTCGACGTGTTCGCTCAGGAGCCCCTGCCCGCCGACCACCCGTTGCGCAGCCTGCCCAACCTGCTGGCCACGCCACATATCGGCTATGTCACGCAGAACAACTACCGGCAGTTTTTCGAGCACATGATCGAAGACGTATTGGCCTGGCATGCAGGTAAACCGATCAGACTGTTGTAGGGAGAGCCAGCACCGGCTTGGCGCATACGTTGGCCGGCCCCCCCTTGCTGTCAGGTCATTTCAGGCCGAGCTTGAGCAACTGGCCGTCGGGCTCGTCAGTGAGCACGTAGAGGTAGCCATCCGGCCCCTGGCGCACATCGCGGATGCGCGCCTTGAGCGGTGTCAACAAGCGCTCCTCGTGCACGGCCTTGTCGCCATCGAAGTGCAGGCGCAGCAATTGCTTGCTGACCAACGCACCAATGAACACGTCGTGATCCCAGGCCTTGAAACGATCGGCGCTGTAGAACGTCATGCCACTGATACCGGGTGACTTGAGCCAGACATGGTGCGGCCCGGCGACGCCATCGGCGGTCTTGCCGCGGGACTCGGGGATCGGCTGGCCGGTGTAGTCGATGCCATGGGTGGTGATCGGCCAACCGTAGTTCTTGCCCTTCTCGATGATGTTGATCTCGTCACCGCCCCGAGGGCCATGCTCGTTGGTCCAAAGTGTGCCGCTCCAGGGATTGAGCGCTGCCCCCTGCTGGTTGCGATGGCCGTAGGTCCAGATTTCCGGGCGCACGCCCGGCTGGCCGACGAAAGGGTTGTCCGGCGGAATCTTGCCGTCCGGGAATATGCGCACCACCTTGCCTTGCAACTTGGACAGGTCCTGCGCGGTAGAGCGCTTGTTGTTCTCGCCCAGAGCGATGAACAGGTAACCGTCATTGTCGAACACCAGGCGTGAGCCGAAGTGGTTGCCCATGGACAGCTTGGGCTCCTGGCGGAAAATCACCTGGAAGTCTTCGAGGCGAGTCAGGTCCGCGGACAACTTGCCGCGGCCGACCGTGGTACCGGCACCACCGTTGGGCCCGCCCCCCTCGGCATAGGAGAGGTAAACCAGGCGATCTTCGGCGAAGCTGGGCGACAAGGCCACGTCCAGCAAGCCGCCCTGCTCCTTCTCCCAGACCTTGGGCGTGCCATGGATGGCCTTCGATACCTTGCCATCCGCCGTCACCACTCGCAGGTACCCCAACCGCTCGGTCACCAGCATGCCCTTGTTGTCCGGCAAGAAAGCCACGGCCCAAGGGAAGTGCAGCCCCTCGGCGACGGTTTCGACGGTGAGCTTGCCGTTCTCGCTGGGGTATTCATGCACGGGCCCGGCGCTGGCCAGCATTGGCAGGGTGAGACAGGCAACGGCGCAGAGGCTGGCCAGCATTTTTGTTGGGGTCATCGAAGATTCCTTTTGCATCTCGCGGCGTTCAAGGCGTAGTGGGACGGGGAGGATGAATGGGTTCGAGCTGCGGAGCTTTTGGCACTGGCCGCATATTTTGGCCGTTGCCGACGCCACCGTTTTGCAGCGTAGGAGGTCGCGGGTTGATCTGCTGGCGCTCGGCCGGCGATTGCGGTGCGAGCGGCTGGGTGCCTTGCATGGAGTTCGGGTTGATACGCCGAATGGGGCTGTTGTAAGGATTGGCCTGATCGCTGGCGGCCAGCAAGCCGACGTTCACTGTGGCACCCTGAGCCAGGCTCCAAGGGGCGGCCACGAGCAGCCAGACGAAGATACAACGAGCCACGACACTCATGAACAGCGGTCCTTGCGATAAGGTTGATTGCGGTTGTCTGGGCAAGCATAGAAGCCATGGCATCGAATGGAAGTAAACAGACCGTCTCAGGTGTTTCCAGCTGTGACATCAGCGCAGCGAACGGCGACGCGCCATCTGCCGAACCCCTTATGCCAGAAGTGGTCGCAGTTAGGTAGCAAGTCACTGGCGCCATTCGCGAATTTCATCTGCCACCCAAGAGAACACCATGTATTCATTGCTGCGCACCTGCCTAACGGCCGCCCTGCTATTGACCCTGGGCGCTTGCGCGCTGCTGCCCCAGCGCGATCCGGTCAACATCAGCGTAGTCGGTTTCGAGCCCTTGCCTTCACAGGATCTGGAGTTGCGTCTGGCCGTGAAACTCCGCCTGCAGAATCCCAACGACAGTGTCATCGATTACAACGGTGTGGCCCTGGACCTGGACATCAACGGCCGCAGCCTGGCGTCTGGCGTAAGTGACCAGCACGGATCGATCGGACGTTTTTCAGAGGCGGTATTGACCGTACCGGTCAGCGTATCGGCCTTCTCGGCGCTGCGCCAGGCACTGGGGCTGAGTCAAAGCCAAGGGCTGCAAGGCCTGCCCTATGTGGTACGGGGAAAACTGGCGGGAGGCCTGTTCGCAACAGTGCGCTTCAAGGAGAGCGGTGTGATCGATCTGGGCACCTTGGGGCAGGTGCCCTGAAGCCCTCAAGGGCCGGCTGAACTACTTGGCCGCCGCCATCAGCTTGTTGACTTCGCTTTTCACCATGTTGGCGTATTCGGGCGGCGACAGCGTATCCAGTTCGGCCCTGACCCACTCCGACCACCGGCCTTTACGTCGCGGCTTTTCAGCGATCAGGCGGGCGGCATCGCCCTTGGCGCGGCCAATATTCTGCTGCCAGAGCTCGTAGAGACGCGCCTTCTCGTCTTCGATCATTGCCCGCTCTGCAAAGGACTTGTTGGCCAGATTGAAACTCATCGCACGTGCTCGCTGCCGGGGTGAAAAAGTGAGGGTTATTTTACACTCCGATCATGGGTTTCCTGCAAACTCGCTGCAACTTTCCAGACCGACAGGACTCAACTGCCTGTTGCCGTACATTAATCAAGGAGTGTCCCGATGGCTCGCAAGACTGCTGCTCAGGTAGCTGAAGATCAAATCAAGGACCAAGCGTTCAGCGAGCTGGCATCGCTGATCGAAGAGTCCGAAAAACTCCTCAAGGACGGTGCTTCTCTGGTGGGCGAAGAGGCAGACAGCCTGCGCGAACAGGTGTCGCTGAAGCTCAAGCAGGCCCGCGAATCGGTCAGCGGGGCACGCGAGCGCGCACAGCCGGTGATCGACGCCACCCAGACCTACATTGGTGGCCACCCTTGGCAAACCGTGGCGGTTTCGGCCGGGTTTGGCCTGGTGGTCGGCCTGCTACTGGGTCGCCGCTGATCCACTGAAGTGGCGAGGGGTCCGCACCTCGCCATGTTCAACAAGTGCGTTATAGAAACCCTTCGAGTTCGCGCAGCTCGCTGGCACGCAATGCGATACCTTCCACCTCGGCGCGGGCACGTGCCTTGTAGCGTCGATCCCCTGCCATTCGCGTCAATCCCGCCCCTTCCATCTGCTTGACCAGCATTTCACTGCGCTGAGCGAAAGGCGCCCCCCTGCTCTTGTCTGGATCAATGACGATGATCAATTGCCCGGTCCACGGCGTCTTCGCGCCAGGATGCCCGGACCAGTCGAATTCGAAAGAAAAATGGCCGCCGGTCAAGGCCGCCGCCAGCAACTCGACCATCATCGACAAGGCCGACCCTTTGTGGCCGCCAAAGGGCAGCAGCGCGCCACCGTCGAGAATGGCTTCAGGATCGTGGGTCGGCTGACCCAAGCGATCGACGCCACTGCCAGCCGGTACGTCACGGCCCTCGCGTGCAGCGATCTGTACATCGCCATGGGCCAAGGCGCTGGTGGCCATGTCGAAAACGATCGGATCACGACCGTCGCAGGGCGCGGCAAACGCAATGGGGTTGGTACCGAAAACTGGTTTCGCGGCGCCGTGCGGCACCACGCAGGTCATGCTGTTGACCACGCTCAAAGCCACCAGGCCTTCACGGGCGAAGGGTTCGACATCGGGCCATAACGCGGCAAAGTGATGGGAATTACGGATCGCCAATACCGCAATCCCGGCGCTGCGCGCCTTGTCGATCAACAACGCGCGTGCAGCGGCCAATGCAGGCTGGGCGAATCCGTTGCCAGCATCGACACCGACGAAACCACTGGCGATGTCTTCGACCACTGGCACGGCCTTGCCATTCACCCAGCCACTGGCCAAGGTCGACAAGTAACCCGGAATACGAAAAACGCCATGGCTGTGCGCCGCATCTCGTTGCGCGCTGGCGCAATTGAACGCCAGGGATTGCGCCACCTCAGGGCTGGTGCCATGGCGCTCGAAAATCCGCTGCAGCAGCGCGGTCAACTCGATGAACGGAAGATGCACCGTCGATGCATCTGCAGCGTGGCTTGTCTGCGACATGGCTCGTCCCTCCCGTTGAGTGTACTGACCGCCATTAACTCCTTGCCACGCGCGGACTGTCAATCCAATCGCAGTATCTAGCGGTTGGTCTAAGGGGGAGTTGCATTTGGCAGATTCGATGAACCGACCGATCCTCTTTTTTTTTCAAAAGGGTGTGGATTTTGCCGTTTCGTTCGTCTTGTCTAGAGAGACTGTTTTCCGGACTGACTGAAAAGGAGCATTCGCATGCACAACCTCGGCTCTCCCGCCATCGACCGCTCACAGCGCAGAACGCTGCAGCGCCGCTCACGCAGCAGCGAGGCGGGCCTGCCGGTCGAACGGGTGGAATACGATGGCATCAAGGCGTTACTCAAGCACTTTGGCCTGCGTACCAGCCTGATTCGCCTGAAGGTGCTCGATGCGCTGCTCGATGCTCACCGAAAAGAGCAGAAGATCGGCGTACGCGGCGTGCATAGCTACCTGGATGCCCACGGCGTGAACTCATCATTCCTGAGCGTGCGCGAAGTGCTCAAGCGCTTGGGCATTGATGGCGTGATCCTCCTGGACGCCGACAAGCACTATTGCCTGAGTGCTGATGCCGTAGCCTTGCTGCAAATGAAAGCGCAGTGAACATCCACCTCAGGAACGGATGACCTTGCGGCGCATGATGCCATTGATGATCACGACCACGACGGCGACACCCATGGCGAGGTACTGAAAAGTCTTTTCAGTGATGACGCCATGGGTTTGCAGATAGGACAACCCGAGCATGAGCGCCAGCGTGGCCACGGCGATCAGCAGGGAATATTTGATGCGTTGGGACTGAGTCATTGCCGGTTCCTGATTACGTTTGTATCGAGTCTGTATCAACCACCTCACCAACTGCATACCCTGTATGCGGGATGCCCTGGCATTTGTGCGGTCACATGTTACAGCTCCCAAAGCCGATTTGGCACGGGTGCCTTTACGAACATGAGGACTTGCAGATGCTTCGTCGAATCACAATGTTGATTCCTATTCTACTGACCCTCACGTTGAGTGGGTGCTGGATGTTCATGCCACCGGGCGGTGGCGGCGGCGGCGGTCATGGTGGTGGCGGCGGTGGAGGTGGTGGCGGTCACGGACCTGGTGGCGGCCCAGGCTTTCAGGGACGGTAAAAACCGAGACGGCGGGCTCACTATGAGCCCGCCGTTTTTTTTGCCTGATCGCAGGAAGGAATGTCACAAGACTTTGCTAAATGCCGCCATTCCGTTAGGCTGCGCAGCCCGTTTGACGAGGGGTGCAGGCATCTAAAGGTGTGTAGTCGCTTGCTGCAGATTCGCCCTACAACGCCAAGGAAAACTCCCTACAGATCAATCAGAAATATCCTCCCTACACGACGACCTTGTTACCTAGAGCCAGCTGCACTGCTGGGAAAGAATGCGTCTTGCCCAAGACTCAACTTTCATTTTCTGCTGCTGTACAAGGAAGTCCCATGAACATCGAAGACCTGAAACGTATCGACGTCACTCACCTGCCCAAATCCCTGCAAGCCCTGGTGGATTGCCTGGGTGTCGAGCAGGCCTACCGCCTTACGCGGCTGTTCGGCGGACGCCCGAAGTACATCCCCAAGCACGCCGAACGCACCAAGCTGGCCAAGTCGCTCCCCCCCAAATCGTTGCGCGCCCTGATCAATCGCTTCGCTGGCGCCTCGCTGGAAATCCCCAAGGCCGATCATTTTGCCCGTCAGCTTCGCAATCAGCAGATCCATGAAGACAGCTTGCGCGGCTGCTCGCGCACAGCGCTGGCCGACAAGTACGGGTTGAGCCTGCGCCAGATAGGCAACATTCGTCGTATGGATACCCCGGTCAAGTAATGCCGTGCCCAGAGCGCTGCCCTGCAGCGCTCCAGGCACAAGAGCGCGCTGCTAGAAATCGCGCTTGTAGAAGATGTCCAACGAGCTAGCCACACCGCCAGCGACTTCCAGGTAGACCTTCTTGCTCAGGAGGTAGCGCAAGGTGATGGTGTTGGCCGGTTCGAAAACACCCACCCCGTAGCGCAAGCTGAGCTTGTCGGTAATCTTGCCGCTGGCAACGACGTTGGTGGTGGTGCCGCTCCCACTGGTGTCGAGCTGGAAATCCTGGATACCCAGGTCCTTGGCCACCGACCCCGTCAATGACGAACTACCCGCCAGCCCCAGGCCTAACGCCGCTTGCGCCAGCAAGTTGTTATCCTCACCCGTAGTGCTCAGGGGGCGACCCAGTACCAGATAGGACAACGCCTGCTCCTGACTCATCGCCGGCTCTGCGAACACCTCACTGGTGGGCTGTTCGGCACTGCCGGTCAAGCGAATGCCAGCGACCACATCATCGACCTGGCGTACCGCCTCGATATCCAGATAGGGCTGATCGAGCGGCCCGGCAAAGAACAACCGGGCTCGGCGGATAGTCAGGCGCTGACCATAGGCGGCATAGCGACCGTCCTTCAGATTGAGCTCCCCGCGAGTATCGAGGTTGTCGCCGATGTGCACGCGCCCGACCAGGTTGGCGGTGAGGCCGAAACCATTGAAGGTGAGCTTGTCCTGACCCACGTCTACATTGATATCCATGGCGATTGCCAACGGCGTCTTGCCCTCCTCGGTCTGAGTGCCGACGATGACCGCATCGTCCGACACCTTTACCGTCGATGGTGGCAACTCGCGTACCAGGATACTGCCCTTGGGAATCGCGACATTACCCGAAACCGCCAGGCGCCCGCCGCTCATGTGCACATTGAGCGCCGGCGTGACTTCAAGGGTCGCATAAGGCTCCACCGTCACCGGCAGGCTAGTGCCCTTGAGATCGATGTTCATCGCCAGGCCCTGGGCCCAGTCGAGGCTACCGCCAAGGTTACCCTGGCCCTTTTCGCCGCTTTTCCAGGTACCGTTCAACTGCATGCTTTCGCCGGTAATCCGGGCCTGTAATTGCAAGGCCTGGAGGCTGACCGGTAGCTGCCCGCCCGCCACTTCCCCATCGCGCAGATCGACCTCGCCATTGACCTGTGGCGCCAGCAGACTGCCGCCGAGCCGACCATTGCCCTGCAGATGCCCATTGAGCCGTTCGACCATCGGCACGAAAGGCCGTGCCACCGAGAGATCAAGCCCCTGCAGGCTGAAACTGCCCGACAGCGGCTTGTCTTTGGCCAGCGGATCGATTTGCGCATCGAGTTGCAGATCACCCAGCTTGCCGCCCTGGAATCTGACCTGAGCATCCACTCGTCGCGGGGTCAGATTGCTGTCCAGGCGCAAGGCCTGATAAGGAAAATCAAGCCACTGGCCGTTGTCGCTGATACGCAACGTGCCGCCACTGGCGTCCACCGTTACTCGACCCTTGGGGCCACTGGCAGGCAAATCGAGTTGTACGTCGGCATTAAGCTGGCCCTTCCAGCCAAGATCCTTGGGCAACCATTGCGCCAGGCTATCGAGCGGAAATTGCTTGAGGTGATAACGCAAACGCGGCTCGGGGGCAAGACGCTGATCGTCACCGCACAGGCTGGCTTGGCCCGACAGCCAGCAATGCGCTCCGAAGTCGATCTGGCCGTTGGCCAGGCGCTGCAGAGTAGCCGGATTTTGCAGGCGCCAGTCCTGACCACCGGCTTGAACATCGCCACTGGCCAGGCGCCCGCGCCAATTACCCCGATCCAGGCCGCCGTCCAGACCCAACGCCAGCACTAATTGCGGGCCTTTGAGATCAAGCTGCAACTGCTGTTTTTGCAGGCTCCCCTGGCCTTTGGCTGTCAGCGTACCCAGTGCCGTGTCGCCGACCTGAATGCCACTGGCGGTCAGGTCCACATTGGCGCGTTGGGCAGCATCCAGTCGAGCTTGCAGATCGAGCATCTGCAGGCGGTTGTCGGCCTGACCGAGCTGTTGGCCCTGAAGCGAGACTTGTCCCTGAGGGGCTGCAAGGGTACCTGCGACGTCGATGCGGCCTTTGACTCGCCCTTGCAGATCGGGCCAAAGTTGCCCCAGACGCGGCAGATCTAGGTCGATGCGCCCGGCCAGGCGCTGCTGAAGACTGGCGCTGCCGTTGATCTTGTTATCACCCAGGCGTACCACGAGGGCGCCCAAAGTCCATTGCTCGCCCGCCCCTTCAACCTTGGCCTGCAAGGCCGCCGGCTGGCCGCGCAGACGGCCCTTGAGGTCGATATCCGCCTGAGCCTGCAGGTGGCCGTCGTTGAATTGGCCTTTGCTGCGCAGCGGGCCGGCCAAGGTACCGGGCAATTGCGCGACCCAATAGGCAGGATCAAGCGCACTCAAGTCCAACGCCGTGTCCCAGCCGATGCCTTGGGCGAATTGCAGATTGAGGTGGCCCTCGGCCTTGCCCTGACCGGCCTGCACGCTCAACTGTGGCAAAAATACTTCACGCAGATTGCCGCTGAACGGGCTGACCACGGTGAAATCCCCGGCCGGCCCCTTGAGCGCAGAAGAGAAATTGCCCAGGTAATTGCCATCTCGATAGGACACCTCGCCGGTGAAACGTTGCAGGCTGACAGCAGGCTCGGCGACTTGCGGATACAGGCGATGCCAAGGGAAATCCTGCCAATCGATCCTGGCATCCGCAGCCAGGCCTTGCTGCCAATCGAGGTGGCCAGTGACCGCTAACCGTTGCTCGGGGTTAGCCGTCAGATTCAATCCGGCGATATCAGCGCCCTTGGCGTCGACCCGGCCACGCAGTTGCAGTGCTACAGGCCCTTGCTCGGCCGGCAGACTGGCGCTGCCGTCAATCTGATAACCCGCCTGCAGGTCGCCCTTGGCGTCGAGTTGCAGGCTATTGAGCACCAGCGTGTCTGGTAAGGCGTGGCCCGCTTTGAAGCGTTGACTGTCGATATGCAACCGAGCTGGCAACTCACTGGCCAACAGCTGCACCTGGCCACTCACGTCGGCATCCAGGTAGCCACTGCTGCGGCCCTTGAGTTCAAGGGTCTGCAGCAGGTCGCCCTGAATGTTCAGCGCC
Source organism: Gammaproteobacteria bacterium (assembly GCA_903970465.1). Taxonomy (GTDB): domain Bacteria; phylum Pseudomonadota; class Gammaproteobacteria; order Pseudomonadales; family Pseudomonadaceae; genus Aquipseudomonas. Next base: position 44,886 of record CAJCIO010000106.1, read on the forward strand.
AGTTGCCAAGGCTGGCCATCGACCGCAGGTAGTTGCACCGTGCCATCCACCGTCAGCGGCCACTGACCGCCCGGCTGCAGTTGCCCGTGAAGGTCGAGCGAAATGGCATCGCGTTGGCCTTTGAGGCTGTCGATCTGTAATCCCTGGGCGTTCCAGTGGGCGTTCAGTTGCAGATTCTGTACCTGATCGGCGCCATCCAGCTGCACGCTGCCGATCTGGATATCGCCCAGCACGAGGCTGATCGGCAATTTCAGATCGGGCAGTTGCACAGGCTCTTTACTGCCTTGGGCAGCGGTGCTCGGGGCGAACTGCAGGATGACCTTGTCGGTGTGCAAGCGGTCCAGGCACAGGGTCATGCGCAGCAGGCAACTGGGGGACCAGGCGAAATCGACGTCAAGCAATTGCACCTGCTGGCCAGGCTGGTCCCACGACAGCCGATCGGCTCGCCAGGCACCGGCGAGCCGACCGTTGAAATTGTCCAGCGTCAGGCCGGGAACCCGCGCCAGCACCCAACGGCTCCCTGACTCAGTGGCCAACAGGCTCAAGCTCGCCGCCACCACCAAAAGGAGCAGGAGCACCAGGGCGGCCAAGGCCAGCAACGTGCGCTTTACCATTAGGCTCACAGTTCAAGGCTCACAATTCAGATCTCACAGTTCTGGTTTCACAATTCGGGGCCCATGGAAAAGTGCAAGCGAATGCCGCCAGGATCATCCAGCGCGTGGGCCAGATCGATGCGGATCGGCCCCACTGGCGACACCCAGCGCACACCGATACCAACACCGGTCTTGAGGCTGGGCAGATCCAGATTGTTGAACGAGCTGCCTTGGTCGATGAAGGTCGCTATACGCCATTTCTCGGCAATCGAATATTGATACTCAAGGCTGCCGGCGATCATGTAGCGCCCACCGATCTTGTCGCCCTGTTCGTTCTCCGGGGACAGGCTCTGATAGTCATAACCGCGCACGCTCTGATCGCCACCGGCGAAAAAGCGCAGCGACGGCGGAATCGACTGGTAACCATTGGTGGCACTGCCACCCACTTGCAGACGACCGAGGAAACGGTGGTTCTGCCACAGCGTGGTCAAGCCCTTGAGGGTCATGTCGCCATGCACCAGATTGGTATCCGACAACAGACCTTCCTTGGCTACCTGAGCATCGAACTGCAGGCGATAGCCGTTATGCGGGTCGACACGGTTATCGCTGCGCAAATAGCTGTAGCTGATACCCGGCATCACCAGGTTGCTCAGGCCAGCATCGCTGCCCAAGCGGTACTCCTCACGCTGCCATTTCAGGGAAATGACCCGCTGCCAGCCATTGGGTAATTTGCTGTGCCATTCCGGCCCGACGGTGAGCAGCTTGCTGATGGTGTCGGTGTTGGCCAGCTCTTCATACTGATAACCACCGGCGAAGCGCAGTTTATCGGTCAGAGGTGGGTCGAGCGGCACGTCGTACCACAGGCCGACATTCTGCTTGGGGGCGGAAATTTCCGACTCGAACCCGTAGCTGTGGCCCTCAGGGTTGACCCAATGACGCGTCCAGTTCGCCTTGCCGCGCGGTCCGACGTCGGTCGAGTAACCCAGCCCCAGGCCCAAGGTCCGCGGCTTGCGCGTCTGCAGGTCGACATCCACCGGAATCACTGCCGTGCCGGCGGTGCTGCCAGGCGTGGCATCGACGCGCACCCCTTCGAAGTAACCACTCGATTGCAGCGCCTGGCTGAGCTCGGCAATCAGTTCGGAATCGTAGGGGGTGTTTTCCTTGAAAGGCACCATGCGCTGCAGCAGGTCCTCGTCGAACGGCGTGTCGCCACTGAAATGCACCTTGCCCAAGGTGAAACGCGGGCCGCTGTCGTAGACCAGTTCGATGTCGGCCACACCCGCCCGGGGGTCGATGGCCAGGCGCTGTTGCACGAAGCGCCCCTGAAAAAAACCGTAGCGCGATGCTTGGTTCTGGATCAGCCGCTTGGCGTCGTCATAGTAACCGTGATTAAGCACTGCGCCTTCACGCAGCAAGGGCCCGGAGGGTAGCTTGAAGGCTTTTAACTGGCTCGCCGGGCCGTTGACCCGAATCACTACATTGCGCAGGTGAATGGGTTCGCCGGGCTCGATATTCAAGACCAGCGTCGGATTCTTGCCCGCGTTGACCTCGCTGTCGATATGCGCCTGGTAATAGCCCAGTGCCTGCGCCGCCTTGCGTGCCTGCTCCTCGGCACCGTGGCGAAACCGCAGCAGCGCCTGCTCGTCACGGTCGCCCAATGCGCCGATGTAGCCCTCGATATTTGCCTTGAGGGCTTGATTGGCGGGCTTGACCCGAACCTGCAACTCGCTTTGCGCCTGCGCGGCCGCACTGATGAACAGCAGCATGAGGCTGCTGGTGAAACGTCCTGGAAACTTCATGAAGCGGATGCTACCACGTCAAAAGCTTGTCACCGAGTGCGTACTGTTAGGAAATATTTGTTTACCAGTCAGCCGCTTGCCACAGGGCTGGCCTGCGACTTGAAGGTCCGTTAGCATCGGCCTTTTGCCAGGACTGTGGCTTCATGAAAATCGTCTCGTTCAACATCAACGGCCTGCGCGCACGTCCCCATCAATTGGCCGCGCTGATCGAAAAGCACCAGCCTGATGTCATCGGCCTGCAGGAAACCAAGGTCTCCGACGAGCAGTTCCCGTTGGCCGATGTCCAGGCACTGGGCTATCACGTGGAATTTCACGGGCAAAAAGGTCATTACGGCGTCGCCCTGCTCTCGCGCAAGCCGCCATTGTCATTGCACAAGGGATTCGAGGGTGATGACGAGGATGCCCAGCGCCGCTTTATCTGGGGCACTTATGCCGATGCCGATGGCCAGCCAGTGACCATCATGAACGGCTATTTTCCTCAGGGCGAAAGCCGCGACCACCCCACCAAATTCCCCGCCAAGCAGCGCTTCTACGCCGACCTGCAGACGCTGCTGACCAGCCGCTTCAAGCAGGATGAGCCAGTGGTGGTGATGGGCGACATCAATATTTCGCCCGAAGACTGCGACATTGGTATCGGACCCGATAACGCCAAGCGCTGGCTGAAGACAGGCAAGTGCAGCTTTCTGCCCGAAGAGCGCGAATGGCTGGCGACTCTCAAGGGCTGGGGCCTGATAGACAGTTTTCGCCACCTGCACCCGGAAGTCGCCGATCGTTTCAGCTGGTTCGATTATCGCAGCCGCGGTTTCGAAGACGAGCCCAAGCGTGGTTTGCGTATCGATGTGATCCTGACCTCCACAGGGCTGCTGTCGCGGGTCAAGGAAGCCGGGGTCGACTACGATTTGCGCGGCATGGAAAAACCTTCGGATCATGCACCGATCTGGCTCGAAATCCAGTGAAACGCTTAGTCCCCAGGACCTGAGCGCCAGGCACTGAGTTCGTATTTGCCCACCGCCGTACGGTGCACCTCGTCCGGGCCATCGGCCAGCCGCAGTGTGCGCTGCATCGCGTACATGTAGGCCAGCGGGGTATCGCCACTCACGCCCGCGCCGCCATGTATCTGGATGGCGCGGTCGATCACCCGCAACGCGACGTTGGGCGCTACGACCTTGATTTGTGCAATCTCGCTGCGCGCCACCTTGTTCCCGACAGTGTCCATCATGTAGGCGGCCTTGAGCGTCAGCAACCGAGCCATGTCGATCTCCATGCGCGAGTCGGCAATGCGCTCCAGATTACCGCCCAACAGCCCCAGCGGTCGGCCGAACGCATGCCGCTCGTTGGCGCGTTGGCACATCAGCTCCAACGCGCGCTCCGCCATCCCGACCGAACGCATGCAGTGGTGAATCCGGCCCGGCCCCAATCGGCCCTGCGCGATCTCGAAACCGCGACCGGGGCCCAGCAGCACGTTTTCGAACGGTACGCGAACGTCCTCGAACAGTACTTCGGCATGGCCATGGGGAGCGTCGTCGTAGCCGAATACCGTCAGGGGCCGCACCACCTTCACGCCTGGCGTGTCCATGGGCACCAGAATCATCGAATGTTGTTGGTGGCGAGGGCCATCCGGATCGCTGAGCCCCATGAAGATGAGGACTGTGCAGCGCGGATCGCAAGCCCCTGAGGTCCACCATTTACGGCCGTCGAGCCGCCATTGATCACCCACGCGTGTGGCCGTGGCCTGCATGTTGGTGGCATCACTGGAGGCGACTTGCGGCTCGGTCATGGCAAAGGCAGAGCGTATCTCACCACGCAACAGCGGCTCCAGCCAGCGTCGGCGCTGTTCAGCCGTGCCGTAACGGACCAGCACTTCCATATTGCCAGTATCCGGTGCCGAACAGTTGAAGGGCTCTGGTCCCAGCAACGAGCGGCCCATGATCTCGGCCAAGGGGGCGTACTCCAGGTTGCTCAGCCCCGCGCCATACTCGGAGTCGGGCAGGAACAGATTCCATAGTCCCTGAGCGCGTGCTTGGGCCTTGAGCGCTTCGACCACTGCCGTCGGCTGCCAGCGGTCACCCTCATTGACCTGCTGGATGAAGGTCGCTTCCGCCGGATAGACATGGGCCCGCATGAACGCCGAGACCTTTTCGCACAGATCCAGAACCTTGGGGGAATAGGCGAAATCCATGGCAGTCACTCGATCAGCGAAGGAGAGCGTTCGAGGTTAAAACGCGGCTCCCGATCAATCCAACCTATTCTCGGCGTGTATTACCATTCATAAGCCATATATGATCAGGCGCTACCGGCTCCGCCCCGCAGGCCCGGAACACAACAATAAGAGTACGAGCACATGAACCTCAGCAAGGTCGACCTCAATCTGTTCATCGTCTTCGATGCCATTTACACCGAAGCCAATCTGACCCGCGCCGGGCAGATCGTCGGCATTACCCAGCCCGCGGTGTCCAACGCCTTGGCGCGCCTGCGCGATACCTTCAAGGATCCGCTGTTCGTGCGCACCGCCCAGGGCATGGTGCCGACGCCCATGGCGCAGAACATCATCCATCCGGTACGCAACGCCTTGGCCCTGTTACGGGTATCGGTACAGGAAAGCCGAATCTTTACCCCGGCCCAGGCCAGCAAGACATTCCGCATCAGCATGACCGACCTGACCGAAGCCGTGATCCTGCCGCCGCTGTTCCAGCGCCTGCGACGTCTGGCGCCGACCGTGGTCATCGAGAGTTTTTTGTGCAAGCGCCGCGAGACGACCAAGGAGCTAGCTGCCGGGCATCTGGATTTTGCCGTGGACGCGCCCCTCAACAGCGACCCGCAGGTGCGTCACGTCAAGCTGCTGGCCGATCGTTACGTCTGCGCCATGCGTACCGGGCACCCTTTGGCGCAGCGGGAGCTGAGCCTGGAGGACTATCTGGCTCAGACCCACATTCATATTTCAAGCCGCCGCAACGGCCTGGGCCACGTCGACCTGGCGCTTGGCCGTATAGGGCTGCAACGCAAGATCGCGTTACGCTCGCAGCACTACATGATGGCCTCCCAGGTGCTGCAGCAGAGCGACATGCTCATGACCGTGCCCGAACGCTTCGCCCGTCGCCACGAGTTGCGCTACGTCGGCCTGCCGGTGGCCGAGGTGCCACAGGTGGAAACCCATCTGTACTGGCATGAAAGCACTGATCAGGACCCGGCAAATCGCTGGATGCGTGAACAGATCGTCGACCTTTGCCAACAGATCACCCACCGGGAAAGCCAAACGCGCTGAATAGAGCCATCGCGGCACGTTCAGGTAACAGCTTTTCCGACGAGAGTGTTACCGGGGATGAACCAGCGGCCAAAAAAACGAGTAACATGGAAACAGGTTGCGACACTTTGCCACGGCAAGCGCGGCACGATTTTACTAAACCCATGATTTCAAAGGGTTTTAAAAAGTTGGCACGAGCCCTGCTATATCTTACGTACAAGAACAAGAAAAATTGCGACACCCAATAAAAACAATACGAAACGACTCTGACATAACAAGAACAACACGGCAGAGACGCAGCTAACAGATTTTTTTGGAGAAGATGTGCTTTTCAGGGGTTCGCCCCGCAGTCGGACAGAGAACAACAAAACTACCCTGAGGTAGCGTCCGAATCGACTGGATCGCAAGATCAAAGCAGGTCAGCGCTCAAAAAAATACGTTTGCTCTTGACCCCGGATGGGGGTCACCAAAACGGTTGGACGGGTCACGGCTGACAAAAACAACAATAGGTCGCCCCGCAATAATAAAAAAAGAGCACGCGATACACGATTAGAGGGGAGCTTCGGCTCCCCTCAGTGCATTTCGCGATATGGCCAACTTCGAGCCGGAATCAGCCCTCGCCAACCGCCCCCGCCTTATTCATTTCAAGCCATCTGAAACATGGCCTGCACCACAACGCCTACCACCAGGCAGTCTGCGGACAACTCGTACACCGGATATGTCGAATTCAGAGGTTTGAGAAAACGCTCGCTGCCCTCGGCGGCCAGCTGGCGCAGGATTGCCTGATCGATACCCGGCCGTCGCGCAATGATCAGGTCACCGACCTGCGCCTCCAGGCCGGGATCGACCAACACTTCGGTTCCATCAGGCACGCTGAGCCCGACAGGCGAATTCATGGCATCGCCTTCGACCTTCAACCAGTACGCCGACCCGATCGCCTCGTAGCCGGAAACCCCGGCATCGCCACGGTAATAAGACGCCCGTGACGGCTGATCGGTACCGGCTACCGCCCACGTGAGACGTGGGTAGCAAAAGTACGAGACGCTCCGGTGCAGCGCGTCGCGATCATGATCACTGGCACGCGACAGGTCGTCGACGTGAGCCTCGTAATCAGCGCGCTGCTCTGCGGTGCGCAGGATCTGCACGACCTCCAGATTGTCCATGCCCAATTCACGCAATACACGGTTCATCTTGCTGACATGGGGCGTACTGCGCCCACGCATCCAATGCCCCACCGCGCCCTGACTGACGCCGACACGTTCTGCCAGCTCCGTCTGGGTGACGTTCTGCTCACGCATTATTTCTTTGACCAGCTCTTTCCATTTATTCATGGTTGAGCACCTTACCTGCCCTGACGCCAAGCTACATACACAGTATGTAATAACAGAAATTTTGAAATAACTACAGGCAGTATTACGCTGGGGGCTGAATCTGCGGCGGCCACACCGCAACGGCCTATCATGGGGAAAAAACTATGCGACATCGAAAAGACACTACCGTCGAATTCGTCCCGAGCGAGTCGCTCAAAGACTGCCTGCTGTCACGCAAAGCCCTGGACTTCTATCTTGCACCCGCACCCGCACCCGCACCGTCAACGCCAAGCGCCGACCCCTTCGTCGCACGCAACGATCTGAGCATGCTCGATGCACTCAACCATGCTTCGGAACTATTGCGCTGCGCAGCAGCCACTGCCTATGAATCCGCAGACGCACTCAAGGGGCCGCAGCGAGATCTTGGCCTGAGCGTCGTGCACATGATCAACATGGCCAGAAGCATGGTGGATCGTTCGCTGGATGTGCATCCGCAGCAACAGTGAGTCGCTGGGGCCGGCGTTCACGGAGGAAAGCGTGGCAGGGGGGCGACGAGCAAAGGCCGCCAGGACAGGCAGCCAGAAAAAAACAAGGAAAATTCGAGGAGAAATCATTTGACTTGCAAATGATAACTATTATTATTGCCCCAACTGGTCGAGAGATCAGTGGGTAACCTGAAAGACCTTAGGTCGGACTCTCAGATTATCTCCTCATCAGGCTAATCACGGTTTTTGACCCGGCTTTTTGCCGGGTCTTTTTTTTGGTTCTTCAGGCTAATGAAGAAGGTACTGCGTTGCTGCAGAAATTCGGTGTGGTTCAATGACGAGATCATAGCAAATCACTATCAAATATGAAAAGTCCCGAAACAAATCTAAATCGAAGAAAAGACCTGCCAAGTGCAACGAAGATCAGATCAGCACTTGAGAATCAATCGCAACAATACTAAGCTCAATTCGCTTTCACGGAAGATGCCACGCAGTTCAGGCTTCTAATGTCGTTCGCTTGCCCCTTACGCGGAGCACAGATTCATGACCAGCCTGCTCACCCCCTTACAGCAGTTGTTTCAACGTATGCCGGACAACGGCCACCAGCAACTTTCTGGCGCCGAACAATACTTCTACTCCCGGATCAGGCAACTGCCGCGACGCACCCAGCAGGTTTTCCTGCTCAGCCGGGTCGACGCGCTGGCATACCCAGCCATTGCCCAGCGACTCGATATTTCCCCCGAAGAATTGCACAACGACATGGTCCGCGCGCTGCAGCACACCCGCACGCCCGCCGAGCTGGCGCCACACGAGCGGCAGGCCTGCGAGTGGTACGTCCAGTTGCAGAATCCGCAGACCACGGCCAGTGAACGCATCGATTTTCGCCGCTGGCTGGATGCCGCCCCCGAACATTTGGCCGCGTTCCATGAAACCGAACTGCACTGGCGACAACTGCTGGTACCGGCTCGACATCAGGCCCTGAACGGCAATTACCAGCGAAGGCACCACCCCCTCGAAATTGGCGCTTGGCTGGCCGGCCTGCTGAGCATGGTCCTGTTGATGGTGCTGGCGTTCTGATCCCTGCGCCGGACAACGGCTTGGGTGTAGAGTATCGATGCATAAGTACTCCACAAGGATTCAACACCATGACCCTGGCCTTACCCTCGCTCGATATCCGCGCCGATTTCGACAGCGGCAATATTCAAGTGATAGACGCGAGCGACCGCCAGCATGTCCGCCTGGCCATTCGTCCTGATACGCATAGCCAGCATTTTCAGTGGTTCCACTTCAAGGTCAGTGGCCTGGTACCGGGCGAGCTCCATCGGTTCGTCCTCGAAAACGCCGGCGCCTCGACCTTTTCTCGTGCATGGCAGGATTACCAGGCGGTGGCCTCCTATGATCAGCAGGACTGGTTCCGCGTATCCTCCCACTTCGACGGCAAGGCATTGCATGTTGAATGCTTGCCGACCGGATCCGAGGCCTGGTTCGCCTATTTCGAACCCTACAGCCGCGCCCGCCATGATCAACTGGTCAGCGATGCGCTGAACAAGGCCGGCATGCAATTGATGGCGGTCGGTCGCAGCATCGAGGGTCGCGACATTCCAGTGCTGCGCCTGGGCAACGGCCAGCCTGGCCGGCGCAAACTGTGGTTTATCGCCCAGCAGCACCCGGGCGAGCACATGGCCGAGTGGTTCATGGAAGGCATCGTCGAACGCTTGCAGCACCCCGATGCGGCACTGGAGACCCTGCTGGCTGAAGGCGATCTGTATCTGGTGCCTAACGTCAATCCTGATGGTGCCTTCCATGGCCACTTGCGCACCAACGCGGCCGGACGCGACCTCAACCGTGCCTGGCAGGACGCCGCTGCCGATGCCGAAACGGCACCGGAAGTCCTGTTCATCAGGCAGCAGATGGAAAAGTATGGCGTCGACCTGTTCATCGATGTGCACGGTGACGAAGAAATCCCCCATGTCTTCACCGCCGCCTGCGAAGGCAACCCTGGGTACACACCCCGCATCGCGCAGTTGGAGCAGCAGTTTCGCGACTGGTTGTGCGAGCAGACCGTGGATTTTCAGCAAGTCCACGGCTATGGCCGCTCACAGCCCGGCAAGGCCAATCTGCAACTGGCCTGCAACAGCGTCGGTGAGAAATTCGATTGCCTGTCGTTCACCCTGGAGATGCCCTTCAAGGATCATGATGACGCCCCCAACCCGCGTACGGGGTGGAATGGCGCCCGCTCGATGCAACTGGGCAAGGATGTGCTGGCGACCTGCATCCGTATCCTCCCCCAGTTGCGTTAGGCTCAGTCCTTGCTGCCGCTACGCGCCATGCTCTGCAGCACGCCGTCGCGACGGATCAGACCGTGGTACAGGGCGGCGGCAACATGCACGAGAATCGTCAAGAACAACAAGTACGCCAGGTAGCCGTGCGCCTTGCGCAACAACGCGAAGGTTTCGGCGTGCGGCGGCAGAATCGGCGGCAGGCGCAGGCTTTCGGTGAGCATGATCGGATCACCCGCAGCCGAGAGCATGGCCCACCCCACCAGTGGCAGCACCAGCATCAACCCATACAGCAACAGATGAGAGGCCTTGGCCGCCAGTGACTGCACCGCGGGCAAATCCGCCGGCAACGGTGGCTGGGGTGTGCTCAAGCGCACCGCGATACGCAGAATGACCAGGATCAGCAAGGCGATGCCCAGCGGTTTGTGCAGATGAATCAACCACTCGTGGCGCTCCGAGACCGAAGCTGCCATACCCGCGCCGATAAACAGCATCGCCAACAACCCGATCGCCATCAACCAGTGCAACCAGCGCGCCAGAGGCACAAAATGAGCGAGCTTGGATGAAGTCTTCATTTGCCTGCCTCCTTGAGTTGATCCACTTCACCGGTGCGGCGCAGATAGGAGCTCGCATAGGCGGCAGAGCGCGCCGCCAGCAATGGGTCGCTAGAAGCTTCGATTCCGTTGGGCAACACGGTCGGGTCATAGTTGATGTCACGGCACTCGCCGTCGTTCTGGGCTTCGAGCTTGTTAATCACCAAAGTGCCCGCAGTCACCACCCGACGGTCAGCGGGCCAGGCCTTACTGGCGTCGTCCACCGGATCACCGGGGTTGGCCAAGGTGATGCGCAACTGCCAGCGCAGCGGGCCGAGCACCAGGCGCTGGGCCAGGTCCTGCTGGAGAAAATCGCCCCCGGCGGGAGCGGCAGCGACGGCATCGGCTTCATCACTCGCCACCGGCACCATGGCCCAACGTACCGCCTGACGGTCGCCTTTGGCATTGACCAGATAAAAGGCATTGATGCTGTTGTAGGTCTCGGTGGCGAAACTGGCAGACGGCTTGGCGGTCTTGATCCAGGCCAGGAACGGCGCGGCTTCGGGATGATCGGCAAAAAACGCCTTCATCTTCGTCGGATCCGGTTTGCCCGTGGCCGGGTCCGGCGCGCTGGCCATCTGTTGTTGATAGAAGGCTTCGGGGGTACCGATCGGAAACACCGGCATGCTGTTCATCCCCGTGCGCCATTGCTGGCCGTTGGTGAGGGTGAAACGCAACGCCATGCTGCGGATCGGCACGCTGCTGTCCGGGGCATAGGGATTGACGCTAGGCAGCGCCAGGCGCCCCACTACTGGGGTCTTCTCGTCGCCGAACAGGCTGGCGACCGACAGATCAGCGGCCTGGCGATTACTCTCGAAATAGCCGACGATGCACACGCCCTTGGCGTGATTGCGCCGGTAGCCCGGATGCACACCGCCGCCGCGCTCCAGGTTGTCGACCAGCACTTTGGGCGTGAGGCGGCTGCGGTCCAAACTACCGTTGACGTAGGCAAAAGCGCCACTGGCAACCAGAACCACGGCGGCAATGACGCCGAACCGCAGCGCTTTGCTTCCTGTGGACAAGGGAGGTAAGGGATCGCTCATGTGTAACTCCAGAGGCGCAAGCCAGAGGGTGAAGGTGCTATGAGACGAGCACCGAAGACGTCTATTCCTTGCTCTCTTGAAAATAGCCGAGAAAAATATTTCCACCTGCGCGGAATGACGGCAGGCTAGGCGGCGTCCCGGATACACGACGCCATGGTGATCCCGGTGGAGGACCCGGCTACTGTGCGATTACGCCAGGCCATCGGCGCTACCATCAAGACGCCATTCAAGCCAGGTCATGACTGCGCCGAAATCGAACCGCGATTTTCCGTATAATCGCCGCAGTTCGATTTCCTGAGGACGCTCCCTTGGCGGCGACACCCCCGAAGAAACCCTGGTTCAAATGGTCGCGACAGGTCACTGCAGGCGCAACGCGGCCTTTGCCCGCTGCAGGTCAGCAGCTGATCGAGCATTTTCACGGCAAGGCCCGCGACCTGGGTTACACCTTGAGCCAGGGCCAGCAGCAGGTCATCACCAGCATGGCCGAACGGGTCGAGCCGTTGCTGGGCGAGGCAGAGGCGCCCCGCTCGCTGTACCTGTACGGCGCGGTGGGGCGCGGGAAAAGCTGGCTGCTCGATGGTTTTTTCGAGGGCGTGTCCCTGAGTCGTAAACGACGTGTACATTTCCACGATTTTTTCGTCCGCCTGCACCAAGGCATGTTCGCCCACCGTGGCAGCGCTGACGCCTTGCAAACCACGCTGGATGAACTGCTCGCCGATTGCCGCCTGCTGTGCTTCGACGAATTCCATGTGCATGACATCGGCGATGCGATGCTGATCACGCGCCTGTTCAAGGCCCTGTTCGAGCGTGGAGTCTGTCTGCTGGTGACCTCCAACTACCCACCGGCAGGGCTGTTGCCCAATCCGCTGTATCACGAGCGTTTTCTGCCCGTGATTCGGCTGATTCACGAGCGCATGGAAGTCCTGGAGGTGGGCGGCAATCAGGACTACCGCAGCGTGCCCGAATCCGGCGCCAACCAGCAGTTCGCCCAAGGTCGCTACGTGCACCCCGGCGACCTGCAACAGCGCGTGGCCTTGAAGCTGCCCATCAATCCGGCGCCGTTTGCGCTGGCGGTCGGTACCCGACAACTACGCGCCCGGATGAACATTGACCGCCATATCGGGTTCGACTTCACGGACCTGTGTGAGCAGCCGACCGCTGTGATGGATTATCTGGAACTGTGCCGACATTTCGATCAATGGACCGTCGACAATCTGCCCCTGCTCGATGACTGTCCGATCGCGGTGCAGCAACGCTTCATCAATCTGGTCGACGTGCTTTACGATCAGGACAAACACCTTACCCTCATCAGTCGGTGGCCGCTGGATCAGGCATTGAATGCCAAGGCCATCGACCTGATGCGCACGCGCAGTCGCCTTGGGCAATTGCGTACTATCGACAGCCCGACCTGACTTCTTTTTCCAGGAACCCTACCGTTGACGGACACCCTCGCACGCCTTGAAGCCGGCCAACTGACCGGCCTGACCCGACTGGACCTGTCCTGTGGGTTACGCGAATTCCCCCAGGCCATTTTCGATCTGGCCGATACCCTGGAGGTGCTCAACCTAAGCGGTAACGCCCTGACCAGCCTGCCCGAGGACCTTCATCGCCTGCACAAGCTGCAGGTGCTGTTCTGCTCGGATAACCAGTTCACCGAGCTGCCCACCTGCATCGGGCGCTGTATCTCGCTGCGCATGGTCGGGTTCAAGGCCAACCGTATCGTCAGCGTACCGGCGCAAGCCCTGCCGCCGCATCTGCGCTGGTTGATCCTGACCGATAACTGCATCGAGCAATTACCCGACGAATTGGGCGATTGCACCGAGATGCAAAAACTCATGCTGGCCGGCAATCGCCTGACCGTGCTGCCAGATCTGTCGCGCCTCGAACGCCTGGAGTTGCTGCGCATCTCCGCCAATCAATTGCCAAAACTGCCTGACTGGCTGATGACCCTGCCCAGTCTGGCGTGGTTGGCGTATGCCGGGAATCCGCTGCCCCAAGGCTTTGCCGCGCCCAGCGTAGAGCCGCCCACCCAAGCCATTGGCTGGACCCAATTGCACCTGCTCGAAGTGCTGGGCCAAGGCGCCTCGGGCATCATCCATCGGGCCCGGCGGACCGATGGCCATGAGGTGGCGGTCAAGCTGTACAAAGGTGAGGTAACCAGCGACGGTTCGCCGCTGGATGAAATGCGTGCGTGCCTGCACGCGGGTCTGCACGCCAATCTGATCCCCCTCGAAGGGCGGGTCTATGATCATCCGCAAGGCACCCAGGCCTTGGTGATGACCCTGATCGATAGCGCCTACCTGAACATGGCCGGCCCGCCCAGCCTCGTTTCTTGCAGCCGCGATGTGTATCCCGAAGGCTTCGCGCTCAGCATCGAGGCGGTGCGCAAGATGACCGCGGCGATCGCCTCGGTGGGTGCGCATCTGCATGGACTGGGGATCGCCCACGGCGACCTGTACGCCCACAACCTGCTGTATCAGCCTGATGGCCGGTGCCTGCTGGGAGATTTTGGTGCCGCGACCTTCTATCCGCATGACGGACAGCCGATGGCTCAGGCGCTGGAACGCATTGAAGTCCGAGCCTTCGGTATTCTGCTGGGGGAATGGTTGGCGCATTGCGAGACGGCGGATGGGCGTTTGCAGGAGCTCCAGGCGCGATGCATCCAGGCGCAGGTCAGTGCCCGCCCCAGCTTTGCTGAAGTGGTGGCGGCGCTACCATTGTAGCGAGGGGGCTTGCTGCCGAATGGTGCTGTGCTTGCCGGCCCCATCGAGGGCAAGTCCCCCCGCTACATTAGAGAGTCAACCCGCCAGGCCGACATAGACGTTCTGCACGTCATCGTGACCATCGATGGCGTCCAGGAACGCCTCGACTTCAGCCAGTTGAGTCTCATCGGTCAGGGTTACCGGGTTCTTGGCGATATAACCGATCTTCGCCGAGACAACAGTGAAACCCTGCTCCGGCAGGGCCTTCTGCACTGCATCGACGTCGGTAGTCTCGGTCAGGAACAGGCTTGCGCCATCTTCAGCGGGCTCGACATCCTGGGCACCGGCTTCAATGGCAGCTTCTTCGGGGTCCGCCTCAAGGCTGTCGGGCGTGGCTTCGATCATGCCGACATGGTCGAAATCCCAGGACACCGAACCTTCCGCGCCCAGCTGGCCCTTGCGAAACAGCACGCGAATCTCGGCGACGGTGCGCTTGACGTTATCGGTCAGACACTCGACGATCAACGGCACCTGATGCGGCGCGAAGCCTTCGTACTTGACCAAGGTGTACTGCACCGCATCGCCACCGATACCGGCGCCCTTTTTGATCGCACGCTCCAGGGTCTCCTTGGTCATCGAGGCCTTTTTGGCCTGCTCGATAACCAGACGCAGGCGCGAGTTGGTGTCTGGATCGGCTCCAGAACGTGCCGCGATCGAAATTTCCTTGGCCAGCTTGCCGAAAATCCGCCCTTTGGCGTTGGCTGCGGCTTCTCTATGTTTTGCTTTCCACTGTGCGCCCATGACTGACTCTCTAGATTCCGATGCGCCGATACCGGTATCGATCGGCGCGTGGCGAGAGTTTACCCGCCGGCTCGGGTTCTTTACAGCCTTTGCAGGGACATTCCCGGGCCCGAAAGGCTGGCCCGTGGTATAAGTGGAGGCTGACACGCGGCGCACCTCTGATTATTTTTTCCGCCGCGCTAAACTCCCCTATAAAACAGTGGTCTATCGTGCAGATCAATACACGCTAGACACAGAGGTTGTGAATCAAATGGCTGCAGTGCTCGTTGGACAATTTCATGCACGGGATGCGGAGGGCCGTATCTATTCGGTGCATGAGTTCAAGGAATCCGAAGTGGATGCCACCAGCAGCAGTGATGGGGTCAC
>CAJCIO010000107.1 GCA_903970465.1 Gammaproteobacteria bacterium
CTCTCAGATCTGCTAGTTGTGCTTACGATTTTCCATCGAACCTGAACCCTCACACTCATTTCATCCTCCATATCTACAGACCTCATTCCCACTGCAGGGCAAGAAAAATGGATATCGAACAGGGCTGGTGTCGCGGCGAACAGGAACTGGCGCAATTGCGCCGCATTAATACAGCCCTCGCCTGGCTACCGCGTTTTCGAGTCAGTAACCGCATCACACCCCTTGCGATTCAGGCGCTGTTGCGCGCCAGCCAGCTCGGCAGTGTCATCAAGACCGCCAAGCACGGGCTGCGTATCGAAACCAGCTCGGTTTATGTGGACGGTTGCGCGCCAGTGGCCGTAAGGATCATCAGGCCTGCCGGCAAAGCGAAAGGCCTGGTGATCGACATACACGGTGGCGGCTGGGTCATCGGTAACGCGCAGATGGATGATGACCGCAACGTGGCGATGGTCCAGGAATGTAACGTGACGGTCGTCTCCATCGATTATCGCCTCGCCGTATCTACACCGATCCAAGGCTTGATGGAAGATTGTCTCGCGGCCACGCGGTACTTCTTGAGCGAAAGCTGTAAAGAGTTCGCTGGCCTGCCAGTCATTATGGTTGGCGAGTCTGCAGGCGGGCACCTTGCAGCTGCCACCTTATCGGCGCTTAAAGAATGGCCCGATTTGCTGCGGCGTATTAGCGGCGCGGTGCTGTATTACGGCGTTTACGACATGACCGGAACCCCCAGTGTCCATGCGGCGGGCCACGAAACCCTGGTATTGGATGGCCCCGGTATGGTCGAGGCCCTGCGCACGCTCACCCCAGGATTGAGCGATGAAGAACGCCGACAGCCGCCTTTATCACCTCTGTATGGTGATTTCACGGACTTTCCACCGGCGTTGATGTTTGTCGGAGAGATCGATCCGCTATTGGACGATACGCGCCATATGGCAGATCGCTGGAAAGCGTCGGCAGATGTCGAGGTGCACCTATTGCCGGAATCGCCCCATGGTTTTATTCACCTCCCGACGGCCATGGCGGGCAGGGTTCTGGAATATAGCCGCGAGTGGATAACGCGCAAAATAGAAGGCCCTATTCGATCAGCCTCAACTCCGGCGCCAGAATGACCGCTTCGAGCCTTTTTCTCGAACCGCCCTGCGCAGGTAGAACTCGCACTCTTCTGGGTGCTCGTGGTGGCGGAGGATGATGGGATTGTGAGTCCACGGTAATTGCCTCGCCAGTGGTGCGACTGTTTCATCAGCGCGGCTGGTCTCGCAGAACTGGCGCACGCGCAACAGATTCGATTGGGTGAAACCACCCGTCGCAAGCAGATCTCGACATCCTCCAGACAGTCGGCATTCAAGCCACTCCCCTTCAAGCCGATACCCCGCTACGAACCTCTCGATTTCACATCCCGCTCAGCACCTGCCCCCTGTGCGAGCAACCGTCCAGGACACGCCCTATGAATTGGCTTCGCGATGCAAAACTTTCCACCAAACTGATCGCGGCCTTCGGGCTGTGCGCATTCATTACCTTGGGTGTTGGCTTGCTCGGCAACAGCGGCATCTCGCAACTGTCCGAAAACTTCAACTTGGTGTTTTCCAACAATCTGGTGTCGGTGGCCAAAACGGCAGAGGCCAAGAGCAACGCAATCGCTCAGCAGCGCGATTTGTACAGTCTCATTGCCGCTACCGCCGGTGAGGCACCGCAAAGCACCAAGGATGCAATTTTGCAAAGCATGCAGGGCAACCGTGCTGCCAGCGAAAAGGCCTTCGCGATTTACCGTGCCACCCCATTGGCTGACGACGAGCGCGCAGCAGGCGACAAGATGGAGAAGGACTGGCCGGCCTATCAAAGCTCGGTGCAAAAGGTGGTTACCGCGTTGCAGGCAGGCGACTTGGTCGGTGCTCGCGCGCTGATTTCGGGGGAAGTGCAACAAGGCTACCGAGTGATCATGGACGAGCTGACCATCATGGTCGAGTCCAACAACCGCCAGATCGGCGAAGGCGCCAGCGATGCCGCAGCGCAAGCCACCTCGGCCAAGACGGTGCTGTATATCGGTATCGCCATCGCGTTCATCGCGGCGCTGGCGCTGGGCATGCTCATCAGCCGCATGATCAGCGGCCCCATCGCCGTGGCCGTAGAAAGCGCCAAGCGTATCGCCAGCGGCGATCTGACCCACAAGGTCGGCAGCCCAGCCCAGGATGAAACCGGACAACTGTTGAACGCCTTGGGCGACATGCAGGGCAGCCTCAAGTCGACTATCAACCAGATTGCCGAGGCGTCGAATCAGCTTGCCTCTGCTGCCGAGGAACTCAATGCCGTGACCGAAGACGGCAGCCGCGGATTGCTGCGTCAGAACGACGAGATCCAGCAGGCGGCCACGGCCGTCACCGAGATGACGTCGGCGGTGGAAGAAGTCGCACGCAATGCGATGTCGACCTCCGAGGCCTCCAAGACCGCTAGCACCCAGGCCAGCAGCGGCCTTGGCCAGGCCCGCGACGCGGTCAAGGCAGTGAACAGCGCCACCGTTGAAATCAAGGCGTCGACCGGCATTGTCGAGGACCTGGCGGTGCAGGTTCGTGATATCGGCAAGGTACTGGATGTCATCCGTGGCATCGCCGAACAGACCAACCTGCTGGCCCTTAACGCGGCCATCGAAGCGGCCCGTGCCGGCGAACAGGGTCGCGGTTTTGCCGTGGTTGCAGACGAGGTACGGGCGTTGGCGGCGCGTACCCAATCGTCTACCGGCGAGATCGAAAGCATGATCGGCGCCGTGCAATCGCGCGCCGATCAGGCGGTGGTGGCGATGGGCAAGAGCCAATCGTTGGTGACCAACACACAGACACTGGCCATGGCGACCGGCGATGCGCTGGAAATGATCGCCGAAGGCATCGGCCAGATCAACGACCGCAACCTGGTCATCGCCAGCGCCTGCGAAGAGCAAGCCCACGTGGCCCGTGAAGTGGACCGCAACCTGGTCAACATCCAGGACTTGTCGACGCAGACCGCCGCCGGCGCCCATCAAACGTCGGCCTCGACCCAGGACCTGTCGCGTCTGGCGGTGTCGTTCAACCAACTGGTCGGCCGCTTCAAATTGTAAGCTTGCGTGTATAGACGCGGTTCCGACAGGTTATCGGACCCGCGTCCCCCTTCCGGGCGCAGCCCACGCCTGCACTTCTGTGGCAAAATCCCCCTCCTCAATCCGCTTGCCACGGCCCCGCTCCGAGCAAAGCGCATCCGTCAATAACGTCAGGATCGACATGAACCCTATTGACCCTCCTTGCGAGCCCGCGCAAATCCGTCGCGCTGGCGTCGACCTCTCCGGCGTGATGTCGGTGCTCAGCAAACACCTCTACTCGACGCCCATGGTGGCGCTGCGCGAGTTGGTGCAGAACGCCCATGACTCGATCCTGCGCCGCCGCCACGAGCAACCCGATTGGCAAGGCCAGAGCCGCATCGAGGTGCTCGGCGACAGCAGCGCCAATACCGTGCGGATCATCGATACCGGGGCCGGTCTGACCGAGTCCGAGATCCACAACTTCCTCGCCACCGTCGGCGTCAGCTATACCCGCACCCTGCGCCAGGACGGCCCGGATGACAGCGGCCTGATCGGCATGTTCGGCCTGGGCTTTCTGTCGGCCTTCGTGCTGGCCAAGCGCGTGACCGTGCGTACCACCTCGTATCAAACCCCGGAGCTGGGCTTCGTCTACGTCTCGACCAACGCCGAGCAATACAGTGTCAGCGCGATGCCGGCACGGCCGGTGGGTACCGAAATCATCCTCGAGTTGCAGGATGATTTCGGCATGCTGACGCGCACCGTCCATCTGAGGGAAATCCTCGAGCGCTATTGCGTGCTGCTGCGCGAGCCGATTCATGTCGGCGAGGACGGCAAGGCGATCAATCCGGCACCGCCACCTTGGCGGGATGAGACTGCTGTAACGCTGATGCCGCAGTTGCAGGTGCGCCGCAACCTGGAGTTCGCCGCGCGCTTCGAACACAACTTCGAGCCGATCTGCTGCATGCCCGTGCGCCCCGAAGGTGCCAGCGATGCCGTGGGCCTGCTGTGGGTACAGGACGGCGGCACCTATGGCACCACTGACAACCGCAATCTGTCGGTGTTCTTGCGCGGTATGTTGCTCGATGACGACGCCCGCGACCTGCTGCCGCCCTGGGCCGGCTTTATCGGCGGAGTGATCGAGTCCAACCGTCTGACGCCGACCGCCAGCCGCGAGGACTTGCAGCGCGACAATCATTACCACGCCATCCAGCACACCTTGAGCGAAGCGCTGATCGACGGCCTGGTGGAACTGGGCAAGACGCAACCGCAAGCCTGGCGGCGCGTGCTGGTGCGCCACAACGAGGCGTTGCTGGGCGCCTGTTTGAGCGACGAGCGGTTGTTCGGCCTGCTGATGGACAGCGTCAAGGTGCCGACCTCGCAAGGCGATCTGCCGGCCAGTGAATTGCTCTTCAAGGGCGCGCTGTACGTGATCCTCGACAATGAAAGCGGCTTCGAGGAGATGCTGTTCCGCGCCATGGGTGCACCGGTGGCCTTGGGCAATCGTTATGCGGTGGTCCCGTTCTTGCGTCGCTGGGCCGAGGCGCGCAAGGTGCGCTTGATCGAACTGGGCACCGAGCAAGGCAACCGTCAGCTGTTCCAACTGGCCGAGCTCGACGAACCGGCACGGCAATGGTTGCACGATCATCTGGCTCACGAAGAACGTCTGGTGATCGCCCGCTTCAGCCCCGCCGAATTGCCCCTGGTAGTGGTGCCCGATCATGAGGCGCAGCTCAAGCAGCGCCTGGATCAGGACCAGAACGACAAGCGCGTCTCCACCTCGGCCCTGCGCCTGGCGCGACAGTTCACCCAGAAAGTCGACGCCACGTACCTGACCAAGCTGTACCTGAACCTCGACAACCCGGCCATTCAGGCGTTGATCAAGGCCGCGCAAGATGACAATCCACGGGCGGGGCACGCCGCGCTGTTGCTCAAGGCTTTCAAAGTGATCATCGCCGGCCAAGGCAATGGCCCCGCTGGCCCCTCGTTGAACCAGGCACTGACCGACCTGGCCGGGGCGGTGCAACAACTGCTGCATAAATAACCGTGATTAGCCAAGAGACAGGGAAGAACCATCATGAATATTTGGGCCTGGGTAGAAAAACTTCAGGACGATCTGCGTGACGCAGGCCAGGGGCAAAGCGCAGACAGCATCAACCAGTTGACCAACTACGTCTCCGAACTTGAGGTCGAACGCGCCGAGGCGCTGCTGCCCGAGGTCAAAGCGATCAACAAGACGCTGGCCAATCCGTGGCTCGACGTGTTCACCCGGCACTGGGAAATGCGCAACCGCCTGGGCAACCAGATGGAGGGTGAAACTGCACTGGCGGACGCCGTGTCGCTGTTCGAGGCCGCGCACCGCGACAACACCATCGATTGTCCCCAATCGGTGTGCGTGACCCAGGACCTGGCAACCTGCTACGCCAACATCGACGGCCCGGGCTGGGTGCCGGAGCGCATCGAAGTGTGCGAAGAGACCATGACCCGCATCGATCCGAGCTGGGCCTGCTACCAGTGCCTGTCGGTGGAAAAAGGTGAGGCCCTGCTCGACGCCAGGCGCTACGACGACGTGCTGGCCTACATGGACGAGCAGGAGCAAAAGATCATCGATGCCGGCGAAGAGGACTTTGGCGGCCTGGCTGAAGTCCGCGTCCACGCCCTGCTGGCCATGGGACGCCCGGCCGATGCATTACTGCTGATCGAGGCGCTGGAAACCAAGGCCGACGGTCCGGAATGGAAGAACACCACCCAGCCGCGGGACCTCGCCAAGGCTCTGGCACTGGTCGGCCTGGGCCGTGACGACGAGGCCATGGAGCTGCTCCCTGCCTACAACGAGATCGCCCCGCGCTACCGCAAGAATTGGGTACGCATTGTTTACGAACTGGTGCAACGCGCCCCCGAACGCAATACCTGGGGCCTGGGCAGCACGGTCTACCGCACGCTGCTGCAGTACTCGCGCCAAGGCACGCACCGGCTGGTCATCGACCTGACTGAACCGGCGGTGCGCCTGGCCGTACAACGAGGCTCAGCTTGGAGCGCTCGGCGCCATCTGGCGCTGGCCCTGCCCCACCTGAACGAACTCAAGGCAGATTGCGGCGCCAGCGCCCTGCTTGCCGAACTGTCAGCACTGGTGGACGCCATGCCCGATCAGGACGCGTTGCCAGTGCCGGCTGACGAGCTGTTGACCTGGCTCGACCGGGAAGACCCCGAGCGTCCACCGCGCGACCCAGAGGTCGAAGTCCAGTGGCTACTGCGCGCCTTGCAACAGCGCCCGGACGACGTCGCCCTGCTGGAAAACACGGCGAGCGCGCTGCAGGCCTGTTCGGCCGAAGCACAAGGCATCGCGCTGCTATGGGATTACGTGCGTGAACACACCGAGCACGAAGACCGCATGGCCTACTACCTGCTTGGCCAATTGCTGGACAGCGGCGAGCATGATCAAGTCAAACGCCTGATCCAGCTCTATCGCCCCACCGTGCCACTGACCGCGCTGTGGTGCGAGGCGCGGATGGCCGAACGTTTGAGCGATTGGCCCGAACTGGAGCGCGCCTGCCTTGGCGTACTGGAACTCGACCCCGAGCGTCACGGCGCCCGCGACATGCTCGCCCGCGCCTTGATGAAGCAAGAGCGCTTTGCCGAGGCTACGCTGAGTTACCGCCAGTTGGTGACAGTACTAGAGCAACCAGGCCCGACCCTATGGGACCTGATGACCGCCGCCAGTTGCGCCGAAGACTGGGCCAGCGTGCGCGAGGTGGCGCAGCAGCTGGAGATGGAGCTGTCGAGCCAGCAAGGACCGATCGAAGAAGACTGGGGCTGGGCCATTGTGCGCTTTGTCGAGAACGGCGAAGCGGTCGACTACTACGCCCGTCGTACCGGCCCGGTGACGGCACGGATCGTCGAAAACGCGTACCACAAGTACGCTCAGCACGTGGGGGATCGGGTCGTATTCGACGCTTCGATGCTGTTCCAGCCACCCGAGGACGAGCAAGAGCGCGAGCGTTTCGTGCCCACCTACTTGATGGTTCACGTGCTCGAAAAAGGCGGCTTCGGCCCAAGCTGGTTGGCCGACGGCGTGTATGCCGGCGATGCAGCGTTTGGCGCGTTGCGCGAGCAGATCGAAGCGAAAGGCTGGCAACTCTGGGTGCACAGCAACAGTGATTATCAGCTCAGCGACGCCGAGCAGGCTGATGAGGAACCGCTGCCGGGTATGTATTTCACAGTAGCGATTCCAGCGCACTTGCCCGCCGTCGACCTGCACAACACCTTGCGGGCGGCGACGGCGCAGTGGCCCCATCAGCTCTGCTGGCTGCACTTGGCCGAGCACTGCCAGGTGGATACCCAGCCCCATCACCAAGTGATCGAGCGCTACTCGCTCTGACTCGCAAAGCAATCATCCCCCCACCCTTCGACGCGTTTGCCTTGGGTGGGGCGGTTCATTACAGGGTACGGGTCAGAACACTGACCAGCCGATCCGCTCACTGAGTAGCTCCAGCGCTGCCATACCGGCCAGGGAATTACCGGCCGCGTTGAGCTCCGGCGACCACACGCACACGGTGAAGCGCCCCGGTACCACCGCGACAATCCCGCCGCCTACCCCGCTCTTGCCCGGCAGTCCGACCCGGTAGGCAAAATTGCCGGCTTCGTCATACAGGCCGCTGGTGGCCATGATCGAGTTCACCTGCTTGCTCTGGCGCGCAGTCAATATCTGCTCGCCGCTGTGCTTGCAGAAGCCCTCGTTGGCGAGGAAGCAAAAGGCTTTGGCCAGGTCCAGGCAACTCATCTGCAGCGCGCAATAGCTGAAGTAACTGCGCAGCACGGCTTCTACTTCGTTATGGAAGTTGCCGAATGACTTCATCAAGTACGCCATGGCCGCGTTGCGCGAGCGGAATTGATACTCGGAGTCGGCGACCTTGCTGTCGATCAATACCTGCGGGTTGCCCGACAACCGCCGCACGAAATCACGCATCGACAAGGTCGGCGCGGCAAAACGTGACTGGTTGATGTCGCAAATCACCAAGGCGCCTGCATTGATGAAGGGATTGCGCGGTCGCCCCCGTTCGAATTCCAGCTGCACCAACGAGTTGAACGGCTGCCCGGAGGGCTCGTGACCAAGCCGTTCCCAGATGGCCTCCCCGGAATGCCCGATCGCTTGCACCAGGCTGAACACCTTGGAAATACTCTGCACCGAGAACAGCGTTTGCGCGTCGCCTGCGCAATAGGAGGTACCGTCATTGCCATACACGGCAATGCCCAGTTGCTGTGCCGGCACGTCGGCCAGCGCGGGGATGTAATCGGCCACTTTGCCTTGGCCGATCAGGGGACGCACTTCATCGAGAATTTCGTTCAACAGCGTTTGCATGAAAGGCCCTGTTGTCAGTCCCCCGACGGCAGCGGGGGTTAGCAGTCTTGACGAATACTGACAGCAGGGCATCACAGTTTCGAGGGCGAAATGTTCATTCACTTACCCAAGGTCAGTGAATGATTGATGCCATCAAGCGAGTTGAAACAGCTCATCGAGTGACTGCGCAGTGAATATCCGCGAGCCAAACACATCGAATTGCTTTTGGTCGAATTCAGCAAGCCGTTCACTCATAGCCAGTGTCAGCGGCCCGAAACGGTGCTCGGCTTGCTTGCTTAACAAGTCGATCTGGGCCTTGCGGATACCCCGTTCGAGCCCTTCTTGAACACCTTGGAGACGACCTTCCAGGCGTCCCTCTTGACGTCCCTCTTGACGCCCCTCTTGGCGTCCCTCTTGGCGACCTTCTAGACGTCCCTCCTGACGACCCTCTTCCCGTCCCTCGAGCAAGCCTTTGCGCATTGCCTCGCGCTGAATATCGTTACGCCACTGATCTACCCGTTCTTCTAACACGGTGGTCACCTCCTCGAAGGAGCCAATTTTGGGGATATCTTCTGCCGGAAACAGACGTTTGACCAGCACCGCTTGCACCCATGCCTTGAATGCCTCGGCCAATGGCCGATGTTCGGGGTGGCTGAGCCTGGCCTTGAGGCGCTTGATGACCGTCAAAGCCTCCTCGGATGATGTGCTGCATTCAAGGTCAATCAGGTCCGCTGCAAAATTATCGCGCTGGGCAGCGCCGTCCGTTGCCTGACAGCCCTCGTCGAGCAAAAAATATGTCAGCTGAGGACTATAACAAGCCAAGTCTCCTGGAACGCTCTCGATCAGCTCGCTGAGATTAAGTGGTGATCGCCATGGTTTGAGGCCGTTATGCATCACGATGGGGAAGATAGGAGGCAATTTGCCGTTCTCGGTTAA
Source organism: Gammaproteobacteria bacterium (assembly GCA_903970465.1). Taxonomy (GTDB): domain Bacteria; phylum Pseudomonadota; class Gammaproteobacteria; order Pseudomonadales; family Pseudomonadaceae; genus Aquipseudomonas. The sequence goes on from CAJCIO010000107.1 coordinate 9,315, forward strand.
CTTCCCGTTACGCACCAAGTCCTGATAAAGCAAGCCGATATAGGTCATCAACCGAAGCGCCATCCAGCGCTCATTGCTGCTTTGGAATTCGAGCATCACATAGACGTAAATCCAGTTTTCGCCGTTTAGCCTGAGCCGCCAGACGAGATCGTTAGACCGCCTCAGCAATTCATCGCTGATATATTCGGTACCGACCTTTTCCAGCGTATCGAAGTCCAGCTGTCCCACCCAATCCTGGGGCACGAAACCTCGAAGCAAATCCTTGACAAGGATCTGCTGCGAAAAAAGCAGCTTGTAGCTATGGTCATGGGGGGTGATGACGGGGTCGTTGTTGTTTTTGGACACTGATACACCTGCGTTGGGGCCGCGCCGAATCCGGATCGGCAAAACATGCGAAGTACCTGAATGGCACTGCGCGACCCCTGAAATCATCCTCTCCACAGCGATCACTACCAGCGTGAAGCATTACCCTCTGAAATAGACTCCCATTTCGTGTTAAGCCTCACCCAAAACGCCGTTTGTACATTTTCTCCCAGTGGTTGTTTTTTGCTCTGCGCAAAAAGTAATGGGATCTACAAGATAAAATTGCGCAGTAGCGGCTGTCATGTGGTCTATCAGATGTTGAGAATGGAAATCGTGGTCTTTGGCTGTTGCTATCGGCAAGTGGGACCGTAAAACGGTCTGTACCGACGCGACGGACCGCCTCGCTACCCTCTCAACATCTGATCAGCCCTGAAATCCAGCGCCGCGCATTTGCCCGCAAGCCCCCGCTCTGCTAGTGTCGCGCCGGTTGAAAACCTATCGAGATAGCCGCCATGGCCCGAAAAAAAGCTTCCGTGGATTTCGAGCAATCGCTCACGGACCTGCAAACGCTGGTCGAGCGCCTTGAAAACGGCGAGCTGTCGCTGGAAGACTCCCTGACCGCCTTCGAACAGGGCATCCGCCTGACTCGCGAGTGCCAAGGGGCGCTGGCTCAGGCTGAGCAAAAGGTGCAAATGCTGCTCGAACGCGACGGCGAACTGGTCGAAGAAGCCCTCGACGAGGACCGCGGCGAATGATCGAGCGCTATCAGGACACCTGCCAGCAACGCGTCAATGCCGCGCTGGATACCCTGTTTGCCGCACCTGCACCGCAGCTTGAACGCCTTTACGCGGCCATGCGCTACAGCGTGATGAATGGCGGCAAGCGCGTGCGTCCCTTGCTGGTATACGCCAGCTGCGAGGCCTTTGGCAGCGCCCCCGAAGACGCCAGTGGTGCCGCGTGTGCCGTGGAGCTGATTCATGCCTATTCACTGGTGCATGACGATTTGCCGGCCATGGACGATGACGATCTGCGCCGCGGCCAGCCGACCACCCACAAGGCGTTCGATGAAGCCTGCGCGATCCTGGCGGGTGATGGTTTGCAGAGCATGGCCTTCAGCGCCTTGCTCGACACCCGACTGAGCCCCATGCCCAGCGATGCCACGCGCCTCGAAATGGTCCGCACCTTGGCACTGGCCGCTGGCCCGGCCGGAATGGTCGGCGGCCAGGCAATCGATCTTGGTTCCGTGGGCCTCAAGCTTGACCAGACAGCCCTCGCCTACATGCATCGTCACAAGACCGGCGCACTGATCGAAGCCAGCGTGCGCCTCGGCGCCTTGGCCAGTGGCCGCGCCGAAAAGGACGAGCTCAAGGCCCTGCAAGTGTATGCGCAGGCCGTTGGCTTGGCGTTCCAGGTGCAGGACGATATTCTTGACGTCGAGAGTGACACCGAGACCCTTGGCAAACGCCAGGGCGCCGATATCGCCCGCGACAAACCGACCTACCCTGCGCTGCTCGGGATGGAGGCTGCCAAAGCCTACGCTCTGGAGCTGCGCGACCAGGCTCTGCACGCGCTGCGCCCCTTCGGTGCCGCTGCCGAGCCGCTGCGCGACCTGGCCCGCTACATCGTCGACCGTCGCAGCTAAGCCACCTTTTGCCTCCCGCGGGGTGTCCACTGCGTGGGCAGTCAGCGCTGCATAAGGTAAACTGCCGCCTCTTCACACCTATAACGATTCGCCTGATGCCAACGACGTTTCAAGAGTTTCCCCGCGAACGCCCGATGACGCCGCTGCTCGACAGTGCCGCGACACCGGCCGGCCTGCGCCGTCTTGGCGAAGCCGAACTCGAGACCCTGGCAGACGAGCTGCGCTCGGAGCTGCTGTACACGGTGGGCCAGACCGGCGGTCACTTCGGTGCCGGCCTGGGCGTGATCGAACTGACGATCGCCCTCCACTACGTGTTTGACACTCCCGACGACCGTCTGGTGTGGGACGTGGGCCATCAGGCCTACCCGCACAAGATCCTCACCGATCGCCGCCAGCGCATGGCTACGTTGCGCCAAAAGGAAGGCCTTGCCGCCTTTCCGCGCCGAGCCGAGAGCGAGTACGACACCTTTGGAGTCGGCCATTCGAGCACCTCGATCAGCGCAGCCCTGGGCATGGCCATTGCCGCCCGCCTGCAAGGCAGCGAGCGCAAGTCGATCGCGGTCATTGGTGATGGTGCGCTGACCGCCGGCATGGCCTTCGAAGCGCTGAACCACGCGCCGGAGGTCAACGCCAACATGCTGGTGATCCTCAACGACAACGACATGTCGATCTCGCGCAACGTCGGCGGGCTGTCCAATTATCTGGCCAAGATCCTTTCCAGCCGCACCTATGCGAGCATGCGCGAGGGCAGCAAGAAGGTCCTTTCGCGTCTGCCTGGCGCCTGGGAAATCGCCCGCCGCACCGAAGAGTATGCCAAGGGCATGCTGGTCCCCGGCACCTTGTTCGAAGAACTGGGATGGAACTACATCGGCCCCATCGACGGCCACGACCTGCCGACCCTGATCGCCACGCTGCGCAACATGCGTGACCTCAAGGGCCCACAGTTCCTGCATGTGGTGACCAAAAAAGGCAAAGGCTTCGCGCCAGCCGAGGTCGATCCGATCGGCTATCACGCCATCACCAAGCTCGAGCCGGTCGCTGCGCCGACGACCACTGCCGTTGTCAAAAAGGCCAGCGGTCCGAAATATTCCGGCGTGTTCGGCCAGTGGCTGTGCGACATGGCCGAAGCTGACCCCCGACTGGTGGGCATTACCCCGGCGATGAAGGAAGGCTCGGACCTGGTCGAGTTCAGCGAGCGCTTCCCGGAACGTTATTTTGATGTCGCCATCGCCGAGCAGCATGCGGTGACCCTCGCGGCCGGCATGGCCTGCGAAGGCGCCAAGCCGGTAGTGGCGATCTATTCGACCTTCCTTCAGCGCGCCTACGATCAACTGATCCACGACGTTGCCGTGCAGAACCTCGACGTGTTGTTCGCCATCGACCGCGCCGGCCTGGTGGGCGAAGACGGCCCGACCCACGCCGGCAGCTTCGACCTGTCCTACCTGCGCTGCATCCCCGGCATGCTGATCATGACGCCAAGTGACGAGAACGAACTGCGCAGCATGCTCACCACCGGCCATCAGTTCAACGGCCCGGCGGCGGTACGCTACCCACGCGGTACCGGCCCCAACGCGGTGATCACTCAGGCCCTCGAGCCGATCGAGATCGGCAAAGGCGTGATCCGCCGCGAAGGTAGCAAGACCGCCCTGCTGGTGTTCGGCGTGCAATTGACCGAGGCGCTGAAGGTGGCGGACAAACTCGACGCGACCGTGGTCGACATGCGCTTCGTCAAACCGATGGACGAGGCGCTCGTGCGCGACATTGCCAGCCGCCACGAACTGTTGGTGACCATCGAAGAGAATGCCATCATGGGCGGTGCCGGTTCGGCAATCAGCGAGTTCCTGGCACGGGAAGACATCCTGCGCTCGGTGCTGCACCTGGGCTTGCCGGATGTCTATGTCGAGCACGCCAAGCCAGCACAGATGTTGAGCGAGTGCGGGCTGGATGAGGCAGGGATTGAAGCGGCGATTCGGCAGCGGCTGGGCTGACAGCCGCCACAACGTAAATATGGGACCGAAAGGTCCCACATTCATTTGCAGAGTATGGAAAGGGCGATCAGACGCGATCCACTTCGCCTTGGTGCTCATTCCCCATCATATGCCCCAGCTTGCCGGCCTTGGTGGCCAGGTAGTGCTTGTTGTGGGGGTTATGACCGGTGTGCAGCGGCACGCGCTCGGCGATATTGATACCCATGCCGGTCAGTGCCTTGACCTTGCGCGGGTTATTGGTCATCAACTTCAGCGCCTTGATGCCCAAATGCTCGAGCATTGGCAGGCAGATCGCGTAATCGCGCTGATCGGCCTTGAAGCCCAGGCGCTCGTTGGCCTCGACCGTGTCGGCACCGCCGTCCTGCAACTCGTAAGCGCGGATCTTGTTCATCAAACCAATCCCGCGGCCTTCCTGACGCAGATACAGCAGCACGCCACGGCCTTCCTGGGCGATGGCTTGCAATGCCGCCTCCAGTTGCGAGCCGCAGTCGCATCGCTGACTGAACAGCGCATCACCCGTCAGGCACTCGGAATGAACACGACCCAATACCGGCGCTCCATCGCTGACCTCTCCCAGCGTCAGCACAACGTGCTCGCGGCCAGTGGCCTCTTCAAGGAAACCGTGCATGGTGAATTGGGCGAATGGGGTTGGCAGCTTGGAAGCAGCGACGAAAACGACGGGCACCGTGTGCTCCTGATCAGTCTGGGCGATTTGCAAGGACAGCATTGTATCAGCAGCGTTCAGACTGTGCTTAGGCCGAATTATCGAGTGCCAGTATCGAAAAGTTCGATTATGGCGCCTTTACGGTGGTCTGCGCTTCGAAGGGATAGGGCTGATGCCACCTGGCGAAAATCTCGCGCAACTGGCCGCCGGGGACCAGCGCGTCCATGCGCTGATCGAATACCTCGCGCAACCTTCGACCCTTGGGGCTATTGGTAAAGCCGATGTACAGCGGTAATTCGGCGACATGGGTCACCTTGTAGCTCGCCTGCCGAGGAGAATCACGCAGCAGCGCCTGGATTTCGCTCAGCGCATCGATATAGTAATCCGCGCGACCCAGGTCGATCATCGACAGGATGCCACTGCGCCGCTGCACCTCGGTGTAGCGCTTGATATTGGGCAGATAGCGTTGGTACTCGTAGCCGCGCATCCAAGCCAGCTTGTACTGGCCCAGCTGACTGACGTCGGGTGATGCTCGGGACGCCAAGCCCAGGGCGTAGACGTGATCGACGTCGAAATTCCAGCGCGGGTACAGTGAATCGGCTTCGTCCTTGTAGGAGCCCACCCATATATCCGCTTCGCCCCGCTGCACCAAACCAAATGCGCGGGTGTAAGGTTCCTGGCGCGTTCTGACCTTGTAGCCTGCTGGCTCGAATACCTTGCGCATCAGGTCCCAGGCCAACCCTGTACCGTCGGCGTTGGTGTAGTCGGCCCATTCTTCGCTGACGATCAGCAGCGGGTGCAACACGGGAGCCGCCTGCACGCTCGAGCCGCACAGCAGCACCCCCAACAGGATCGGCCACACGCGATAAAAGCCGCCGACGCTCATCCTTGAGATTCTGCGTTTCAGGTTATGCACCACACCAACCCCTGCATCGCCAACCAGGCAAAGACCCCGGCCAATACATCATCGAGCATGATCCCTACGCCACCATGGACGTGACGATCGATCCACCGAATCGGCCAGGGCTTGAGGATGTCGAAGAAGCGAAACATCAAGAAGCCCACCAGTATCCAGTACCAGCCATCCGGCACCAGCCAGAGGGTGATCCACATGCCGACCATTTCGTCCCAGACGATACCTTCGTGATCGTGCACGCGCAGATCATCGGCCACCTTGCCGCACAGCCAGAAGCCGAACAGCATCGTGATGCCCAGCATCAACCAATAGCCCCAGTCCGGCAGCATCTGCCACAAGGGAATGAACGGAATAGCGACCATCGAGCCCCAAGTGCCAGGCGCCTTGGGCAAGGTGCCGGAGCCGAAGCCGAACGCGAGAAAATGCCAGGGGTTTTTCCAGACCGACGGTGGTACGAACTCCACCGGCACCTGCTTGGGATGGTCTGTCACGGTGTCTCCCGAAAATGTTGATAGCCCCGGATCGCCGGGGTGATGTCCTGGCCCTGAGCGTCCACCAGGGTTACGCCGCTACCTGCCTGGACGCTGCCAATGACGTGAACCGGCCAGCCTTCGGCCAGCAGGGGTGCCAAGTGAACGGTCGGCAGGGTGAAAGCCAGGATGTAATCGTCACCGCCGGTCAGTGCGGCCTGACGAGCATCGACCTCGCCTAGCCACTGCTGCAAGGCATCTGACAACGGCAGACGTGATTGTTCGATTTGCAATGCCACCCCGCCCGCCAAGGCAATATGCCCGCAATCGGCGAGCAAGCCGTCGGAGATGTCCAGCGCCGCCGTCGCTCGCCCACGCAAGGCCTGTCCGAGCGCCAGTTGCGGCTGCGGCGACCAGTAGCGGTCGAGCAGAGGCTTGCCGATCGACTCGGCGGCGCGACGCTCACCGAGCACCAGCGGCAAGGCCCCTGCGGCATCGCCCAGCGGCCCGCCGACACACAGCAGATCACCGACCTGAGCACCCGCGCGGGTCAGTGCCAGGCCGACAGGCACACTGCCGAATACCGTCACCGTCAGGCTCAAGGGCCCACGGGTGGTATCACCGCCCACCAGGCGTACCGAGCAAGCCTCGGCCATGCTGTCGAGCCCCATTGCGAAGGCCCGCAGCCAGTCCGCCGAAACGCTCGGCAGGGTCACTGCAAGCGTGAATGCCACCGGTGCAGCGCCCATGGCTGCCAAGTCACTGACCGCCACCGCCAAGGCACGCTGGCCAAGCAAGCGCGGATCGGCCGCGAACGGAAAATGCACGCCTTCAACCAGTGTGTCGGTGGACACCGCCAATTGCTCGCCTGCAGCCATCTGCAACAATGCGCAGTCGTCGCCGATACCCAGCGCCACGCCCTGCCCGGCACGCGCGCACTGCGCGGCCGCGAAGAACTGGCGGATCAGCTCAAATTCGCCCATGAACGGCTCGCTCGCCAATCAGCGCTTGAACGCCTTCACTTCGGCTTCGCGCAGGCGCGGAGCCAGCTTGTCGAGCACGCCGTTGACGAACTTGTGACCGTCGGTAGAACCAAACACCTTGGCCAGCTCGATGCCTTCGTTGATCACGACGCGGTACGGCACGTCGACGCGCTTGAGCAGTTCCCAGGTGGACAGGCGCAGCACGGCCAGTTCAACCGGATCGAGCTCGTCGATGGTGATGTCCAGGCAAGGCGCCAGGGCCGTGTCGATCTCGGTCTTGCTGGCCGGCACACCGTGAAGAATCTCGCGGAAGTAGGCACTGTCGACGTCGGTGAAGTCGTTATCGACGCGAAACTGCGCTTCGATCTCGGTCAAGGATTGTTTGGCCATGTGCCATTGGTACAGGGCCTGAGTTGCCAACTGACGCGCTTCGCGGCGTTTGACACTCTTGGACGGCTTGCCTGCGTCGGCCGGTTTCGGCTCGCGTGGGTTGAACTGATCGCTGTCGTCGTTGATCACTTGGCCTCCAACTGCGACAGCAGGCTGACCATTTCCAGGGCGGACAGGGCAGCTTCAGCGCCCTTGTTGCCGGCCTTGGTGCCGGAACGCTCGATGGCTTGTTCGATGGAATCGACGGTCAATACGCCGAAGGCTACCGGCACGCCGAACTCCATGGAGACCTGGGACAGGCCTTTGACGCACTCGCCAGCGACGTATTCGAAGTGCGGAGTACCTCCACGAATGACCGCGCCCAGGGCGATGATGGCTGCGTATTCGCTTTGCTGGGCGACTTTCTGCGCCACCAGCGGGATTTCAAACGCGCCCGGGGCACGGATGATGGTGATGTCGCTTTCGCTGACACCGTGGCGAACCAGGGCGTCGATCGCGCCGCTTACCAGGCTTTCCACAACGAAGCTGTTGAAGCGGCCGACCACCAGGGCGTAGCGACCTTTGGGGGCAATGAAGGTACCTTCGATGGTCTTCAGGGTCATTCGAGCGTTCTCATTTTAAAGAGCCAGGCTGCCGAGGTACGGCGACCTGTGGAAATGGGTTGTGTCACGAAGCAAAACGCCCGCCGGCGCAGGAAACCATAGCCAAAGGCTGGCCTTCCTGCGACTTTACGGGCGCTGATTATTCGGCGGGCACGTATTCTACTACTTCCAGATCGAATCCGGATATCGCGTTGAATTTCATTGGCGAACTGAGCAGACGCATCTTGCGCACGCCAAGGTCACGCAGAATCTGCGATCCAGCCCCGACGATGCTGTACGTGGTCGGTTTTTTCGGCTCGGTATGCTCGGCGCAATCGCGAATATGCGCCAGCAGCACATCACCATCCAGCGGATGCCCCAGCAGCAATACGACGCCGCAGCCAGCTTCGGCCACTGCACTCATGGCCGCGCGCAGGCTCCAGCGCCCGGGCTGCTTGACCATCAGCAAATCGCGCAGCGGGTCCATGTTGTGCACGCGCACCAGGATTGGTTCGTCGCCGTGCACGGCGCCCAGAGTCAGGGCCATGTGCACATCGCCTTCGATCGAATCGCGGTAGGTCACCAGATTGAACTGGCCCAGTTCGCTGTCCAGAGGCTGCTCGCCAATCCGCTGAACGGTCCGTTCGTGGATCATGCGGTAGTGAATCAGGTCGGCGATGGTGCCGATCTTGATGTTGTGTTCGGCGGCGAAGGCTTCGAGTTCGGTTCGACGGGACATGGTGCCGTCGTCGTTCATCACCTCGCAGATCACCCCGCTGGGCTCGAATCCGGCCATGCGCGCCAGGTCGCAGGCCGCTTCGGTATGGCCAGCGCGAGCCAGGGTACCGCCGGCCTGGGCCATCAGCGGGAAGATATGGCCGGGGCTGACGATATCGTCGGCCTTGGCATCGCGGGCGGCGGCGGCCTGCACGGTACGCGCGCGGTCCGCCGCGGAAATGCCAGTGCTGACGCCGGTGGCGGCCTCAATGGACACGGTGAACTTGGTGCCGAAACCGGAGCCGTTGCGCGGCGCCATCAGCGGCAGTTTGAGGGTCTCGCAGCGTTCGCGGGTCATGGGCATGCAGATCAGGCCACGGGCGAAGCGCGCCATGAAGTTGATGTGCTCGGCCTGGCAGGCCTCGGCGGCCATGATCAGGTCGCCTTCGTTCTCGCGGTCTTCGTCATCCATGAGGATGACCATCTTGCCCTGGCGAATGTCTTCGACCAGCTCTTCGATACTGTTGAGCGCCACGCGGCACCCCCTTTCAATCAGGATTTGAGGTAGCCGTTGCTGGCCAGAAAGCTTTCGGTGATGCCGCCCTTGCCTACAGCCTCGGCGGCCTTGTCACCTAGCAACAGGCGCTCGAGATAACGCGCCAGCAGGTCGACCTCAAGATTGACCTGACGCCCCGGGTGGTAGCTGTCCATGATGGTTTCGGCCAGTGTGTGAGGGACGATGGTCAACTCGAATTCGGCGCCGTTGACCGCGTTGACGGTCAGGCTGGTGCCGTCGACGGTGATCGAGCCTTTGTGGGCGATGTACTTGGCCAGCTCTTTGGGCGCACGGATGCGGAACTGGATGGCGCGGGCGTTTTCTTCACGGGCGACAACTTCGCCGACGCCATCGACATGGCCGCTGACCAGGTGACCGCCAAGGCGGGTGGTTGGCGTCAGAGCCTTTTCAAGATTGACCGGGCTGCCGACCTTCAACTGATTGAACGCGGTGCAGTCCAGGGTCTCGCGGCTGACGTCGGCCCAGAAGCCGTCACCTGGCAGTTCTACCGCCGTCAGGCAGACACCGCTGACGGCAATGCTGTCGCCAAGCTTGACGTCGGCCAGGTCGAGTTTGCCGGTCGCTACGTAAACCCGCACATCGCCGCCCTTGGGGGTGAGCGCGCGGATGCTGCCAATCGATTCGATAATGCCGGTGAACATGGGATCTCCTCAGAGCCGGGACAGCGCAGGGCGCAGGCGGCGAATTATACGCCTGCTGCGGGCGCAGGAATGGCAGTGATCCGCCAGTCATCGCCCACAGCGCGCATTTCGGTGATTTTAAGCGCTGGCGCCTCACTCATGAGGGTCAGCGGCCATTCAAGCAGGGGGCGGGCCTGGGAACCGAGGAACTTGGCGGCGATGAATATCTGGTATTCGTCCACCAGGCCCTGGCGGGCAAAAGCGCCGGCCAGTCGGGCCCCTGCCTCCACAAGCACTTCATTGACGCCCCGGCTGGCCAGTTCTCTCAATAGCGCAGGCAGGTCGACATGGCCATCCGCGCCGGGCAGTGCCAGCAATTCATGACCGGCTTCTGCGTAATGGGCTTGTCGGCTGGCATCGCAGGTCACCACCAGCGCGGGTCCGACGGTGAAGAACGGCGCATCGAGGGGCACCCGCAGGCTGCCGTCGATCAACAGACGCAGCATCGAGCGAGCTTCGATCAATTCGGTGCTCGCGGCATCCAGGCCAAGCTCGGCAGCACGCACGGTCATCCGCGCGCCGTCCATCAGCACGCTGTCGGCGCCCGTCACCACCACGCTGGACTGTGCACGCAAGCGCTGCACGGCACTGCGGGCAGGTGCGCCGGTAATCCATTGGCTTTCACCGCTGGCCATGGCGGTGCGCCCGTCCAGGCTCATGGCCAGCTTGACCCGTACAAACGGCAAGCCGTGCTCCATGCGCTTGATGAAGCCGGGGTTGATAGCCCGCGCTTCGGCCTCGAGCACGCCCGAAACCACCGCGATGCCGGCCTGCTGCAGACGCAACAGGCCGTTGCCGGCGACCTGGGGGTTAGGGTCTTGCATGGCCGCGACAACCCGGGCCACGCCGGCCTGTATCAGCGCATCGGCACAGGGCGGCGTTCGGCCATGGTGGCTGCACGGTTCAAGGGTCACATAGGCCGTCGCGCCCCGGGCCCGCTCACCGGCCTGGAGCAGCGCGTGCACCTCGGCATGGGGCTCGCCGGCGCGGACATGCCAGCCCTCGCCCACCACCTCGCCCTCGTGGACGATGACGCAGCCGACGCGGGGGTTGGGGTGGGTGGTGTACAGCCCGTTGCGCGCGAGTTCCAGCGCGCGGGCCATGTAATGCCGGTCGAGAATGGGCTGTTCGCTCATTTTTCCGAAGGCTCGCGAGCCAGGCGATCGATCTCTTCGCGGAACTCGTCGAGGTCCTGGAAGCGGCGATACACCGAGGCAAAACGGATATAGGCGACTTCATCGAGCTTTTGCAGCTCTTTCATCACCAGCTCGCCAACGATCAACGATTTGACCTCGCGCTCGCCGGTGGCCCGCAGCCGGTGCTTGATGTGCACCAGTGCAGCCTCCACCCGCTCGACGCTGACCGGACGTTTTTCCAGCGCACGTAGCATACCGGCACGGAGTTTTTCTTCGTCGAAAGGCTGGCGGCTGCCGTCTTGCTTGATCAGCCGGGGCAGCACCAGCTCGGCGGTTTCAAAGGTGGTGAACCGCTCACCGCAGGCCAGGCATTCGCGTCGACGGCGCACTTGCTCGCCCTCGGCGACCAATCGCGAGTCGATGACCTTGGTGTCGTTGGCACCGCAGAAGGGACAGTGCATGGTGGCAGGCAACAAAAAATGGGGAAGGCCATGGTAGCGCATCCCTGCGGCAAGACAAGTCAAAGGCTTTGCGGTATACAGACGATCTCGGTTTTTCTGGATCTGCCCATGTCGTCTCGTCCGCTGTTGTTTGTCTTCCTGGCCACCCTGCTTGCCGCCTGCAGCAGTGAAGCCCCCAAACCGGCCAGCCCTGTCGCTCCGGCCACCACGGCTGTCAGCAGCAAGACCATCACCGCGCCGCCAGTGCCGCTTGGCCCGCTGCCGGTGTATCAGCGTGAGCTGACCGGCCTGTTGCTGGGCGTGCCGAACGGCGCGGAGGTCGAGCTGGCCGTGCTGGTGATCGATGCTCAGGATCGCCCGCAAAAACTGTTGACCAGCGCCAAGATCACGGGTGATGGCAAGAATCTGCCTCTGCAACTGCGCTTCAACCCGGATGCCTTCCCGCAGGGCGCTCGGGTCGAGTTGCGCGGTCGGGTAAGCCAGTCCGGGCAATTGTTGCTGCATCTGTCGCCGGTACGCATCGAACAGCCGACCACGCAGTCCCTCGGCCAGTTGCAGTTCGTTCCCGCGCCTTGATCGCCTCTGGGGTTTCACCAAGGCGGCCATGACTTTCAGCCGGTCGACGCAGGCTTTATAGTGGCCGTCATTACCGATTTTTTCGAGATTCGCGATGAGCCAGGCTACTCCGTACATCTTCGACGTCACCACGGCCAACTTCGACCAGCTGGTAATCGAGAACTCTTTTCACAAGCCGGTGCTAGTGGATTTCTGGGCTGAATGGTGCGCGCCGTGCAAGGTGCTGATGCCCATGCTGCAGCAGATCACCGAGGGTTATCAGGGCGAGCTGCTGCTGGCCAAGGTCGACTGCGAGGCGGAGCAGGACATCGTCGCCCGCTTCGGCATTCGCAGCCTGCCCACCGTGGTGCTGTTCAAGGACGGCCAGCCGGTGGATGGCTTTGCCGGCGCCCAACCCGAGTCCGCTGTGCGCACCCTGCTCGAACCCCATGTGCAGATGCCGCCGCCCGCCGCTGCCGACCCGCTGGAACAGGCCGAAGCGGCCTTCGCTGAAAGCCATTTCGCCGAGGCCGAGGCCATCCTGCAAAGCATTTTGGCCGAGGACAACAGCAACGCCAAGGCGCTGATTCTTTACGCCCGATGCCTGGCCGAGCGTGGCGAGCTGAGTGAGGCTCGCACGGTGCTGGACGCGGTCAAGACCGATGAGCACAAGGCCGCGCTGGCCGGTGCCAAGGCGCAGCTGACCTTCCTCAGCCAGGTCGCCGACCTGCCCGATGCCGCGGATTTGAAAGCACGCCTGGCAAAGGACCCTGGCGATGACGAGGCGGTGTATCAACTGGCGATCCAGCAACTGGCACGCCAGCAATACGAAGCGGCACTCGAAGCACTGCTGAAACTGTTCGTGCGCAACCGCAGCTACAGCGAGGGCCTGCCGCACAAGACGCTGCTGCAGGTGTTCGAACTGCTGGGCAATGATCACCCGTTGGTGACCGTATACCGGCGCAAGTTGTTTGCGGCGTTGTACTAGAGGTTGATTGCGTGGGGCCTGTACCGGTCCTTTTGCAGGCAAGCCTTGCTGCCACGGGTGTATGACTGTGGGAGCAAGGCTCGCCCGCGAAGCGGCGGGCACTGACACCGCGTAACCCGAATATCAGCCCGCCCAGCAATACAAGGGTGCATCCGCGCCGCTCTGCACCTGAACCAACGAACTGTGGCGCAGGCGCACCAGCAGGCGCTTGGCCCCGGCCGTACTGCCAGCCAAGCCCTCGAGCTGCTCCAGCAAGGCTGGCCCGCTGACCTGCCCACTCGACTCCACCAACGCCAAGGCATTGCGCCACAGGGCATCGTCCTGAGTTTTCGGCTTGCTGGCGCCGGTCACCGCCACGGCAGGTATTTCAGCCGCCGAGCCCTTTAGCTGGTTGCCCAGCAACGTCCAGTCTTCAGGGTCCATCTCGATGGTCAGGTCAACCGGCAGATCGCCCACGGTGCCGCGAATTCTCAACATGCTGTGCTCCTTCGATAGGCCGGTTTTGTAACAGCTGAAAGTGGGCACATCAACCCGAACTTCACACTGACACTGTAGCGAGGGAGCGTGCCCCTAATGAGTCGTGCCCAAACCATCTCGATGACCGGACCCTTTTCGAGGGCAAACCCCCTCGCTACAGATCGGGATCGAGATTGCGGGCGGAACCATATCGTTATAACATCACAACAATTTTGCACCCTTGCTGGAGATACCATGCGCCGTCTGCTGCTCGCCCTGCCCTTCGCCTTGCTGCCGCTTGCCATCGCCCACGCTGCCGAAACCTCCCACGAGGTCGAGCATGCCAGCCTCGGCGCCCATGAACACGGCACCGCACGCCTCAATGCGGCGCTGGACGACGAAACACTCGAGCTGGAACTCGACAGCCCGGCCATGAATCTGGTGGGCTTCGAACACCCCGCCACCAGCGATGCGGACAAAGCCGCGGTGACTAACGTCCGCCAACTGCTGGCACAACCGCTGACCCTGTTTGCCGTGCCCGCCGGCGCCAAATGCATCGTCGCCAAGCAGGCCCTCAACAGCCCGCTGTTCGGCGACAAGCCCGATGCCGACGAGCATGACCACGATGAAGACGGCGACGAGCAGCATGTCGACGGCGCCGAACACCACCACGACCACAGCGAAATCCACGCCCATTATCAGTTTCAATGCGACAACGCTGCCGTCCTCAAGACCCTCGACCTGACGCGTCTGTTCAAGACCTTCCCAGCCACTCACAAGGTCCAGGTCCAGCTGATTGCACCCACAGGCCAGCAAGGCGTGGACGCCACCCCCGACAACAGCGTGCTGACCTACTGACCATGCCCGAAGCCCTGATCGAACTGGCCGACGTGCGTTTCGCCTGGCCCGGCCAACCGCCGCTGCTGGACATCCCGGCATTCACCCTGCACAAAGGCGAAAGTCTGTTTCTCAAGGGCCCAAGCGGCAGTGGCAAGACCACCCTGCTAGGCCTGCTGGGCGGCGTACAAACCCCCGACCGTGGCAGCGTCCGCTTGCTGAACCAAGAGATCACCACGCTCAAGCAGGGCCAGCGCGACCGCTTTCGGGTCGATCACACCGGTTACATCTTCCAGCAGTTCAATCTGCTGCCGTTCCTCTCGGTGCGCGAGAACGTCGAACTGCCCTGCCGTTTCTCCACGGCGCGGGCTCAACGCGCCAGCGAGCGTCACGGCAGCGTCGAACAAGCGGCAATGGCCTTGCTGGCCCAACTCGGCCTCACCGACAGCACCTTGATTGCCCGGCGTGCCGACACCCTGTCGATCGGCCAGCAGCAACGGGTCGCTGCCGCGCGCGCCCTGATCGGCCAACCGGCACTGGTGATCGCCGACGAGCCGACTTCAGCGCTCGACACCGATGCACGCCAGGCCTTCATCGAATTGCTGTTCGCCGAATGCCGCGCCGCCGGGGCCAGCCTGCTGTTCGTCAGCCACGATCAGAGCCTGGCGCCGCTGTTCGATCGCAGCCTGTCGCTGGCCGATCTCAACCGCGCCGCGCGCACCGGAGGCTTGTGATGTATCTGCTGCGTCTAGCCCTGGCCAGCCTGGCCAACCGTCGTTTTACCGCCTTCCTGACCGCCTTCGCGATCGCACTGTCGGTGTGCCTGCTGCTGGCGGTCGAGCGCGTGCGCACCGAGGCCCGCGCCAGCTTTGCCGCCACCATCAGCGGCACCGACCTGATCGTCGGCGCCCGTTCGGGGTCGGTCAATCTGCTGCTGTATTCGGTGTTCCGCATCGGTAACGCCACCAACAACATCCGCTGGGACAGCTTCCAGCATTACGCCAGCGACCCCAAGGTCAAGTGGGCGATCCCCATCTCCCTCGGCGACTCGCATCGCGGCTATCGGGTGATGGGTACCGACGCCAGCTACTTCGAGCATTACCAGTATGGGCATCGACAGAGCCTGGCGCTGGCCGAAGGCCGGGCCTTCAAGGTCGACCCGTTCGAGGTGGTGCTCGGCGCCGAAGTGGCCGAAGCGCTGCACTACCAGCTCGGCGACAAGCTGGTGCTGGCCCATGGTGTAGCGGCCATCAGCCTGGTCAAGCACGACGACAAGCCCTTCACCGTGGTCGGCATTCTCGAACGCACCGGCACCCCGGTAGACCGCACGCTGCATATCAGCCTGGGCGGCATGGAGGCTATCCACATCGACTGGCACAACGGCGTACCGGCCCATGGCGCCGAGCGCATCAGTGCCGATCAGGCGCGCAACATGGACCTCACGCCCACCGCCATCACTGCGGTGCTGCTCGGCCTCAACAGCAAGGTGCAGACCTTCGCCCTGCAGCGCGACATCAATGATTTCCGTGGTGAGCCGCTGATGGCGATCCTGCCGGGCGTGGCCTTGCAGGAGCTTTGGAGCCTGATGGGCACGGCCGAAAAAGCCCTGTTCGTGGTTTCGCTGTTCGTGGTGCTGACCGGCCTGATCGGCATGCTCACCGCGATCCTCACCAGCCTCAACGAGCGCCGCCGGGAGATGGCCATCCTCCGGTCGGTGGGCGCCAGGCCGCTGCATATCGCCGGGCTGTTGATTCTCGAAGCGCTGGGCCTGGCGCTCGCCGGCATCGTCACCGGGGTGGCGCTGCTGTATGCCTGTATCGCCGGGGCGCAGGGCTATGTGCAAGCCAACTATGGGCTGTACTTGCCATTGTCGGCGCCCAGCGAGTATGAATGGAGCCTGCTCGCCATCATCCTCGGTGCGGCCCTTTTGATGGGCACCGTGCCAGCCTGGCGGGCCTACCGTCAGTCGTTGGCCGACGGCCTGTCCATCCATTTATGAGTGTCATCGATGCGTGTTGAACGCCTGTTGTTGTGCTTGATCCTGGCGTGCGCGGCGCCTGCCTGGGCGGCGCCGATCCATGAGTTGACCTGGGACGCGCTGATTCCGCCCGACGCGCCCCACCTCAAGCCGCAGATGACGCCGCTGCACGACCTGACCAAGCTGGGCAGCGCCATCGAGTCGGCGCCTGCCGCCCAGCAACAGGCACCCCACGCGCCGGTGGTGCAGGCATTGGACGGTCAGCAGGTGAAGATCCCGGGCTATATCGTGCCGCTGGAGGTCAACGAGGAAGGCCGCACCACCGACTTTTTGCTGGTGCCCTACTATGGCGCCTGCATCCACGTGCCCCCGCCGCCGTCCAATCAGATCGTGCATGTGACCAGCGAGCTGGGGGTCAAGGTCGAGGAGCTGTATCAGCCCTATTGGATCGAGGGTCCGATGCAGGTCAAGGCCAGCAGCAGCGACCTGGCCGAAGCCGGTTATCAGCTCGAGGCGGATAAAATCTACGTCTACGAATTGCCCGACTGATTAATCGACCTGGCATTGAGCCAGGTCAACGGATCGTCGGTTAGCACTCCCTACCATTGGCGCCATCCTTTATGAACTGCCAATGGAGCCCCCATGAACAAGTCCCTGCTCAGCGCCTCGATCCTTGCGCTGGCGCTCGCAACACCCCTCGCCCAGGCTCACCAGGCCGGTGACATCATCGTCCGTGCCGGCGCTGCCACCACCGCACCCAATGAGGACAGCGGCAACCTCAAGGTCGACGGCGCGCGCGTCTCGGGCACCAAGGCGACCCTGGACAGCGACACGCAATTGGGCTTGGCCTTTGCGTACATGCTCGATGATCACTGGGGCGTCGAGTTGCTGCTGGCGACGCCGTTCCAACACAGCGTCGGGGTCAAGGGTGCGGGGCTGGGGGGCAAGCTGGCGGACATCAAGCAACTGCCCCCGACCCTGTCGCTGCAGTACTACCCGCTGGACAAGGACTCGCGCTTCCAGCCGTACGCCGGGGTGGGGATCAACTACACCAAGTTCTACGACGAAGACCTCACCAGCGAGCGCAAGGCCCAAGGCTTCAGCAACCTGCGTATGCAGGACTCGTTGGGCTTCGCGGGGCAGATCGGCGCCGACTACATGCTGACCGACAACATCATGTTCAACGCTGCGGTGTGGTACGTGGACATCAACACCAAGGCCACCGTGGATGGTCCCTCGGCGCTCGGCGCGCGGGAGACCAAGGTGAGTGTGGATGTCGACCCATGGGTATATATGGTGGGGGTTGGGTACAAGTTCTGAACAACACTCTAGAAAACTAGATAAGACCATCCAAGGCCCTTCTTTTATTGGGCCTTGTTCATTCAAGGCGACGGTCAGCCGCGTACCATTTTCCCCTCGCCACTCAGGCGTGTACAAATATTTAGTGAATGGCCAAAAGTTTTTTCAGCCGCTGCCGATGCCTAGTAGATGTAGAGATTTTATAAGGCTGGCGAGGGATTCAGGTGAAGTCATTGTGACGCACTGCTCCCTCATCAAGCGGTACCCCCCATCCAGGACGGAGCTAAACACTAATAATATTTTGCGGATGTCCCTATGACCGATTTACCGGATCCCGTTACGAATCTCGCTCACGCTGGCGCCGACATCACCTCCCTGCTCAGCGCTATCAACCGCTCCCAAGCAGTCATCGAATTCGATCTGCAGGGAAATGTCCTGTACGCCAACCAGAATTTCCTCGACTGCATGGGATACGAACTCGACGAGATTCGTGGCCGCCACCACCGTTTGTTTTGCATGCCAGATTACGCGACCAGCAAAGAGTACCTGATGTTTTGGGAAAAGCTGGGGACGGGCAAATTCGATAGTGGTCAATATCAGCGCCAGGCCAAGGACGGGAGCCAGGTATGGTTGCAGGCTACCTACAACCCGGTCATGGACACCAGCGGCAAGCCCATCAAGATCGTCAAGTTTGCCAGCGACGTCACCGCGGCGCGCAACCGAAACGCTGAATGGGAAAGCAAGATCGAAGCGATCGAGCGCTCCCAGGCACTGATCGAGTTCAGCCCCGACGGTCATGTATTGAATGCCAACAGCAAATTTCTGTCCGCGCTGGGCTATTCCCTCGACGAGGTAGTAGGACAGCACCACAGAATGTTCTGTGATGCCGAGTACTCCTCCAGCCTTGAATACCGTGAATTCTGGGAACGATTAGGGCGGGGCGAGTACGACTCCAATGAATACAAACGCCTGGGCAAAGGCGGCCGGGAGGTCTGGATTCAAGCCTCTTACAACCCGATTCTCGATGCTCAGGGCAACACGTACAAGATCGTAAAGTTCGCGACCGATGTCACTCAGACCAAGCTCCTCACCATTGAGCACGAAGGCAAGGTCAATGCGATCGACCGCGCGCAGGGCGTGATCGAGTTTGACCTGAGCGGCAATATTATCTGCGCGAACAGCAACTTTCTTGATTTGCTTGGCTATCGCTCGGAGGAACTGCAAGGTCAGCATCACCGCCTCTTCTGCGACCCGGAATACGTCAAGACCACGCCCTACCGTGAATTCTGGAGCTCTTTGAGCAGCGGCCGATTCTTTACCGGACGCTTCAAGCGAATGAGCAAGTATGGCCAGAGCATCTGGATCCAGGCGACTTACAACCCGGTGTTCAATGCCGTGGGCGAGCCTTACAAAGTCGTCAAGTTCGCCACCGACATTACTACGCAGGTCGAGCTGGAGGAGGCTATCGAAGCCAAGACCAAAGCGATGGACGAGTCCGTGACTCGACTGATGGCCGCGATCGCCGAGGTGGTCAAGACCACCGGTGACGCCAATGATCAGGCGCGAGTGACTCAAGATGAAGCCCAGCGGGGTTCGCAGACGCTCAATGAAGCGGCGATGGCAATGGACACCATTGCTAAATCGGCTGAGGACATTCAGGAAATCATTGAGGTGATCAGCAAGATCGCCGGCCAGACCAACATGCTGGCATTCAATGCCGCGATCGAAGCCGCACGCGCAGGTGAGCATGGCCTGGGGTTTTCGGTGGTCGCCGACGAAGTGCGCAAACTGGCCGAAAAATCGTCTCAAGCCACTACGGAAATCAACAAACTGATTCAAGAGACCGTTCGCCGCATCAATACGGGCAGTGACATCTCTCGCAGCGCCGGTAGTGCATTCGAGCGGATCGTCGCCGGAGTTGCGAAAACCAATAGCACCATGAACACCATCAGCGCGGCCACTCAAGAGCAGCAGCAGCTCGCCGAGCGCGTTTCTGTGCTGATCAGCGAGCTCAACCGCATCAAGCTGACCAATGTAGCAGGGCACGGCCTCAGCGCCGCCAATCAGGGCGACGGGAGATGAGTGTCTCTTTGCCTTTCGGCGTCCTCAGGGTCAAAGGGCTGGAATTTGCCGTCGATGCACGGGCGTTGGAGCAGGTCATCAATTGGCCGACCGCGCTGCAGCCGCATCCGTCGCAAGGTGGGGCACTGCTGGGTATGTTCAGCCTCAGGGGCAAGGCATTGCCGTTGATTGATCTGCGGCCATTGCTCGGTTACTGCGATGTCGCAGAACGCGAACCTACGGAAATGGTGGCCATCATCAATCACCAGAACCGACGCATTGGCATAGCGGTCAGCGGAGTCAGTGACGTCATGAAGCTCGAATCGCGAAGCCTGTGTCATCTGGAGGGGTTGGCCACTGCGGTTGCCCTGCTACCGGAGCTCGCGCTTGTTGCTGGGGAGCGAATGATCTATCTGCTGGACCTCGATGCACTGTTCAGCGCGCCGCAAGTGCTCACTGCGCGCTCGAGGGACACCCAGCAGAACGCTCTGGTCAACGAACAGGGCCATGTACTGCACCACCTGCTGGTGCTCGAGTGCAACGGTAGACGCTACGCAGTGGACGCCCGGGCAATTACTGAATTGGTCGATAAGCCTGAGGTCGCCCCAAACAAATTCGGCATCGATTATTGCGTGGGCGTTACCAACCGGCGCGGTGTTGATGTGCCTGTCATGAACATGGACCGAGTACTGGGCATGGAGCCACCGGCGGTCGCGGGTCCCCTGGATCAGTTGCTGGTGTTGACGTCGCGGGAGGGCTATCGCATCGGCCTGGGCTATGACCGCATGGTGTCGATCGTTCGCAAGCGGGCCAGCGAGATTCTGCCCTTGCCGACCTACGGGCTGCGTATGCCGGATTTATTTGCGGGTGTCATCGGCACCGAAAACGGTGATCAAGCCTTGCTGCTTGAGCACGAGGCGCTGCTGGAGCGGCCCGAAACGCTTAACTTCGGCAGGATCTATCAGACTCAGGTGCCGGGGAACGATAGCGATAGTCGCAAAGGCACATTGAATCAGACCTGTCTGGTGTTTCATGCACCGGTACAATTCGTGGTACCGCTGGATCAGGTGTCGGAAATTCTCGACAAACCGGAGCGTTTTGTCAGTTTCCCTCAGCCTGAATCGCATTTGCTGGGTACCTTCAACCTGCGCGGCGAACAGATCCCGCTGGTATGCCTGAGCAGTCTGGTGCAGGGAAGTCCGGAGCCCGACAAGGGTGGCATGCGCGTCCTGGTGGTGAAAGGCGACGTCAGCAATTTCGGGCTAGTCGTTACCAGCACCGACTCCATAGAAACCTTTACCCATCCGGCGTCCGAACACCCACCCGGTTGGGAAAGCAACATGAATGACGGCGCATCGGCCAATGGCAGGGTACGCAGCTTGGTCAGCATAGGTAAAGGGGATCAGAATCATTGGATGACGCTGATCGATCTGCGCAACGTGGTCAGGGCCTTTGAAAGGCGCGGGCCTTCAACAGGCCAGGTAGCGGACCAGCCTTTGCTCGACATGCGGCGTTAACGTCCCGGCCGCCAGCCCCCTCAACCGACGATAAGACGCCGCAGGCCTTCGGTCAGCGGGGTGATCGCCGGCAGTTCGAAACGTTCGAGCAGGCGCGCATTGTTCGCCCGCGAATGCTTGATATCCCCAGACCGCGCCGGGCCGTAGGTCACTGGCGGCAACTCGCCAACTACCGTGCCCAGGGCTTCGAGCAGCTGATTCAAGCTGGTCACGCCGTTCAGACCGACGTTGATCGCGCCCTCGTCCACCGACGGTTTTTCGAGCGCTTGCACCAGCAGCACCACCAGATCTTCCACGTAGAAAAAATCTCGAGTCTGCTCGCCGTCGCCGAACAGGCTGATCGGCACTCCTTGCTGGGCGCGCTCGGTGAAGATGCTGATGACCCCCGAATAGGGTGAGGATGGGTCCTGGCGCGGGCCGTAGATATTGAAGAAGCGAAAGATCACCGGCTCCAGCGCGTGCTGGCGGCGGTAGAAATCGAAGTAGTACTCGCTGGCGAGCTTGTCCGAAGCGTAGGGCGTCAACGGCGCCTTGGGCGTGTCTTCGTCGATCGCTTCGCCTTCGCCATTGTTGCCGTACACCGCGGCGCTGGAGGCAAACACCACCCGGCGGATAGCATGCTCGCGCATGGCTTCGCAGACGTTCAGGCTGCCGATGAAATTGCTCTGATGAGTGCTCACCGGGTCGTCCACCGAAGCCTGCACCGAGGCAACTGCGGCCAGATGCACCACGGCCTGACAGCCCGCAGCTGCGCGAGAGACCAGCGCGGCGTCGGCAACACTGCCGACCACCAGCTCGACCCTGGGGTTGTCCAGCGGCAGGTTGCTGCGCTTGCCGAACGACAGGTCATCGAGAATCCGCACCGCGTAGCCCTTGGCCAACAGCGCGTCCACCAGATGGGAACCAATGAAACCGGCGCCGCCGGTGATCAGGACAGGTGCATCAACCATGACGATAATATCGATCCAGTAGGCTCGGGAGCCCGGCCCGCCAGGCGCGTGGCTTGATCCCGAAAGTGTGAAGAATTTTCTTGCAGGCCAGTACCGCGTGCTGCGGCTCTTCGGCGGCATCAGGTCGCGCAGCATGGGCCTGGGCGGTCGGTGACTCGACAGCCAGCGAGTGCAGATGGGCGGCTTCCGTGAGAATCGCCTGGCCCAGCGCCAGCGGCGTAGTTGCCTCGTTGCCTGCGTAGTGGTACGTGCCCCACAGCGGCGCCTCGCAGTCGAGCTGCTTGAGCACCGAAATGATCACCCGTGCGGCGTCGTCCACCGGCGTCGGATTACCGCGACGATCATCGGCCAGCATCAGTTCCTGAGGCTGCTCGGCACTGCTCAGGAAACGCCCCAGCACGCCGTCGATACTGTCATCGAGCAGCCAGCCGAAACGCAGCAGCACGTGCTGCGGGCAAGCCGCGCGCACGCTTTGTTCCATGCGCCACAGTGCCTGGCCACGCAGGCCCAGGGGTACCGGATCATCTTTTTCGCTGTAGGCGGTGGCCCGCGAGCCGTCGAAGACCCGGTAGCTGGAAGGCTGCAGCAGCACGATCTGGTGGTGCTGGCACAGCTCGGCCAGGCGCTCGACCGAGCGCTCCTGCGAGGTCAGGCGCGCGTCGCTGACGCTTTCGGCCTGGAACCAGTCGAAGTAGTAGGCCAGGTTGATCAACGCATCGGGGCGGGTGTCGTCGAGCAGTTGGGTCAGGCTCGCCACATCCCAACCATCTTGCGGGGGGCGCGGGGCGAGGAAGCCGATGTCCTCTTCCGCTCCGAGGCGAATCAGCGCTTGCCCCAGGGCATTCCCACCGCCCAACAGCATAAGGCGCATTCGCATAGAGTCAGCAGGTCCAGTGTGGTTGAGACCGTGCAGCACGGTCTGTTGACAATGATGGCTCAGGGTGCCCGACAGACCAGGGCACGCGTGAGGCAGAAGGCGGATATTATTGCATTTTGCAGGTTTGTGCTGAACCGATAGCCAATAAACTCCGTTTGACCCCGTAAACTCGGGGCCCACCCGTCACACAACTGCAATACACCCGTCCTTTTACTGCCATATCCCCACGCCACAATCGGCGCCAATGAGATCGATCTCAAACAGGCGCCCATGACCGATTTGAAAGATGTTGCCCAACTGGCCGGCGTTTCCCGCGCCACCGCCGCTCGGGCGTTTGCCACACCGGATGTCGTCCGCGAGGCGACCCGTGAACAGGTATTCGCCGCCGCGCGGACACTGAATTTTCGCCCCAATCGGCTGGGTCGCCAATTCCGCCTGCAAGCTACGCACCTGATCGGTGTGGTGGTGCCCAACCTGCTCAACCCGGTGTTTGCAGAGCAGTTTCAGGCCATGGAACGGGTCGCCCGTCGGCACGGCTACAACCTGCTGCTCGCCACCACCGACTACGACAGTGCCCGCGAGGCCGAAGTGGTCGAGGATCTGCTGCGCCAACGCGTCGATGGCCTGGTACTCACGGTCACCGATGCCCAGGACAATCCGTTGCTCGATGCCCTCAGCCGCGAAGCCACGCCGTTCGTGCTCGCCTATCACCAACCGAGCCGCGCCGACTTCAGCGCCGTGTCGGTGGACAACCGCGCTGGCATGCAACTGGCCACCGAGCACCTGCTGCAACTGGGACACACTCATATCGGCATGGTCGCCGGCCCGGCGCTGCAGTCGGACCGCGCTCGCCTGCGTTATCAGGGTTATTGCGACGCGCTGCAAGCCCGCGACCTCAAGCCGATGCCGGTACTGGAAATGCCCGCCCATACCCGCGCCGACCTCAGCGTGCTGGCGCCCTGGTTGCGCGGCCCCGACGCGCCGACGGCACTGGTGTGCTCCAACGATCTCCTGGCCATCAGCGTCATCGCCGAACTGCGTCGCGGCGGCCGTCAGGTACCTCGGCACCTGTCGGTGATCGGTTTCGACGGCATCGCCCTCGGCACCCAGATCCATCCTTCACTGTGTTCCGTGGTGCAACCCATTGAAGCCCTGGCCCAGGCCGTAATCGACCAGCTGCTCGCCCTGATCGGCGGCGGCGCCCCTGCCTCTATTTGCTTGCCCTGCCATATCCGCCCCGGCGACAGCATCGCCCTCACCTGGAGCATCCCTCATGAAAAGGTCCGCTAGTACCCTGGCCGCCGTGCTGTTGCTGGGCATCGCCCGCCTCGCCCCGGCCGCTGAAACCGCCATCTGTTACAACTGCCCGCCCGAGTGGGCCGATTGGGGCACCCAGTTGCAGGCGATCGCCGCCGACACGGGTGTGCACGTGCCGCTGGACAACAAGAACTCCGGCCAGGCGCTCGCACAACTGGTAGCCGAACAGGCCGCGCCAGTGGACGACGTGGTCTATTACGGCGTGACCTTCGGCCTGCAGGCGCAGAAAGCCGGGGTGCTCGACACCTACAAGCCCAAGGGCTGGGATGACATTCCTGCAGGCCTCAAAGACCCGCAGGGCCACTGGTTCGCGATCCATTCCGGCACCCTCGGCTTCATGGTCAATGTCGATGCCTTGGGCGGCAAGCCAGTACCGAAAAGCTGGGCCGATCTACTCAAGCCGGAATACCAGGGCATGGTTGGCTACCTCGATCCGTCCAGTGCCTTTGTCGGCTACGTAACCGCAGTGGCTATCAACCGCGCCATGGGCGGCACCCTCGACAACTTCGAGCCGGCCTTGGACTACTTCCGCAAGCTGGCGAAAAACTCGCCGATCGTGCCTAAACAGACCGCCTATGCGCGCGTGCTGTCGGGCGAATTGCCGATTCTCGTGGACTACGACTTCAACGCCTACCGCGCTCGTTACAAGGACAAGGCCAATGTGGCGTTCGTGATTCCTAGCGAAGGCACGGTGTCAGTGCCTTACGTGATGAGCCTGGCCAAGAATGCGCCGCACCGCGCCAATGCCGAAAAGGTCCTCGACTACGTGCTCTCGGACAAGGGCCAGGCGCTGTGGGCCAATGCCTATCTGCGCCCGGTGCGCCCGGTGCAGATGCCCGATGAGGTCGCCAAGCGTTTCTTGCCTGAGGCAGATTATGCCCGCGCCGGTACCGTGGATTACGGGCAGATGGCAGCCGCGCAGGAAGCCTTCAGCGCGCAGTACCTGCGTGAGGTCAAATGATGAGCGCGCAAGCTCTGCCGGTTGTGATGACGAGGCGACCGTGGCGCTTGCCGGCACCGGCGACCTTGGCGCTGGTGCCCGCACTGGCAGTATTGAGCGCGTTCTGGCTGCTGCCGCTGGTGCACTTGATTACCCTCGGCCTGCAACGTCGCGACGGCCATGACACGGCTTACTGGCAGGTGCTGAGCAGCGCGCAATACCTGAGCAGCCTGGCGCAGACCTGCGCGCTGGCTATCGCGGTCACCGCCGTGGCGCTGTTGATCGGCGCAGTGGTGGGGTGCTTTCTGGCTCGCCAGCGCTTCTTCGGGCGCTCGGCCCTGGTGGCGTTGCTGACCTTTCCGCTGGCCTTCCCCGGTGTAGTGGTGGGGTTTCTGGTGATTCTGCTGGGCGGCCGCCAAGGTCTGGCTGCCAGCCTGTTCGGTCAGTACTGGGTGTTCGCTTATTCACTGATCGGGCTGTTCATCGGCTATCTGTATTTCTCCATTCCGCGGGTCATCCTGACCGTCATGGCCGCCTGCGAAACCCTCGACAGCAGCCTTGAGGAGGCCGCCCGCTCGCTGGGCGCCAAACCTTGGCGGGTGGTGCTGGATGTGATCGTGCCGGGGCTGGCGCCCGCGCTGGTGTCCTGCGGGGCCATCTGCTTTGCCACCGCCATGGGCGCTTTCGGCACGGCGTTTACGCTGGGCACGCAGCTGAACGTCACCCCGGTGGCGATCTACAACACCTTCACCAATTACGCCAACTTCGCCATGGCGGCGGCCTTGTCGGTCGTGCTCGGCGCGATCACCTGGATCGCCCTGCTACTGGCCCGGCGCTTGATTCGCCAAACGGGAGCCAATCTATGAAACGTGGCGTGTGGTTCTATAGCCAGCTGACATTCGTGGTGCTGGTGTGCGGGTTCATGTTGGTGCCGGTGCTGATGTCCCTGATGGCCGGGGTGACGCGCAATTACTTCCAAGGCGTGGTCGCCAGCGGCCTGACCCTGGATTGGCTGGCGCAGGTGTGGAGCGCCTATGCCGATACGGTCTGGCTGTCGCTGCAACTGGCCGTGACCTGCGCCCTCTGCGTGGTGGTGATCGGGGTGCCGGCGGCCTACGCCTTGGTGCGCATGAACAACCGCTACAGCCGCGCCTTCGAGGAACTGATGGTGCTGCCCGTGGCCATGCCAGGGCTGGCCAGTGCGCTGGCGTTGTTGCTCACTTATGGCCAGTACGGTGCCTTTCGCGGCAGTTGGCTGTTTATTCTGGTGGGTCATGTGATCTTCACCCTGCCGTTTCTGGTGCGCCCGGTGATGGCGGTGATGCAGCGTCAGCAACTGCCCTTTCTCGAAGAGGCCGCCGCGAGCCTCGGTGCCGGGCCGCTGGAGCGCTTTTTCACCATCGTGGTGCCCAACTGCCGCACCGGCATCCTCGCCGGCGTATTGATGGTCGTCACCCTGTCGCTGGGCGAATTCAACCTGACCTGGATGCTCCATACCCCGCTGACCAAGACCCTGCCCGTAGGCCTCGCCGACAGCTACGCCTCGGCGCGCCTCGAAGTCGCCAGCGCCTACACCCTGATTTTCCTGTTGCTGATCGTGCCGCTGCTCATTGCCCTGCAAGCCGTCAGTAACCACCTTGCCCGTGGAGACCGTCGATGACCGGCACCCCTATCCGCCTTGAAGGTTGCCGCAAGACCTTCACCAACGGCACCGTCGCACTGCACTCGCTGGACCTGGAAATACATCCCGGCGAAACCCTGGCCATCCTCGGCCCGTCGGGCTGCGGCAAGACCACCACCCTGCGCCTGATCGCCGGCCTTGAGCGCCCCGACAGCGGCCGCGTACTGTTCGGCGAGCAAGACGTCACCGCCTTGCCCATCGAGCGTCGTGACGTGGGCATGGTGTTCCAGAACTACGCGCTGTTCCCCAATCTGGATGTCGCCGGCAACATCGTCTATGGCCTGAAGATTCGCGGCATCGCCAAGGCAGAACGCAATGCCCGCTGCGCTGAATTGCTGGAGCTGGTCGGCCTCAAGGATCTCGGCCGGCGCGCTATTCATGAATTGTCCGGCGGCCAGCGCCAGCGTGTCGCCCTCGCCCGCGCCCTGGCGCCGCGCCCACGGGTGCTGCTGCTCGACGAGCCCCTCGCCGCCCTTGATGCGCAACTGCGTGAGCGCCTGCGCAGCGAGCTGGATCAATTGCTGCGACACCTCGGTATCACTGCGGTATTCGTCACTCACGACCAGGGCGAAGCCATGGCCCTGGGGCATCGGATCCTGGTGATGGAGCAAGGCCGTATCGCCCAGCTGGCCACGCCGCAGACTATCTATCAGCAGCCGGCGAACACCTTTGTGGCCGGCTTCGTCGGCAACCTCAACGCTTTTACCGTGCTGGGGCGCAGCCAGGCGGGGCTCAAGGTCCAAGGTGGCGAGCTGCCGTGGAGCGCCGGCGACTTTCCCGACACCCTGTATTGCCGCCCTGAGCACCTGCACGTCGCGATCGGCAATGGCCATCTGCATGGGCGCTTGGTAGCGCAGTTCTTTCAGGGCGCCCATAGCCGCCTGCTGGTCGATGTCGGCGCAGCCCAGCCGGTGTTGGTCGATTGTGATGAGGCGGCCAATCTTCAAGTCGGCGATGCCATCGCGCTGGGCATCGCACCTCGGCATCTGTTCCGGCTGAACCACGGCTCGGCCCGCAGCGAGGTGGTGGCATGAGCCAGCCTTTCCTGATTGCTCAGATCAGCGACCCGCACCTCAAGGCCGGCGGCAAGTTCAGCTATGGCGTGGTCGATACCCTCGGCGCCTTGCAGCGCATGGTCACGCATCTGAACGCCTGCGTGCCGCGCCCGGATGTGGTGGTAATAAGCGGTGACCTGGTGGATTTCGGCCGCGCCGATGAATATGCGGTATTGGCGCCAGTGCTCGCAGGACTGGCCATGCCGTTTTACCTGGTGCCGGGTAACCACGATGATCGCGAGCAGATGCTGGCGGCGTTCGGCGGGCAGTCTTGCCTACCTGTTACCGGAGGCACGCTTGACTGGGTTGAAGAGGACTGGCCGGTACGCCTGATCGGCCTGGACTCCACCGTCCCCGGTGCTCACGGTGGCCAATTGAGCGATGCACAACTGGAGTGGCTCGATCAACGCCTCGGCGAACGCCGCGACACGCCGACTGTTCTGATCCTGCATCACCCACCCTTCATTACTGGCATCGGCCACATGGACCGCGAACCCTTCGCCAACGCCGCGGCGTTCGAGCGCGTAGTGGCGCGTCATCCGCAGGTCGAGCGCTTGTTGTGCGGGCACCTGCATCGGCCGATTCAGCGGCGCTTCGGGGGCAGCCTGGTGAACGTATGCCCAGGGACTTCGCATCAGATCGTGCTGGATTTGCAGGCCGATGCTCCGGCACATTTTGGCCTGGAACCCGCCGGGTATTTGTTGCACTGGTGGCATCCACAGGAGGGGTTGGTGACTCATGCCGGGGTGGTCGGGGAATATCCGGGGCCGTATCCGTTTTACGATGCACGAGGGCTGATTGACTGATACAGAAATAAAAATTTACACCGTTACATTTCCATATCAAAAGGCAGTTATCAGGCAGCATTTCCCTCTGTACATCGACTGCAAGGGAATCGATTCTAGGGGCGTTTCAGGACTATAAAAACAATACCCAGAATGGAATTCTCCCATGCAAGCGCATAAGGACGCGTCGGCATCCGCCGACCTTGAATATGAACTACTGCCTTTCTCGCCCACTCAAGCGGCGCTGCTGGCTGATGGCGCCGACAGCATTGCCGCCGCCGGAGGGCCCGAGTTGCCAGGGGCCGCTGCTCGTGCAAGCGCAGCGGCACTGCGGATATATCGCAGCTTCAACGCGACCCAGCGCGACATCTTGCGGCGCTATTCGGACGGTCATCTCGCTGTGCTGGAATGCTCTGGACTGCTGCGTCCCCAGGAGGATCCACCCCCTAGCGATTTACCATTGCAGCAGGTACTGGAAAACGCCCCTGAATGCCTACACCTCGCGGGGCGTAATCAAATACTGCTGCACCTGGTAAAGCATCGGGCATTTGCCTACGACATGGACAACGACGCTCGGCTGATTCGTCTGGTCGGCAATTTCTGCGGCGGGGGGCTGCTACCCCGCGCAGACGAACACTCGGACAACAGCGTCGAACTCAGTTCACATGCAGGCCTGCCGCTGGGCCCTCACACCGAGGCGCCCTATCATTGCGCGGTCGAGCCGCTCGACGGGCATTCTCCTGCACCCTCCACGCTGATCCTGACGGCGCGCTGGAACCCTTTGGACGAGCCCACCTGCATTATTCCCATGACCCCAGTCATCGACCGCATCGGTGCCAGGGCGGCATTGGCATTGACCTCAGCGTCCTTCGATTACACCCGCAGCGACTCTTTCGTTGCTGGCACCGGTGCCAGTGGCCGGGGCGTCTCCATTCTGCAGTTCGATGCCAATGGCGGCTATGCGCTGCGCTACAACAGTTACCGCTACTCTCTGAACGAAAACGCCAGCCCGGCGGCAATCGCCGCCTTTCAAGCGCTGAACACTCAGGTGCGCTGCGGTGAAGTCATCAAGATCACCCTGACTCCAGGCAACGCGCTATTGATCAACAACTATCGGGCGCTGCACTGCCGAGACATCATCCGCGACAACCGCCGCCTGTTGATTCGCTTGTTCGGCTACTCACGCTTCGTCTCCCCCATCGTCCTCAATGAAGACCCTTTGAAGGTCAAGGGCTGAGGACTCACGCAAGGAAATCCGCTGTTGGAAATCGAACTCTCGCTGATCCTGATCATGGCCGGCGTCGCGTTGCTGGCCGGCTTTTTCGACGCTATCGCAGGGGGTGGCGGGCTGATCACCCTGCCCGCGCTGCTACTGGCAGGTATCGACCCGCTGGTTGCCATCGCCACCAACAAATTCCAGGCGGCTTCGGCGACGGTGTCGGCTACCGCTGCCTTTGCCCGCAAAGGGATGATCGAGTGGCGCAGCGGCTTGCCCATGGCAGCCATGGCGTTTGTTGGCGGGGCACTGGGAGCGTTGTCGGTCAACCTGATCCCCCGGGCTGTATTGGAGGCGCTGGTACCGGTGCTTTTGATCGGCGTTGCGGTGTACTTCGCCCTCAGCCCCAAACTCAATAACGATGAACGCCGCGCCAAGCTGCCGGTCGTGGTGTTCTGCTTGACCCTGGCACCATTGATCGGCTTCTACGATGGCGTGTTCGGCCCAGGCGTGGGGTCGTTCTTCATGGTCGCGTTCGTATTGGTGATGGGCCAAGGCATACTGCGCGCAGTGTGCAACAGCAAGCTGCTCAATGCCTCTTGCAATCTGGGCTCGCTGACGGTGTTCGCGATGATGGGCAACATTCTGTTGCCCTTGGCGCTGGCAATGGCCGTGGGCGCGTTCGTGGGCGCACAACTGGGTGCGCGATGTGCAGTGCGCTTTGGTCCGCGACTGATCAAACCCTTGTTGATCGGCGTGTGCTGCCTGATGGCGGGCAAGCTGTTATTGGCTCCTGGGGGCCTTTGGCATGGATTGCTATTGGACTGAGCAGATTCGTCTCTGTGCCCTACACTCTGCGGCTGAACAACATCACGACTCGGAGCGACAACAATGGATATAAGAGAAGACCTGAGACGTATCGCCCTGCAGGAGCAGACCATCAGGTTCGAGCATTTCGACAAGGCCACCGCCTGGGAGCTGGGCAGTCGACTGAAACTCGCATGTGAGGCGCGGGAAGCCGCAGCCACCATCGAGGTGCGGATCGCCCGCGACACGGTGTTCTTGTACGCCATGCCGGGCACCGTAGCGGTGAATGCCGAATGGGCTCGGCGCAAGCGCAATGTCACGGAATTACTGGAGCAGAGTTCCTATGGGGTTGGCCTGACACTGGAGCGGGATGGGCAGACGTTGCAGGACCCTTCAGGTTTGCCACTGGCCGATTTTGTGCCCCATGGCGGGTGTTTTCCGATCGCGCTGCGCAAGGGTGGCTTTATTGGTGCGGTGACGGTTTCAGGGCTGCCGCAGCGTGAAGATCATGCGCTGGTGGTGCAGGTGCTGGCACAGATGTGCGGGGTCGAGCTGGAGGGGTTAGCGCTGGACGAGTGAGGTACCAGGGACTCCCTGGTCGCGCTCATCCGCGATCAGGCTTGCTAAGCTGTAGGAATTTGGCCGCTACCACGCTTCAGGAGTAGTGCATGCAAAGGATCAGCAATATTCGTTCGCTACAGGCGTCCATTGAAAGTGGCGCCCATCCAGACTATCTGTTTTTCTGGGGCCACACGCCCCGCCACCCCAATGCTGTGGACCGTAGCTGCCTGAGCCAGTGGTATCCGGCGAGCTTTACCGTGGACGGCAACGAGTACGTCACGGCCGAGCATTACATGATGGCCGAAAAGGCCCGCCTGTTTGGCGACCTTGAGCTGGCCGAACGAATCATCCGGATAGAAACGCCCGCGCAGGCGAAACAGCTGGGCCGCGAGGTCGGAGACTTCGATCAGCAACGCTGGGAAGAGGCACGTTGCGAAATCGTTTTCGCCGCCAACCTGGCCAAGTTCGAGCAAAATCTGGGGTGCCGAGCGTTCCTGCTGGCGAGCCATGATCGGGTGTTGGTGGAGGCCAGTCCGGTAGACAACATCTGGGGCATCGGCCTGGCGATGGACGATCCTCGCGCCGAGTCGCCGGGCGAGTGGCTGGGCTTGAATCTGCTGGGATTCGCACTGATGCGAGTACGGGAAAGGCTGCATGATCTGCAACAATCAGGGGTGGCAGCGCTCGACGCTGAACACTCCGATATGCCGACCTGACCGTGTACCCCGGCGTTATCGAACTATCCCGAGACGGCAAGACCCTGTGCGGGACCATCCCAACCGACATCAATACCTACAGCCTGCCGAGCGCGCTGTTGAGTGCCCCTGAGCAACGTGAGGCGCAACTGACCAAAGCCGTGCACTTTGCGGCGGATCGCAGTCGATGAGCACGGCACTCTGTATTACGGCGATGCCTCGCACCATGCCATTGTCGCCAAGGACACCAAGGGGCAATTCAGCCTGGCGGCCCGAGCCCCTCGGTTGATCCGGTCGGATGGACCGGGATGGGTATCTGTACATGAGCATCGGTCAGTGGCAACGGGCGCATCTAGCAGACCGCATAACCAAAAAACCCGCAGAGGCCATCTGCGGGTTTTTTGTTCAAACGGCTAGAGCGTTGAATTCCTTAGAACGGAATATCATCATCAAAGCTGTCAAAATCCGGAGCCGGCTGCGGCGCGGACTGCTGTGGCGCAGGTGCCGAACGCGACTGCTGCGGCGCGGACGACTGCTGCGGGCGCGGGGCCTGCTGACGAGGGGCCGACTGCTGATAGTTGTTGCCGCCGCCCTGAGCGCCTTGGTCGCCCTGTGGACGGCCGCCCAGCAGTTGCATGGTGCCCTGCATGTCGACGACGATTTCAGTGGTGTAGCGCTTGATACCGTCTTTTTCCCACTCGCGGGTCTGCAGCTTGCCTTCGATGTAGACCTGCGAACCCTTGCGCAGGTATTCGCCGGCGATCTCGGCTACCTTGCCGAACATCGATACGCGGTGCCACTCGGTCTTCTCGACCTTCTGACCCGACTGCTTGTCGGTCCACTGCTCGCTGGTGGCCAGGCTCAGGTTGGTCACCGCGTTGCCGTTAGGCAGGTAACGAACTTCAGGATCCTGACCGCAGGTACCGACCAATATGACTTTGTTAACCCCACGGGCCATAACGTTCTCCTAGGCTTCGCTCGCCGCCGAGGCCGGGTTGACCAGGCGCTCCAGAGACGGGCGATCCAAAATTTCTGTGTCCAATTTGATGTAGATGGCAGCTTCTTCTGCCACCACTACGGCATCCGTCACTCCCGGAACTGCCTTGAGGCGTTCGCTCAGGCCGGTTTCACGCAGCGCCTCGGGCGACAACGGCAGACGCAGGCTCGTGACGTATGGTGGTTCGCGCATAGTAACAGCTATGGCCAACCAAATCGCCAGCAGCCCAGCGCATCCCAGAAATACAACACCCAAACCGCCGTGCTGAAACAGGAAACCACCGAGAATACCGCCCATCGCCGCACCCAGAAACTGACTGGTGGAGTACACGCCCATGGCTGTGCCTTTGCCACCTGCCGGAGACACCTTGCTGATGAGTGAAGGCAGCGAGGCCTCAAGCAGGTTGAAGGCGGTGAAAAAGACCACCGTCCCCACCACCAGTTCCGCAAGGCTGTGACCCCACTCCCAGAAAAACAACTCTGTGAGCATGAGCACGGCAATCGCCCCGGAGAGGACTTGCTTCATCTTGCGCTTTTTTTCGCTGTAGATAATGAACGGAATCATTGCAAAAAACGAAATCACCAGCGCGGTCAGGTACACCCACCAATGCTGTTCCTTGGGCAATCCGGCGCGCTGTACAAGGGCTAGCGGCAGCGCCACGAAGCTGGCCATCAGTACCGAGTGCAACACGAAGATACCAATATCCAGGCGCAGCAGATCGGGATGCCTCAAGGTAGCCCCCAGCGCCTGCTTGGCCACCCCCGATTCGCGGTGGGTAAAGTGGTGGGACGCCGAGGGCACGACGAAACGCACCAGCAGTACACCGACCATGGCCAGCACCGCCGTGGCGATGAACAAGCCCGACAAGCCGAACGCACGGGTGACCAGCGGGCCGACCACCATGGCCACAGCAAAGGACACGCCGATGCTCATGCCGATGGTGGCCATGGCCTTGGTACGGTGCTGCTCGCGGGTCAGGTCCGACAACAGGGCCATCACTGCGGCCGAGATGGCTCCTGCGCCTTGCAGGATGCGCCCGGCAATCACACCCCAGATGGAGTCGGCCTGAGCGGCGAGCAGGCTGCCGAGGGCGAAGATCACCAGTCCGACATAGATCACCGGCCGGCGGCCGATGCGGTCGGAGATGATCCCGAAGGGAATCTGCAGCACGGCCTGGGTCAAGCCGTAGGCACCAATGGCCAGGCCGATCAGCGCTGGGGTGGCACCGGCCAGGTCCATGCCATAGGTAGCCAGGACCGGCAACACCATGAACATGCCCAGCATACGAAATGCGAACACCAGGGCCAGCCCACCCGCCGCGCGGGTTTCACTGCCACTCATGCGATCGCTCTGTGAATCGTGCATGGATAAACCTCGTGTGAACCGGCGGCGATTCTACCAGTCCCACAGTTTTACGGCACATACGGCGACGCTATGCCGCGTATGTTCATGTTCCTTCATGTTCATCCGATGCCACCTTGAAGTGCAGTGAGCGGGTCTAGGCCCGTATACTCTTCTGTTTACCGCCTGCCGCGCGAGGCCGCCTTGGACAAGATTCTGGTACGTGGGGCTCGAACCCACAATTTGAAAAACATCGATCTGACCCTGCCACGCGACAAGCTGATAGTGATTACCGGCCTGTCGGGGTCGGGCAAATCTTCTCTGGCATTCGACACGCTCTACGCCGAAGGCCAGCGCCGTTACGTCGAGTCGCTGTCGGCCTATGCCCGGCAGTTTCTGTCGATGATGGAAAAACCCGACGTCGACACCATCGAGGGCCTGTCTCCGGCGATTTCCATCGAGCAGAAATCCACCTCGCACAACCCACGCTCTACCGTCGGCACCATCACCGAGATCTACGACTACCTGCGCCTGCTGTACGCTCGCGTGGGTCAACCGCGCTGCCCGGATCATGACATTCCACTGGAAGCCCAGACGGTCAGCCAGATGGTCGACCTGGTATTGGCCCAGCCTGAAGGCAGTAAATTGATGCTCCTGGCGCCGGTGATCCGCGAGCGCAAGGGCGAGCACTTGTCGGTGTTCGAAGAGTTGCGCGCGCAGGGGTTCGTCCGTGCTCGCATCAATGGCAAGCTGCACGAGCTTGACGAATTGCCGAAGCTCGAAAAGCAGAAGAAGCACACCATTGAAGTTGTGGTCGACCGCTTCAAGGTGCGCGCCGACCTGCAGCAACGCCTGGCCGAGTCGTTCGAGACCGCCTTGAAGCTGGCTGACGGGATCGCGCTGGTCGCACCGATGGACGACGAGCCCGGCGAAGAGATTATCTTCTCGGCGCGCTTTGCGTGCCCGATCTGCGGGCATGCCATCAGCGAACTGGAACCCAAGCTGTTCTCGTTCAATAATCCGGCCGGCGCCTGCCCGACCTGTGATGGCCTGGGGGTGAAGCAATTCTTCGACGCCAAGCGACTGGTCAACAGCGAGTTGACCCTGGCAGAAGGCGCTATACGCGGCTGGGACCGGCGTAACGTCTATTATTTCCAGATGCTCGGCTCACTGGCCTCGCACTTCGGCTTCAGCCTTGAAGAGCCTTTCGGCGAGTTGCCGGCCGAACGTCAGAAGCTGCTGCTGTATGGCAGCGGCAAGGACAATGTCGACTTCAAGTACCTGAACGATCGTGGTGATATCGTCAAGCGCTCGCACCCGTTCGAAGGCATCGTGCCCAATCTGGAGCGGCGCTACCGCGAAACCGAGTCGGCCACGGTGCGCGAGGAGCTGGCGAAGTTTCTCAGCACCCAGCCGTGTCCGGATTGCCGCGGTACGCGCTTGCGCCGGGAAGCACGTCACGTGTGGGTGGGCGAGAAAACCCTACCGGCGGTGACGGGCCTGCCGATTGGCGATGCTACCGAATATTTCGCCAGTCTGAGCCTGACCGGGCGCCGCGGCGAGATCGCTGACAAGATCCTCAAGGAAATTCGCGAGCGTCTGCAGTTCCTGGTGAACGTCGGCCTCGACTACCTGACGCTGGATCGCAGCGCCGACACGCTGTCGGGCGGTGAAGCGCAGCGTATTCGCCTGGCCAGTCAGATCGGCGCCGGGCTGGTGGGTGTGATGTACATCCTCGACGAGCCGTCCATCGGCCTGCACCAACGCGATAACGACCGGCTGCTGGGCACTCTCAAGCACCTGCGCGATATCGGCAACACGGTAATCGTCGTCGAGCACGATGAGGATGCCATTCGCATTGCCGACTATGTGGTCGACATCGGCCCGGGCGCAGGCGTGCATGGAGGCCATATCGTCGCCGAAGGGACTGCTCAGGAGGTCATGGATCACCCTGATTCGCTGACCGGCAAGTACCTGTCCGGGCGGATGAAGATCGTCTATCCGGCCAAGCGCACGCCTCGTAACAAGAAGCTGTCGCTGACCGTCAAGGGTGCTCGCGGCAACAACTTGCGCAACGTCGATCTGGAAATCCCGATCGGCCTGCTGACCTGCGTGACTGGCGTGTCCGGATCGGGCAAGTCGACGCTGATCAACAACACCCTGTTCCCGCTGGCCGCGACCGCGCTTAACGGCGCGACTACGCTGGAAGCCGCCGCGCACGACAGCATCGATGGCTTGCAACACCTGGACAAGGTAGTGGATATCGACCAAAGCCCCATCGGTCGTACGCCACGTTCCAACCCAGCGACTTACACCGGCCTGTTCACGCCGATTCGCGAACTGTTTGCGGGCGTGCCCGAGGCACGCTCTCGCGGTTATGGACCTGGGCGGTTCTCGTTCAACGTCAAAGGCGGGCGCTGCGAGGCGTGCCAGGGCGATGGCTTGATCAAGGTGGAGATGCACTTCCTGCCGGATATCTACGTGCCTTGTGATGTGTGCAAGAGCAAGCGCTACAACCGCGAAACCCTGGAGATCCGCTACAAGGGCAAGAGCATCGACGAGGTGTTGCAGATGACAGTCGAGGAAGCGCGGGTGTTCTTCGATGCGGTGCCGGCACTGGCGCGCAAGCTGCAAACGCTGATGGATGTGGGGCTGTCTTACATCAAGGTCGGGCAATCGGCGACGACCCTGTCCGGGGGGGAGGCGCAGCGAGTCAAGCTGTCCCGCGAGCTGTCCAAGCGCGATACCGGCAAGACTCTGTACATCCTTGATGAACCGACCACTGGCCTGCATTTCGCGGATATCCAGCAATTATTGGATGTACTGCATCGCTTGCGCGATCACGGTAATACAGTGGTGGTCATCGAGCACAACCTTGACGTGATCAAGACGGCTGACTGGATCGTCGACCTGGGCCCTGAGGGGGGCTCCAAGGGCGGCATGATCATAGGCTGCGGTACGCCTGAGCAGGTCGCGTCGATGAAGCAGTCGTATACAGGGCATTATCTCAAGCCGCTGCTGGAGCGGGATAAGGCTTGAGTGTGAATCCTTGGTAGCGATGGTGTTTACACCATCGCTTTCGCGAGCAAGCTTTGCTCCTACAGCGTTGATCGGACTGAAGTCCTGCACCTGTAGGAGCAAGGCTTGCCCGCAGAGAGGTCGGCCTGAACACCACCTATCGCTGTAAAAGCAAAAAGCCCCGGGCACGCAAGTGGCCGGGGCTTTTTCAATCGGATCAGGAATCAGAACTGCGATTGCAGGTAATTTTCCAGGCCGATGTTCTTGATCAGTCCCTGCTGCTTCTCTAGCCAGTAGGTGTGATCTTCTTCGGTGTCCGACAACTGCACGCGCAGGATGTCGCGAGTGACATAGTCGCGGTGCTGTTCACACAAAGCGATTCCTGTGCACAACGCGGCACGCACCTTGTATTCCAGGCGCAGGTCGGCGGCGATCATTTCCGGCACTGTAGTACCGATCTCGAGATCGTCCGGGCGCATGCGCGGAGTGCCTTCGAGCATCAGGATACGGCGCATCAAGGCGTCGGCATGACCCGCCTCTTCTTCCATCTCGTGGTTGATTCGCTCGTAGAGCTTGGTGAAACCCCAATCTTCATACATCCGCGAATGGATGAAGTACTGATCACGCGCGGCCAACTCACCGGTCAAAAGCGTGTTGAGGTAATCAATAACGTCCGGGTGACCTTGCATCGCCCTGAATCTCCCTGCTGTAAAGGCTGTAGTTTGAACCAAGCCGTCGCACAGGTCGACAACAAGTAGGCAATAATTGCCGATATTCGCCGAAACGCGAACTATTAACAGCAAAAACCGCCCATCTGAGGGCGGTTCTGCTTCGCATTTAGACTACGTTCAAAATTTAGCCCAGCTGCACGCCCAACGCAGTGGCGATACCCTGGCCATAGGCCGGATCAGCCTTGAAGAAGTGCTGCAGCTGACGTTGCACCACATCGCTGCTGACACCCGACATTGCGCCGGTGATGTTGCTGATCAATAGCGCCTTTTGATCGGCACTCATCAAACGGAACAGCGCGCCGGCGTGGCTGTAGTAGTCGGTATCTTCACGATGATCGTAACGATCGGCCGCGCCAGTGAGGGCCAGCGCAGGTTCCGCGTATTGCGGTGCCTGCTTGGGCGCATCCCCGTAGCTGTTCGGCTCGTAGTTGGGTGCTGCCCCACCATTGCTGCCAAACGCCATCGAGCCGTCTCGCTGGTAGCTATTGACCGGACTGCGCGGGGCATTGACCGGCAATTGCTGGTGATTGGTACCCACGCGATAACGGTGAGCATCGGCATAGGCGAACACGCGACCTTGCAGCATACGATCAGGCGACAGCCCTACGCCCGGCACCATGTTGCTTGGACCAAACGCGGCCTGCTCGACCTCGGCGAAATAGTTGAGCGGGTTGCGGTTAAGCTCGAGCACACCGACTTCGATCAACGGGTATTCCTTCTGTGACCAGGTCTTGGTGACGTCGAAGGGGTTCTCGTGGTGCTGGGTCGCCTGCTGCTCAGTCATGATCTGCACGCAAACGGTCCACTTGGGGAAGTCGCCGCGCTCGATAGCCTGGAACAGGTCGCGCTGGGCGTAGTCAGGATCGGTCCCGGCAATACGGGCAGCATCGGCCGGAGCAAGGTTCTTGATGCCTTGCTGGGTCTTGTAGTGCCACTTGACCCAGTGCCGCTCACCTGCCGCGTTGAGCAAGCTGTAAGTGTGGCTGCCGAAGCCGTGCATGAAACGATACCCGTCCGGTATGCCCCGATCGGAGAACAGGATGGTGACCTGGTGCGTCGCCTCTGGGGAGTGCGACCAGAAATCCCACATCATCTGCGCACTTTTCAGATTGCTTTGTGGCAGGCGTTTTTGGGTGTGAATGAAGTCAGGGAATTTCAGCGGGTCACGGATAAAAAACACGGGGGTGTTGTTACCGACGATGTCCCAGTTGCCTTCTTCGGTGTAGAACTTCAGAGCGAATCCACGCGGATCCCGTTCGGTATCGGCGGAGCCGCGTTCGCCTCCTACTGTAGAGAAGCGCAGAAAGGTCGGGGTCTGCTTGCCAACGGTGTCGAACAGTTTGGCGCTGCTGTATTGGCTGATGTCACGGGTCACCGTAAAAGTGCCGTAAGCGCCCGAGCCCTTGGCGTGCACGCGGCGCTCGGGAATGTTCTCGCGGTTGAAGTGCGCGAGTTTTTCAATGAGATGGAAATCGTCGAGCAGCAACGGACCGCGGGGGCCAGCAGAGCGGGAATTCTGGTTATCGGCAACTGGAGCGCCGCTGGCGGTAGTAAGGGTCTTTTGGCTCATATGATATCGTCCTCTATCAGGCCTGGTAGTGCCGGGCTAAACGGCTGATGGCCAGTATCATTGAAAACGATAGAGAGCTCTAATTTATAGATATTTTGTGCGCGATAGTTTTTGACAATGATTCCGTGAAACCAAAAATCTCATGCACAAAAAAACCGGGCACTAGGCCCGGTTTTTTTGAACAGACTTTTCGTCTTATTCAGCGGCTTCTACAACGCCACCGACAGGACGATCAACCAGTTCGACGTACGCCATAGGCGCGTTGTCGCCAGCGCGGAAACCGCACTTGAGGATGCGCAGGTAGCCACCCTCACGGGTTGCATAACGCTTGCCCAGATCATTGAACAGTTTACCAACGATAGCTTTCGAACGAGTACGGTCGAAAGCCAGGCGACGGTTGGAAACGCTGTCGATCTTGGCCAAGGTGATCAGCGGCTCGGCAACGCGACGCAGTTCCTTGGCTTTTGGCAATGTAGTTTTGATCAGCTCGTGCTCGAACAGCGACACCGCCATGTTCTGGAACATAGCCTTACGGTGTGAGCTGGTACGGCTCAGGTGGCGACCACTTTTACGATGACGCATGGTTCATTCCTTACCAAACACGACGTTCGGTGATTACGACGATCAGGCAGTCGCCTTGTCGTCCTTCTTAAGACTTGCAGGCGGCCAGCTGTCGAGGCGCATGCCGAGAGACAAACCACGCGAGGCCAGTACGTCCTTGATTTCAGTCAAGGATTTCTTGCCCAGGTTCGGAGTCTTCAACAGTTCTACTTCGGTGCGCTGAATCAGATCACCAATGTAGTAAATGTTCTCCGCCTTAAGGCAGTTGGCCGAACGTACGGTCAGTTCCAAATCGTCAACCGGACGAAGCAGGATCGGATCGATCTCGTCTTCCGGTTCAACCACTGGTGCCTCGGCTTCACCCTTGAGGTCCACGAACGCAGCCAACTGCTGTTGCAGGATGGTTGCAGCGCGACGGATAGCCTCTTCGGGATCCAGAGTACCGTTGGTTTCCAGATCAATAACCAGCTTGTCCAGGTTAGTGCGCTGCTCGACACGGGCGTTTTCCACCACGTATGCGATACGGCGTACCGGGCTGAACGAAGAGTCAAGCTGCAAGCGACCGATGCTGCGGCTTTCGTCTTCATCGCTTTGACGCGAGTCGGCCGGTTCATAACCACGACCACGAGCTACTACGAGCTTCATGTTCAGGGCGCCGTTAGACGCCAGGTTAGCGATTACGTGATCGGGGTTAACGATCTCGACATCATGATCCAGCTGAATATCGGCAGCGGTAACCACCCCCGAACCCTTTTTCGACAAGGTCAGCGTAACTTCGTCACGACCGTGCAGCTTGATAGCGAGACCTTTAAGGTTCAACAGGATTTCAATGACATCTTCCTGTACACCTTCGATGGCGCTGTACTCATGGAGTACACCGTCAATCTCGGCCTCGACTACTGCACAGCCAGGCATGGAGGACAACAGGATGCGGCGCAGCGCGTTGCCCAGGGTATGGCCAAAACCACGCTCGAGAGGCTCGAGGGTGATTTTAGCGCGGGTTGGACTGACAACTTGCACATCAATGTGGCGAGGTGTCAGGAACTCATTTACCGAAATCTGCATGGATGCACCTATTTTCTAGCCCTTACTTGGAGTAGAGCTCGACAATCAGGCTTTCGTTGATGTCGGCGGACAGATCACTGCGAGCTGGAACGCTTTTGAAGACGCCAGATTTTTTCTCAGTGTCTACTTCTACCCATTCTACGCGGCCACGCTGGGCACACAGATCGAGAGCTTGGACAATGCGAAGCTGGTTCTTTGCTTTCTCGCGAATCGCGACCACGTCACCAGCACGAACCTGGTAGGACGGAACGTTCACGGTTTTGCCGTTAACGCTGATCGATTTGTGCGATACCAGCTGACGGGATTCGGCACGAGTCGAACCAAAGCCCATACGGTATACAACGTTGTCCAGACGGCATTCGAGCAGTTGCAGCAGGTTTTCACCGGTTGCACCTTTCTTGCCAGCAGCTTCTTTGTAGTAGCCGCTGAACTGGCGCTCGAGAACGCCGTAGATACGACGGACTTTCTGCTTTTCACGCAGTTGAGTACCGTAGTCGGACTGGCGACCACGGCGCTGGCCGTGGATACCTGGGGCTGCTTCGATGTTGCACTTCGATTCCAGGGCGCGAACGCCGCTTTTCAGGAACAGGTCAGTGCCTTCACGACGCGCCAGTTTGCATTTTGGACCAATGTAACGAGCCATTATCTATCGTCTCCTGATTACACGCGGCGCTTCTTCGGCGGACGGCACCCGTTGTGCGGGATTGGCGTCACGTCGGTGATGCTGGCGATCTTATAGCCACAGCCGTTCAATGCACGGACAGCGGACTCACGACCTGGACCTGGACCTTTGACATTGACGTCAAGGTTTTTCAGGCCATATTCCAGCGCAGCTTGACCAGCACGCTCAGCAGCTACTTGAGCAGCGAACGGGGTGGACTTGCGAGAACCGCGGAAACCCGAACCGCCGGAGGTAGCCCAGGACAGGGCGTTACCTTGACGATCGGTAATGGTCACGATGGTGTTGTTGAAAGACGCGTGGATGTGGGCGATGCCATCAACCACTGTCTTTTTGACTTTTTTACGAGGACGAGCAGCAGGTTTTGCCATGACTAAATTCCTGTCGATTCGCTGGTGCGATTACTTGCGGATCGGCTTACGAGGACCTTTACGGGTCCGCGCGTTGGTCTTGGTACGCTGACCGCGTACTGGAAGACCACGACGATGACGAAGACCGCGATAGCAGCCCAGATCCATCAAGCGCTTGATTTTCATGTTGATTTCGCGACGCAGGTCACCTTCAGTGGTGAACTTCGCCACTTCGCCACGCAGCTGTTCAATCTGCTCGTCGCTCAGATCCTTGATCTTCGCAGCTGGGTTTACCCCAGTGTCTGCACAGATTTTCTGTGCAGTTGTGCGACCAACACCATAGATGTAGGTCAGCGAGATAACAGTGTGCTTGTTATCTGGAATGTTAACGCCTGCAATACGGGCCATTCAGTGGGACTCCAATTGACAGCTACCTACGCCCCGGAAGCCAAGAAATAGGGCGCAAGATAATATCGCTGTAATAACAAATAATCAACCCAGCAGCGCACTAGCTGCTGGGCTTGTAGCACATCACACTCAGCCTTGGCGCTGCTTGTGACGCGGTTCCGCGCTGCAAATGACTCGAACGACGCCT
Organism: Gammaproteobacteria bacterium; assembly: GCA_903970465.1. Taxonomy (GTDB): domain Bacteria; phylum Pseudomonadota; class Gammaproteobacteria; order Pseudomonadales; family Pseudomonadaceae; genus Aquipseudomonas. Next base: position 52,305 of record CAJCIO010000107.1, read on the forward strand.
TCGCGACGAATGATTTTGCAGTTACGGCACAGCTTTTTCACCGATGCACGAACTTTCATTGCCAACTCCTCGAACCTTAAGGGACTCTCAGCGCAGCAGACCGCTGCCACCGTAGCCTTTCAGGTTGGCTTTTTTCATCAGGGATTCGTACTGGTGCGAAACGAGGTGCGATTGTACTTGGGACATGAAGTCCATCACAACCACTACCACAATCAGCAACGAAGTCCCGCCAAGGTAGAACGGAACGTTTGCAGCCACCACCAGGAACTGGGGAAGCAGGCAGACGCACATCATGTACAGGGCACCGAACATGGTCAAACGAGTCAGAACGCCATCAATGTAGCGCGCAGACTGCTCGCCTGGACGAATACCCGGAATAAAGGCACCGGACTTCTTCAGGTTTTCCGCTACGTCTTTCGGATTGAACATCAACGCCGTATAGAAGAAGCAGAAGAAAATAATCCCTGCACTAAACAGCAGAATATTCAACGGCTGACCAGGAGCGATCGACTGCGAGAGATCCTGCAGCCAGCCCATACCCGCAGACTGACCGAACCATTGCCCCAACGATGCCGGAAACAACAGGATGCTGCTCGCGAAAATAGCCGGTATTACACCAGCCATGTTCACTTTCAGTGGCAAGTGGCTCGTCTGCGCTGCAAACACCTTGCGGCCCTGCTGACGCTTTGCATAGTGAACGGCGATACGCCGCTGACCACGCTCGATGAAAACCACGAAACCGATGATCGCTACTGCCAACACACCGATCGCAACCAGCGCGAAGATATTGATATCGCCCTGACGTGCAGACTCGAAAGACTGCCCGACTGCTCTCGGAAGACCGGCGACGATACCCGAAAAAATCAGCATCGAGATACCGTTACCGACACCACGCTCGGTAATCTGCTCGCCCAGCCACATCATGAACATTGCACCGGCCACAAAAGTGGACACTGCAACGAAATAGAAGCTGAGACCACCAGCGAACGCTACACCCTGATTGGCCAAGCCAATGGACATGCCAATTGCTTGAACCAAGGCCAGGATAACGGTGCCATAGCGGGTGTACTGGCTGATCTTGCGACGGCCAGATTCACCTTCCTTCTTCAACTGCTCCAGCTGCGGGCTAACGGCAGTCATCAACTGCATGATGATCGATGCCGAAATATACGGCATGATCCCCAGTGCAAAGATGCTCATCCGTTCCAGCGCGCCGCCGGAAAACATGTTGAACAAGCTAAGAATGGTCCCCTCATTCTGTTTGAACAGATCGGCCAGCCGGTCCGGGTTGATACCTGGCACTGGAATGTGCGCGCCTATTCGGTAGACGATAATCGCCAGGAATAGAAAACGCAGACGAGCCCAGAGCTCCGATAACCCGCCTTTGCTGAGCGCTGAGAGAGCACCTTGCTTAGCCATTTATTCCTCGAACTTGCCGCCAGCTGCTTCGATAGCCGCGCGCGCACCTTTGGTGGCGGCGATTCCCTTGATGGTCACAGCGCGAGTCACTTCACCGGACAGCATGATTTTCACACGCTGTACGCTTTGGTTGATCACGTTGGCATCCTTCAAGGACTGAACGGAGACGATGTCGCCTTCCACTTTGGCCAATTCGGACAGACGCACTTCTGCACGGTCCATGGCTTTCAGAGAAACGAAACCGAACTTCGGCAGACGACGATGCAGCGGCTGTTGACCGCCTTCAAAGCCTGGAGCAATGGTGCCACCGGAGCGGGAGGTCTGACCTTTGTGGCCGCGGCCACCAGTCTTACCCAAACCGCTACCGATACCACGGCCCGGACGATGCTTTTCACGACGGGAACCCGGCGCTGGACTCAGATCATTGAGTTTCATCGATTAACCCTCGACTCGCAGCATGTAGTAAGCCTTGTTGATCATCCCGCGATTCTCGGGAGTATCCTGGACTTCTACAGTGTGACCGATGCGACGCAGACCCAAACCCTTGACGCACAATTTGTGGTTAGGGATTCGGCCGGTCATGCTTTTGATCAGCGTTACTTTAACGGTAGCCATGATCAGATGATCTCCTCTACGCTCTTGCCGCGTTTGGCGGCAATCGACGATGGGGACTGCATCGACTTCAGACCTTTGAAAGTGGCATGAACCACGTTCACAGGGTTGGTCGAACCGTAGCACTTGGCCAGAACGTTCTGAACACCGGCAACTTCCAGTACGGCACGCATTGCGCCGCCGGCGATGATGCCGGTACCTTCGGAAGCAGGCTGCATGTAGACCTTCGAAGCGCCGTGGGCGGACTTCATGGCGTACTGCAGAGTGGTACCGTTCAGGTCCACCTGGATCATGTTGCGGCGAGCAGCTTCCATAGCCTTCTGGATTGCAGCAGGCACTTCACGCGACTTGCCACGGCCGAAGCCTACACGGCCCTTGCCATCACCTACCACGGTCAACGCGGTGAAGGTGAAGATACGGCCGCCTTTAACGGTTTTTGCAACGCGGTTCACTTGAACCAGCTTCTCGATGTAGCCTTCGTCGCGCTTTTGGTCGTTATTTGACATAACTTAGAACTCCAGCCCAGCTTCACGAGCAGCATCAGCCAGCGCTTTCACGCGACCATGGTACTTGAAGCCAGAGCGGTCGAAAGCCACCTGCGAGACGCCAGCGGCCTTAGCACGCGTAGCGACCAGCTGGCCAACCTTAGTGGCCGCGTCGATGTTGCCAGTGGCGCCATCACGCAGTTCTTTGTCCAAAGTCGAGGCACTTGCCAGGACTTTGTTGCCGTCGGCCGAGATGACCTGGGCATAGATGTGTTGCGACGAGCGGAACACGCAGAGACGCACGACTTCGAGTTCGTGCATTTTCAGGCGTGCTTTGCGAGCGCGACGCAGACGAGTAACTTTTTTGTCGGTCATTTGCTAGGCCCTACTTCTTCTTGGCTTCTTTACGACGGACGACTTCGTCCGCGTAACGCACACCTTTACCTTTGTAAGGCTCTGGTGGACGGAAATCGCGGATTTCGGCGGCCACTTGACCCACCAGCTGCTTGTCGATGCCCTTGATCAGGATATCGGTCTGGCTAGGAGTCTCAGCGGTGATGCCTTCCGGCAGTTCGTAATCCACCGGGTGCGAGAAGCCGAGAGCCAGGTTCAGCACTGTGCCTTTTGCTTGCGCTTTGTAACCAACACCGACCAGCTGGAGCTTGCGCTCGAAGCCTTGGCTTACGCCTTGGACCATGTTGTTGACCAGAGCACGGGTAGTACCTGCCATTGCACGGGTCTGCTGATCGCCGTTTTTGGCAGCGAAACGCAGTTCGCCAGCCTCTTCAACGATTTCAACCGACGAGTGAATGTTCAGTTCGAGAGTGCCCTTGGCACCCTTCACCGAAAGCTGCTGGCCGACGAATTTGACTTCGACGCCTGATGGCAGCTTAACGGGGTTCTTAGCGACGCGAGACATGCTTATCCCCCCTTTAGAACACTGTGCAAAGAACTTCGCCGCCGACACCGGCAGCGCGCGCAGCACGATCCGTCATCACACCTTTGTTGGTGGAGACGATAGACACACCGAGACCGCCACGAACTTTTGGCAGATCATCGACGGACTTGTACTGACGCAGGCCTGGACGACTTACGCGTTTGACTTCTTCGATGACCGGACGGCCTTCGAAGTACTTGAGCTCGATGGAAAGCGACGGTTTTACTTCGCTGCTTACCTGGAAACCCGCGATATAGCCTTCGTCCTTCAGAACTTTAGCTACAGCTACCTTCAACGTGGAAGATGGCATGCTCACAACGGCCTTTTCAGCCATCTGGGCATTACGGATTCGAGTTAGCATGTCCGCTAACGGGTCCTGCATACTCATGGGCTAGACGCTCCTGATACAAAAAAAATGAGCCTTGCGGCTGCTACACGTCGCCGAGCATATGATCCGGTCCAAAAACCCGGGCTCAGGCGAGCCGGCAATTCTAAACACACCCCACAAATGAATCAAGCCCCATGAGGGGCTTGATTCAAGTGCGAGGTCACCGGCGGTCGGTTGATTTCTCAACCTTGCGCCGCGCCCCTGCCGCAACGGCTTACCAGCTGGCTTTGACCAGACCTGGTACGTCACCGCGCATGGCTGCTTGACGCAGCATGTTACGGCCGAGGCCGAACTTGCGGTAAACGCCGTGTGGGCGGCCAGTCAGGCGGCAACGGTTACGCATGCGCGAGGCGCTTGCGTCACGTGGTTGCTTCTGCAGTGCAACGGTAGCTTCCCAACGTGCTTCTGGACTTGCGTTCAGATCAACGATGATAGCTTTCAGTGCAGCGCGCTTCTTGGCGTATTTTGCGACCGTTTGCTGACGCTTCAGCTCACGGTTTTTCATGCTCGTCTTGGCCATTATTCCGTCTCCAATCAGTTGCGGAACGGGAATTTGAAAGCACGCAGAAGAGCGCGACCTTCTTCATCCGAACGTGCAGTAGTGGTCAGGGTGATGTCCAGACCGCGAAGAGCATCGATCTTGTCGTAATCGATTTCCGGGAAAATGATCTGCTCTTTCACGCCCATGCTGTAGTTGCCACGACCATCGAAGGACTTGGCATTCAGGCCGCGGAAGTCGCGAACCCGAGGCAGGGAGATCGCCAGCAGGCGGTCCAGGAATTCGTACATACGATCACGGCGCAGAGTGACTTTGACGCCAATCGGCCAGCCCTCACGGACTTTGAAGCCCGCGATGGATTTACGAGCAAAAGTCACTACGGCTTTTTGGCCGGTGATTTTCTCGAGGTCGGCTACAGCGTGCTCGATGACTTTTTTGTCACCGATTGCTTCGCCAACACCCATGTTCAGGGTGATCTTGGTAACGCGCGGAACTTCCATCACGTTCGCAAGCTTAAGTTCTTCCTTAAGCTTGGGGGCGATTTCCTTCCGATAAATCTCTTTGAGTCGTGCCATGGTCTTCTACCTAGCAGTGTTCAAGCATCAACCGCTTTTTGGGTCGACTTGAAGACACGAATTTTTTTGCCTTCTTCTACTTTGAAACCAACGCGATCAGCCTTGTTGGTTTCGCCGTTGAAAATGGCGACGTTAGAAGCGTGCAATGGCGCTTCTTTCTCGACGATACCGCCCTGTACGCCCGACATCGGGTTAGGCTTGGTATGACGCTTGACCAGGTTTACACCACCAACGACCAGACGGTCGTCAGCGAGAACCTTCAGCACCTTACCGCGCTTACCTTTGTCTTTGCCGGCGATCACGATGATCTCGTCGTCACGACGAATCTTTTGCATGTCGGATCTCCTTACAGAACTTCTGGGGCGAGCGAGACGATCTTCATGAACTTCTCGGTACGAAGTTCACGGGTCACTGGCCCAAAGATACGGGTACCGATTGGCTCTTGCTTGTTGTTCAACAGAACAGCAGCGTTGCCATCGAAGCGGATGATCGAGCCGTCAGCACGGCGAACGCCGTGGCGAGTGCGGACTACAACAGCAGTCATCACTTGACCTTTCTTCACCTTGCCACGAGGAATTGCTTCCTTCACGGTCACCTTGATGATGTCACCGATGCCAGCGTAACGACGGTGCGAACCGCCGAGTACCTTGATGCACATAACGCGACGAGCGCCACTGTTATCGGCCACATCGAGCATGGATTGAGTCTGAATCATAAAATTTCTCCGACCCTTAGCCCTTAGACTTCAACAGCGCGTTCGAGAACGTCAACCAGTGCCCAGGACTTGGTCTTGGCCAGCGGACGAGTTTCACGAATAGTGACCTTGTCGCCGATCTTGCACTGGTTGGTTTCGTCGTGAGCGTGCAGCTTAGTCGAACGCTTAACGTATTTACCGTAGATCGGGTGCTTAACGCGACGCTCGATCAGAACGGTGATGGTTTTGTCCATCTTGTCGCTGACCACACGGCCAGTCAGCGTACGGACGGTTTTTTCGGCTTCAGCCATGATCACTTACCTGCCTGCTGGTTGAGCACAGTTTTCACGCGAGCGATGTCGCGCTTCACTTGCGAGAGCAGGTGAGACTGCCCCAACTGGCCAGTTGCTTTCTGCATGCGCAGATTGAACTGGTCGCGCAGCAAGCCGAGCAGTTGCTCGTTCAGTTGCTGTGCTGATTTTTCACGAAGTTCATTCGCTTTCATCACATCACCGTCCGCTTAACAAAGGAGGTGGCGAGAGGCAGCTTTGCAGCTGCCAAGGCGAAAGCCTCACGCGCCAGCTCTTCAGTAACACCCTCGATTTCATACAGGACTTTGCCTGGCTGAATCTGGGCAACCCAATATTCTACCGAACCTTTACCTTTACCCATCCGCACTTCGAGAGGCTTCTTGGAAATCGGCTTGTCCGGGAATACACGGATCCAGATCTTGCCGCCACGTTTTACGTGACGGGTCAGAGCACGACGTGCCGACTCGATCTGGCGGGCGGTGAGACGACCGCGGGCAACAGCTTTCAAGGCGAATTCGCCGAAGCTGACTTTGCTACCGCGCAGTGCCAGACCACGGTTGTGGCCAGTCATCTGCTTGCGGAACTTCGTACGCTTTGGTTGCAACATTACGCGTACTCCTTATTTAGCAGCTTTTTTACGAGGCGCTGGTGCTTGAGGTTTCAGCTCTTCCTGGCGACCACCAATTACTTCGCCTTTGAAGATCCAAACCTTGACACCGATCACACCGTAAGTGGTGTGAGCTTCGTAGTTTGCGTAGTCGATATCGGCACGCAGGGTGTGCAGTGGCACACGACCCTCGCGGTACCATTCAGTACGTGCGATTTCAGCACCGCCGAGACGACCGCTCACTTGGATCTTGATGCCTTTGGCACCAATGCGCATGGCGTTCTGTACGGCGCGCTTCATGGCGCGACGGAACATCACACGACGCTCCAGCTGCTGAGCTACGCTCTGCGCAACCAGCATACCGTCGAGCTCCGGCTTGCGGATCTCTTCGATATTGATGTGCACAGGCACACCCATTTGCTTGGTCAGGTCCTGACGCAGTTTCTCAACATCTTCGCCTTTCTTCCCGATAACGATACCTGGACGAGCGGTGTGGATGGTGATGCGTGCAGTTTGAGCCGGGCGATGGATATCGATACGGCTCACGGACGCGCTTTTTAATTTGTCTTGGAGATACTCACGCACCTTCAGATCTGCGAGCAAATAGTCCGCATAAGTCCGACCGTCTGCGTACCAGACGGAGGTGTGCTCCTTGACGATTCCCAGGCGTATGCCAATGGGATGTACTTTCTGACCCATCTGATCTACTCCGTTACTTGTCAGCAACCTTGACAGTGATATGGCAAGACCGCTTGACGATGCGATCAGCACGGCCTTTGGCACGTGGCATGATGCGCTTCAGCGAACGCCCTTCGTTGACGAAAACGGTGCTGACCTTCAGGTCATCAACGTCTGCGCCTTCGTTGTGCTCGGCGTTGGCTACGGCCGACTCCAGCACTTTCTTGATGATTTCTGCTGCTTTCTTGCTGCTGAAAGCCAACAGATTGAGCGCTTCGCCCACCTTTTTCCCGCGAATTTGGTCGGCGACCAAGCGGGCTTTTTGGGCGGAGATTCGAGCGCCCGACAACTTAGCGGCTACTTCCATTTCCAGACCCCTTAACGCTTGGCTTTCTTGTCAGCCACGTGCCCGCGATAAGTGCGGGTACCGGCGAACTCGCCCAGTTTATGACCGACCATGTCTTCGTTCACGAGAACGGGGACGTGTTGACGACCGTTGTGTACAGCGATGGTCAGACCGACCATTTGTGGCAGGATCATCGAACGACGCGACCAGGTTTTCACCGGCTTGCGATCATTCTTTTCCGCCGCCACTTCGATCTTCTTCAGTAGGTGAAGATCAATAAAAGGACCTTTTTTCAAAGAACGTGGCACTGTCGTATCCCTCTATTTACTTGCGACGACGGACGATCATTTTGTCGGTACGCTTATTACCACGAGTCTTGGCACCCTTAGTCGGGAAGCCCCATGGCGATACCGGATGACGACCACCGGAGGTACGACCTTCACCACCACCATGTGGGTGGTCAACCGGGTTCATGGCAACACCACGAACGGTTGGGCGAACGCCACGCCAGCGTTTGGCACCAGCTTTACCCAGCGAACGCAGGCTGTGCTCGGAATTCGAGACTTCGCCCAGGGTCGCACGGCATTCAGCCAGGACTTTACGCATTTCACCAGAACGCAGACGCAGGGTCACGTAGACACCTTCGCGAGCGATCAGCTGAGCCGAAGCACCAGCGGAACGAGCGATTTGAGCACCCTTGCCCGGCTTCAGTTCGATGCCGTGAATGGTGCTACCCACTGGAATGTTGCGCAGCTGCAGGGTGTTACCCGGCTTGATCGGTGCAAGAGCACCAGAGATCAGCTGGTCGCCAGCGCTCACACCTTTAGGTGCGAGGATGTAACGACGCTCGCCGTCTGCGTACAGAACCAGTGCAATGTGAGCAGTACGGTTTGGATCATATTCGATACGCTCGACAGTGGCAGCGATGCCATCTTTGTCATTGCGACGGAAGTCGACCAAACGATAGTGCTGCTTATGACCGCCACCGATGTGACGAGTGGTGATACGGCCATTATTGTTACGACCACCAGACTTCGATTTTTTCTCGAGCAGCGGTGCGTGAGGAGCGCCTTTATGGAGCTCCTTGTTGACCACCTTGACCACATGACGGCGGCCAGGGGAAGTCGGTTTGCATTTAACGATTGCCATGATGCACCCCTTCCTTACTCAGCACTGCTGCTGAAATCGAGATCTTGGCCTGGCTGAAGGGAGATAACTGCCTTCTTCCAGTCATTACGCTTGCCCAGCCCGCGAGCAGTGCGCTTGCTTTTACCCAGAACGTTCAGGGTAGTAACACGCTCAACTTTCACGCTGAACAGGCTTTCGACGGCCTTCTTGATTTCAAGCTTGGTTGCGTCAGTAGCAACCTTGAAAACGAACTGACCTTTCTTGTCAGCCAGACCCGTGGCCTTCTCGGAAACGTGCGGGCCAAGCAGAACTTTAAATACGCGTTCCTGGTTCATCCCAGCAGCTCCTCGAATTTCTTCACGGCCGACACAGTGATCAATACTTTGTCGTAGGCGATCAGACTAACTGGATCGGAACCTTGCACGTCACGGACATCAACGTGTGGCAGGTTACGAGCAGCCAGGTACAGATTCTCGTCGACGGAGTCGGAGACAATCAGCACGTCTGTCAGGCCCATGCCATTCAGTTTGTTCAGCAGGTCTTTGGTTTTCGGTGCATCAACAACGAAATCCTGAACCACGACCAGACGATCAGTGCGGACCAGCTCAGCGAGGATGGAGCGCAGTGCTGCGCGATACATCTTCTTGTTGAGCTTTTGGCTGTGATCCTGTGGACGAGCTGCGAAGGTGGTGCCGCCGCCGCGCCAGATTGGGCTACGGATGGTACCAGCACGAGCACGGCCGGTACCCTTCTGACGCCATGGGCGCTTACCGCCACCACGAACGTCGGAACGGGTCTTTTGCTGGGCAGTACCTTGACGGCCGCCGGCCATGTAGGCCACGACTGCTTGGTGCACCAGCGTCTCGTTGAACTCGCCGCCGAAAGTCAGTTCGGAAACTTCGATCGCTTGAGCGTCATTTACATTCAATTGCATTTTCGCTTCCCCTTAACCGCGAGCCTTGGCTGCCGGACGCACAACCAGGTTGCCGCCGGTAGCGCCAGGAACAGCACCCTTGACGAGCAGCAGATTGCGTTCAGCGTCGACGCGCACAACTTCCAGGGACTGAACGGTCACGCGCTCTGCGCCCATATGACCGGACATTTTTTTGCCCTTGAAAACACGACCAGGAGTCTGGCACTGGCCGATAGAGCCAGGGACGCGGTGGGAGACGGAGTTACCGTGGGTGTTATCTTGACCGCGGAAATTCCAACGCTTGATGGTACCGGCAAAGCCTTTACCCTTGGACTGACCGGTAACGTCTACCAGCTGGCCTGCAGCGAAGATTTCAGCGTTGATCAAGTCGCCAGCCTGGTACTCGCCTTCTTCAAGACGGAATTCCCAGACACCGCGACCCGCAGCAACGTTCGCCTTGGCGAAGTGACCTGCTTGAGCAGCAGTCACACGCGAAGCACGACGCTCGCCGACAGTGACTTGCACTGCACGATAGCCATCAGTTTCTTCATTTTTGAACTGGGTGACGCGATTCGGCTCGATCTCAATGACCGTAACCGGAATAGAGACACCTTCTTCGGTAAAAATGCGGGTCATACCGCACTTACGACCGACTACACCAATAGTCATGTTGTAACCTCATGAGTGTACGGGGCTTTCACCCGCTATGGCCGCCCATTTCAGAGCGTTACACGACTAAGACCCAAGTCTTAGCCGAGGCTGATCTGCACTTCTACACCAGCCGCAAGATCAAGCTTCATCAGCGCGTCAACGGTTTTATCCGTTGGCTGGACGATGTCCAGAACACGCTTGTGAGTACGGATCTCGTACTGGTCGCGCGCGTCTTTGTTGACGTGCGGGGAAACCAGAACGGTGAACCGCTCTTTGCGGGTAGGGAGTGGAATTGGACCACGCACTTGAGCACCAGTACGTTTCGCGGTTTCCACGATTTCCTGGGTGGATTGGTCGATCAGGCGATGGTCAAAAGCCTTCAACCTGATACGGATTTGCTGATTTTGCATTGGATTTCAGACTCCGGCTGCTTTCCCCGCGGGCGCAAGACGCCCGTTAAAAGGAGGCGTGATTTTATAGACGCATCACCCTGGTGTCAACTCAATAAAAAAGCCCCCGCTAAGCGGGGGCTCTTTCAAATCTTCGCAGAATTAAGCGATGATTTTAGCTACGACGCCAGCGCCGACGGTACGACCGCCTTCACGGATAGCGAAACGCAGACCGTCTTCCATTGCGATGGTCTTGATCAGGGTGACAACCATTTTGATGTTGTCGCCTGGCATTACCATTTCAACGCCTTCCGGCAGTTCGCAGTTACCGGTCACGTCAGTGGTCCGGAAGTAGAACTGTGGACGGTAGCCTTTGAAGAACGGAGTGTGGCGACCGCCTTCTTCTTTGCTCAACACGTACACTTCGGCTTCGAAGGTAGTGTGCGGCTTGACCGAACCTGGCTTGACCAGAACCTGGCCACGCTCAACGTCGTCACGCTTGGTGCCGCGCAGCAGCACGCCGCAGTTCTCGCCAGCACGACCTTCGTCGAGCAGTTTACGGAACATTTCAACACCGGTGCAGGTGGTGACGGTAGTGTCACGCAGACCAACGATTTCCAGTGGATCTTGAACCTTGACGATACCGCGCTCGATACGACCGGTAACAACAGTACCGCGACCGGAGATCGAGAATACGTCTTCGATTGGCATCAGGAACGGCTTGTCGATTACGCGAACTGGATCTGGGATGTAGCTGTCCAGAGTCTCAACCAGTTTCTTGACAGCAGTGGTGCCCATCTCGTTGTCGTCTTTGCCTTCCAGAGCCATACGAGCAGAACCGATGATGATCGGAGTGTCGTCGCCTGGGAAGTCGTAGGTGGACAGCAGGTCACGAACTTCCATCTCAACCAGTTCCAGCAGCTCAGCGTCGTCTACCAGGTCAGCCTTGTTCAGGAAGACCACGATGTACGGAACGCCAACCTGGCGGGACAGCAGGATGTGCTCACGGGTTTGTGGCATCGGACCATCAGCGGCCGAGCAAACCAGGATAGCGCCGTCCATCTGAGCAGCACCGGTGATCATGTTCTTCACATAGTCAGCGTGACCTGGGCAGTCAACGTGAGCGTAGTGACGGATCGCCGAGTTGTATTCAACGTGTGCGGTGTTGATGGTGATACCGCGAGCTTTCTCTTCTGGTGCGCTGTCGATCTTGTCGAAGTCAACGATTGCGGAACCGAAAACTTCGGAGCAAACGCGAGTCAGTGCAGCAGTCAGCGTGGTTTTACCGTGGTCGACGTGACCGATGGTGCCAACGTTGACGTGCGGAAGGGAACGATCAAATTTTTCTTTAGCCACGACAATTAACTCCTAGCCTAAAGGACTGAATCAGCCTTGTTTTTTGGATACAGTTTCAGCGATATGCGCCGGAGCTGTGTTGTATTTTTTGAATTCCATAGAGTAGCTTGCGCGACCCTGAGACATGGAGCGAACGTCGGTCGCATAACCGAACATCTCACCCAACGGAACCTCGGCACGAATCACTTTGCCGGAAACCGTATCTTCCATACCCAGGATCATGCCGCGACGACGGTTGAGGTCGCCCATCACGTCACCCATGTAGTCTTCAGGCGTAACGACTTCTACCGCCATGATAGGCTCAAGCAGCTCACCACCGCCCTTTTGGGCCAGCTGCTTGGTTGCCATGGAGGCAGCTACCTTGAACGCCATCTCGTTGGAGTCGACGTCGTGGTAAGAACCGTCAAACACGGTCGCCTTCAAGCCGATGAGCGGATAGCCGGCAACAACACCGTTCTTCATCTGCTCTTCGATACCCTTCTGGATAGCCGGGATGTATTCCTTAGGAACAACACCGCCCACTACTTCGTTCACGAATTGCAGACCTTCCTGACCTTCATCAGCAGGAGCAAAACGGATCCAGCAATGGCCGAACTGGCCACGACCGCCGGATTGACGAACGAATTTGCCTTCGATTTCGCAGTTCTTCGTGATGCGCTCACGATAGGAAACCTGAGGCTTACCGATGTTGGCTTCGACGTTGAACTCACGGCGCATCCGGTCAACCAGGATGTCCAGGTGAAGCTCGCCCATGCCGGAGATGATCGTTTGACCAGTCTCTTCATCAGTCTTGACGCGGAAAGATGGATCTTCCTGAGCAAGCTTGCCCAGAGCGATACCCATTTTTTCCTGGTCATCCTTGGTCTTAGGCTCTACGGCAACCGAGATAACCGGCTCCGGGAAGTCCATACGAACCAGGATGATTGGCTTGGCAGCGTCGCACAAGGTTTCACCAGTGGTGACGTCCTTCATGCCGATCAGGGCCGCGATGTCACCAGCGCGTACTTCCTTGATCTCTTCGCGAGCGTTTGCGTGCATTTGCACCATACGACCCACGCGCTCTTTCTTGCCTTTGACCGAGTTGATCACGCCGTCGCCGGAGGCCAACACGCCCGAGTAAACGCGGACGAAGGTCAGGGTACCCACGAATGGGTCGGTAGCGATCTTGAACGCCAGGGCCGAGAACGGCTCGCTGTCGTCTGCATGGCGCTCCATCTCTTCTTCCTCGTTATCAGGGTTGGAACCCTTGATAGCAGGAATATCGGTTGGAGCAGGCAGGAAGTCGATCACAGCATCGAGAACCAGGGGAACACCCTTGTTCTTGAACGACGAACCGCAAACTGCCAAGACGATCTCACCAGCGATGGTACGCTGACGCAGAGCGGCCTTGATTTCGTCGTTGGTGAGCTCTTCACCTTCGAGGTACTTGTTCATCAGCTCTTCGTTGGCTTCGGCAGCAGCCTCTACCATGTTGTTGCGCCACTCTTCAGCCAGCTCTTGCAGCTCGGCAGGGATGGCCTTGCGAACAGGAACCATACCTTTGTCGGAGTCGTTCCAGTAGACAGCTTCCATGTTGATCAGATCGATCTGACCCTGGAAATTGTCTTCTGCACCGATGGCCAACTGAATCGGCACCGGAGTGTGACCCAGGCGCTGCTTGATCTGACCGATCACGCGCAGGAAGTTTGCACCGGCACGGTCCATCTTGTTGACATAAACAAGACGCGGAACACCGTATTTGTTGGCTTGACGCCATACGGTTTCCGACTGAGGCTCAACACCCGAGGTACCGCAGAACACAACGACAGCGCCGTCGAGCACACGCAGGGAACGCTCAACTTCAATGGTGAAGTCTACGTGACCCGGGGTGTCAATGACGTTGAAGCGGTACTGGTCCTTGTGTTGCTTCTCGGAACCCTGCCAGAAGGCGGTAATAGCAGCAGAAGTAATGGTAATACCACGCTCCTGCTCCTGAACCATCCAGTCTGTGGTCGCGGCGCCGTCATGCACCTCGCCCATTTTGTGGCTTTTGCCGGTGTAAAAAAGGACGCGCTCGGTGGTGGTGGTTTTACCAGCATCCACGTGAGCGACGATACCAATGTTACGGTAGCGGCTAATCGGAGTAGTACGAGCCATAAAGCCCTCGCAAAATTAGTGAAGCTAAAATTAGAAGCGGTAGTGCGAGAAAGCCTTGTTAGCTTCTGCCATACGGTGCACGTCTTCACGCTTCTTAACAGCAGCACCTTTGCCTTCAGCAGCATCCAACAGCTCGCCAGCCAAACGCAGAGCCATAGACTTTTCGCCGCGCTTGCGCGCGAAGTCTACCAACCAGCGCATTGCCAGAGCGTTACGACGGGACGGGCGAACTTCGACCGGAACCTGGTAAGTAGCACCGCCTACACGGCGCGACTTCACTTCGACCAGCGGAGCGATGGCGTCGAGAGCTTTCTCGAAGATTTCCAGGGGATCGCTGTTCTTGCGTTCTTTAACCTTTTCCAGCGCGCCATAAACGATACGCTCGGCAACGGCTTTCTTGCCGCTCTCCATCACGTGGTTCATGAACTTGGCCAGAATTTGGCTTCCGTATTTTGGATCGTCAAGCACTTCGCGCTTGGCTGCTACGCGTCTTCTTGGCATGGATAAGCCCTCAAACGGTCTTCAGGTTCGTTCGGAATCGGTGCCCTTCGGCACGCCTCCGCCCTTACTCTTATCGACTCAGAAAAATAGATACATCAGTTTTTTGCAAAAAGCCGCTACTACTTAGGCTTCTTGGTACCGTACTTCGAACGACCTTGGTTACGACCTTTGACGCCGGAGGTATCCAGGGAGCCGCGAACGGTGTGGTAACGAACACCTGGCAAGTCTTTTACACGGCCGCCACGAATCAGTACGACGCTGTGCTCTTGCAGGTTGTGGCCTTCACCGCCGATGTACGAGGAAACCTCGAAACCGTTGGTCAGGCGCACACGGCATACTTTACGCAGTGCCGAGTTAGGTTTTTTCGGCGTGGTGGTGTACACACGGGTGCACACGCCACGACGTTGCGGGCAGTTCTGCAGCGCAGGTACGTCGGATTTCTCGACGATACGCTTACGCGGCTGACGTACCAGCTGGTTGATAGTTGCCATCTACTAGCTCCACTGTTGTCTTGCGACGCTATTGTCTTACAAGAAAAGCAAAATGGCAGGACAAACGTCCCACCAGATTTAGGGGTACAAGAGTCTAAAGAGGATCTTGCCCCCAGTCAAGGCAAGGCCCCGGCCTCCTCGCTCGACAAACACTGACAAAAGATGTCAGCGCTTGTCGACCGAGGCCTCCAGGGCCGTGCTTGTACTACCGCCGACTCAGTTACCGCTAGAGTTCAGCGCTTCGGTCAGTGCAGCTTCCACTTCACTGGCGCTTACGCGCATCGGCTTGTCGGCTTCACGGCGACGCTTGCGCTCGCTGTGGTACGCCAGGCCGGTACCTGCCGGGATCAAACGACCCACGACAACGTTTTCCTTCAGGCCGCGCAGGTAGTCGCGCTTGCCGGTGACAGCCGCTTCGGTCAGTACGCGAGTGGTCTCCTGGAAGGAGGCCGCCGAGATGAACGATTCGGTCGACAACGACGCCTTGGTGATACCGAGCAGTACACGTGTGTACTTGGAGACGAATTTCTCGTCGCCGGCCAGACGCTCGTTCTCGCCCAGTACATGGGTGAGCTCCATCTGGTCGCCCTTGATGAAGGTCGAATCGCCCGACTCGGCAATCTCAACTTTACGCAGCATCTGACGCAGGATGGTCTCGATGTGCTTATCGTTGATCTTAACGCCTTGCAGACGGTAAACGTCCTGGATCTCGTTGACGATGTACTTGGCGAGCGCGCTCACACCCAGCAGACGCAGGATGTCATGCGGATCGCTAGGACCGTCGGAGATGACTTCGCCGCGGTTCACTTGTTCGCCTTCGAAGACGTTCAGGTGACGCCATTTCGGAATCAGCTCTTCGTACGGATCGGTACCGTCGTTCGGGGTAATGACCAGACGGCGCTTGCCTTTGGTCTCTTTACCGAACGCGATGGTGCCGCTGACTTCAGCGAGAATCGAAGCTTCTTTCGGACGACGCGCTTCGAACAAGTCGGCAACACGCGGCAGACCACCGGTGATGTCGCGAGTCTTGGAAGTTTCCTGCGGGATACGGGCGATAACGTCACCCACACCCACTTGCACACCATCCGCCACACCGACGAGGGCGTTGGCTGGCAGGAAGTACTGAGCCGGTACGTCGGTACCTGGCAGCAGCAGATCCTTGCCATCTACACCAACCATCTTGACCGCAGGGCGAATTTCTTTGCCGGCAGCAGGACGATCTTTGGCGTCAAGTACTTCGATGTTGGTCAGGCCCGTCAATTCGTCTGTCTGACGCTTGATCGTGATGCCTTCTTCCATGCCCACGTAGGTCACGGTACCTTTCATCTCGGTAACGATTGGGTGAGTGTGCGGATCCCACTTGGCCACGATTGCGCCAGCGTCGACCTTGTCGCCTTCCTTCACCGAAATCACAGCACCGTACGGCAGCTTGTAGCGCTCGCGCTCACGACCGAATTCGTCGGCAATCGCCAACTCACCGGAACGCGACACAGCAACCAGGTTGCCATCCAGACGCTCGACGTGTTTCAGGTTGTGCAGACGGACGGTACCGCCATTCTTCACCTGAACGCTGTCAGCCGCCGAGGTCCGGCTTGCCGCACCACCGATGTGGAACGTCCGCATGGTCAGCTGGGTACCCGGCTCACCGATGGACTGGGCAGCGATAACGCCGACCGCTTCACCGATGTTCACCTGATGACCACGAGCCAGATCACGGCCGTAGCACTTGGCGCAGATGCCATAACGGGTTTCGCAGCTGATTGGCGAGCGCACGATGACTTCGTCGATGCTGTTCAGCTCGATGAATTCAACCCACTTCTCGTCGACCAGAGTGCCAGCAGGAACGATGACATCATCAGTACCCGGCTTGAACACGTCACGGGCAATCACACGACCCAGCACACGCTCACCCAGCGGCTCTACAACGTCACCGCCTTCAATGTGCGGTGTCATCAGCAAGCCATGCTCGGTGCCGCAGTCGACTTCAGTCACGACCAAGTCTTGTGCAACGTCTACCAGACGGCGAGTCAGATAACCGGAGTTAGCTGTTTTCAACGCGGTATCCGCGAGACCCTTACGAGCACCGTGAGTCGAGATGAAGTACTGCAGTACGCTCAGACCTTCACGGAAGTTCGCGGTGATCGGCGTCTCGATGATCGAGCCGTCCGGCTTGGCCATCAGACCACGCATACCGGCCAACTGACGAATCTGAGCCGCCGAACCCCGAGCACCGGAGTCAGCCATCATGTACATCGAGTTGAAGGATTCCTGGTCAACTTCGTTGCCATGGCGGTCGATGACCTTCTCTTTCGAGAGGTTCGACATCATCGCCTTGGACACTTCGTCGTTAGCCTTGGACCAAAGGTCGATCACCTTGTTGTACTTCTCGCCCTGGGTAACCAGGCCCGATGCGTACTGGCTTTCGATCTCTTTCACTTCGTCGGTTGCAGCCGCGATGATGCGCGCTTTCTCATCCGGGATAACGAAGTCGTTAACACCGATGGAAACACCCGAAATCGTCGAGTAGGCAAAACCGGTGTACATCAACTGGTCAGCGAAGATAACGGTCTCTTTCAGACCAACCACGCGGTAGCATTGGTTGATCAGCTTGGAGATGGCCTTTTTCTTCATCGGCAAGTTGACGACGTCGTACGACAGACCTTTAGGCACGACCTGAAACAGCAGCGCACGGCCGACAGTGGTGTCGACGATACGAGTACCGCTCACGCTACCGCCGTCACGGTCATTGACCGTTTCGTTGATGCGGACCTTGATCTTGGCGTGCAGCGCTGCTTCGCCGGCGCGGAATACGCGGTCAACTTCCTGCAGGTCTGCAAACACGCGGCCTTCGCCCTTGGCGTTGATCGCTTCACGGGTCATGTAGTACAGACCCAGTACAACGTCCTGCGACGGAACGATGATTGGCTCACCGTTGGCTGGCGACAGGATGTTGTTGGTCGACATCATCAGCGCACGCGCTTCGAGCTGGGCTTCCAGGGTCAGCGGCACGTGGACCGCCATCTGGTCGCCGTCGAAGTCGGCGTTGTACGCAGCACAGACCAGAGGGTGCAGCTGGATAGCCTTGCCTTCGATCAGTACCGGTTCAAACGCCTGGATACCCAGACGGTGAAGGGTCGGTGCACGGTTGAGCAGTACGGGGTGTTCGCGAATCACTTCAGCGAGAACGTCCCACACTTCCGGCAGCTCGCGCTCGACCATCTTCTTGGCGGCTTTGATGGTAGTGGCCAGGCCACGCACTTCGAGCTTGCCGAAGATGAACGGCTTGAACAGCTCCAAAGCCATCTTCTTCGGAAGACCGCACTGGTGCAGGCGCAGGGTCGGGCCTACGGTAATTACCGAACGACCCGAGTAGTCCACGCGCTTGCCGAGCAAGTTCTGACGGAAACGACCCTGCTTACCCTTGATCATGTCAGCCAGGGATTTCAGAGGACGCTTGTTCGAACCAGTGATGGCACGACCGCGACGGCCGTTGTCGAGCAGGGCATCGACCGCTTCTTGCAGCATGCGCTTTTCGTTGCGCACGATGATGTCAGGGGCCGAGAGGTCCAGCAGACGCTTCAGACGGTTGTTACGGTTGATCACTCGACGATACAGATCGTTGAGGTCGGAAGTGGCGAAACGACCGCCATCCAGTGGGACCAGTGGACGCAGATCTGGCGGCAGAACCGGCAGAACGGTCAACACCATCCACTCAGGCAGGTTGCCGGAACCCTGGAAGGCTTCCATCAACTTCAAGCGCTTGGACAGCTTCTTGATCTTGGTTTCGGAGTTGGTTTGCGGAATTTCTTCGCGCAGGCGGCCAATCTCGTGTTCCAGATCGATAGCGTGCAGCAGCTCGCGGACAGCTTCGGCACCCATACGGGCGTCGAAGTCGTCACCGAACTCTTCGAGGGCTTCGAAGTACTGCTCATCGTTCAACAGCTGGCCTTTTTCAAGGGTAGTCATGCCCGGGTCGATAACGACATAGCTCTCGAAGTAGAGAACGCGTTCGATATCACGCAGGGTCATGTCCATCAGCAAACCGATACGGGACGGCAGCGACTTCAGGAACCAGATATGCGCGACCGGCGAGGCAAGCTCAATGTGAGCCATGCGCTCGCGACGGACCTTGGCCAGTGCAACTTCAACGCCGCACTTCTCGCAGATCACACCACGGTGCTTCAAGCGCTTGTACTTGCCGCACAGGCACTCGTAGTCCTTGACTGGACCAAAGATCTTGGCGCAGAACAGGCCGTCACGCTCAGGTTTGAACGTACGGTAGTTGATGGTTTCCGGTTTTTTTACTTCACCGAACGACCACGAACGGATCATCTCAGGCGATGCCAACCCAATACGGATAGCATCGAACTCTTCGACTTGACCCTGGTTTTTCAGCAAATTCAGTAGGTCTTTCAAGGCCTTTCCTCCTGGCGGAGCAGAGAGCGGGCTGATGATTCAGCACCGCTCTCGATTCGCGTCGCGTGTTATTCGGTTTCCAGATCGATATCGATACCGAGAGAACGAATCTCTTTGATCAACACGTTGAAGGACTCGGGCATGCCCGGCTCCATACGGTGATCGCCGTCCACGATGTTCTTGTACATCTTGGTCCGACCGTTCACATCGTCCGACTTCACTGTGAGCATTTCCTGCAGAGTGTAGGCGGCGCCGTATGCTTCCAGTGCCCAGACCTCCATCTCCCCGAAACGCTGACCACCGAACTGAGCCTTACCACCCAGCGGCTGCTGAGTAACCAGGCTGTAAGAACCAGTGGAACGCGCGTGCATCTTGTCGTCCACCAAGTGGTTCAGTTTCAGCATGTACATGTAGCCAACGGTGACATGACGCTCAAACTTGTTGCCGGTACGACCGTCGAACAGCTGCATCTGGCCGCTTTCTGGCAGGTCGGCCAGTTTCAGCATGGCCTTGATTTCGCTTTCCTTGGCACCGTCGAACACCGGAGTGGCCATCGGTACGCCGGCACGCAGGTTCTTCGCCAGGTCGAGAATTTCCTGGTCGCTGAAGCTTTCCAGGTTTTCTTGACGGCCACCGATCTCGTTGTAGATCTCGGTGAGGAACTTGCGCAGCTCGATCACTTTGCGCTGCTCTTCGAGCATGCGGTTGATCTTCTCGCCCAGGCCCTTGGCCGCGAGGCCCAGGTGGGTTTCAAGGATCTGACCGACGTTCATACGCGAAGGTACGCCCAACGGGTTCAACACGACATCGACCGGAGTACCGTATTCGTCGTGCGGCATGTCTTCAACCGGCATGATCACCGAGACTACACCTTTGTTACCGTGACGACCGGCCATCTTGTCGCCCGGCTGGATGCGACGACGAATGGCAAGGTAGACCTTGACGATCTTCAGCACGCCCGGCGCCAAGTCATCGCCCTGTTGCAGTTTGCGTTTCTTGTCTTCGAACTTGTCGTCCAGCAAACGGCGACGATCAACGATGTAGGCCTGAGCCTTCTCGAGTTGCTCGTTCAGCGCGTCTTCCGCCATGCGCAGCTTGAACCACTGGCCGTGCTCGAGACCGTCGAGGACTTCGTGGGTGATTTCCAGACCTTTCTTCAGGCCGGCACCACCTTCGACGATCTGACCTACCAGAGCCGAGCGCAGACGTTCGAAGGTTGCACCTTCAACGATGCGGAACTCTTCGTTGAGGTCCTTGCGGATTTCGTCCAGCTGCGATTTTTCAATCGACAGCGCACGGGCATCACGCTCGACACCATCACGGGTGAAGACCTGTACGTCGATGACAGTACCTTTGGTGCCGGTAGGCACACGCAGGGAGGTGTCTTTGACGTCGCTGGCCTTCTCGCCGAAGATCGCACGCAGCAGTTTTTCTTCTGGAGTCAGTTGGGTCTCGCCTTTCGGAGTGACCTTGCCGACCAGGATGTCGCCAGCGCCAACTTCAGCACCTACGTAAACGATACCGGCTTCGTCCAGCTTGTTCAGTGCCGCTTCACCCACGTTCGGGATGTCGGCAGTGATTTCCTCTGGCCCCAGCTTGGTATCACGCGCCACACAGGTCAGTTCCTGAATGTGGATCGTGGTGAAGCGGTCTTCCTGAACCACACGCTCGGACAGGCAGATGGAGTCTTCGAAGTTGTAACCGTTCCAGGCCATGAACGCGATGCGCATGTTCTGACCCAGTGCCAGCTCGCCCATGTCGGTGGACGGACCATCGGCCATGATGTCGCTGCGCTCTACCTGATCACCCTTGCGGACCAGCGGACGCTGGTTGATGCAGGTGTTCTGGTTGGAGCGGGTGTACTTGGTCAGGTTGTAGATGTCGACACCGGCTTCGCCAGTTTCAACTTCGTCATCGTTGACACGCACCACGATACGGCTGGCGTCGACAGAGTCGATCACGCCGCCACGACGAGCCACGACGCAAACGCCGGAGTCACGGGCTACGTTACGCTCCATGCCAGTACCGACCAGCGGCTTGTCGGCACGCAGCGTAGGTACAGCTTGACGCTGCATGTTCGAACCCATCAACGCGCGGTTGGCGTCATCGTGCTCGAGGAACGGGATAAGCGACGCGGCGACCGAAACAACCTGCTTCGGCGAAACGTCCATCAAGGTGACGTCTTCCGGCGCCTTGACGGTGAACTCGTTCAAGTGACGAACAGCAACCAGCTCGTCGATCAGCATTTTCTTGTCGTTCATCGTGGCCGAAGCCTGAGCGATCACGTGATCAGCTTCTTCGATGGCGGACAGGAACACGATCTCGTCGGTGACCAGACCATCCTTCACCACACGGTACGGGCTCTCGAGGAAACCGTACTGGTTGGTGCGAGCATAGGCTGCCAGGGAGTTGATCAGACCGATGTTCGGACCTTCCGGCGTTTCGATCGGGCAAACACGACCGTAGTGCGTCGGGTGTACGTCACGAACTTCGAAACCAGCGCGCTCACGGGTCAGACCACCAGGGCCGAGTGCGGAGACACGACGCTTGTGCGTGATCTCGGACAGCGGGTTGTTCTGGTCCATGAACTGCGAGAGCTGGCTAGAACCGAAGAACTCCTTGACCGCCGCCGCGACTGGCTTGGCGTTGATCAAGTCCTGAGGCATCAGGCCTTCGCTTTCGGCCATCGACAGACGTTCTTTGACCGCACGCTCGACGCGCACCAGGCCAACACGGAACTGGTTCTCGGCCATCTCGCCAACGCAACGTACGCGACGGTTGCCGAGGTGGTCGATGTCATCGACGATGCCTTTGCCGTTGCGGATGTCGACCAGGGTCTTCAGCACGGCAACGATGTCGTCCTTGCTCAGCACGCCTGAACCTTCGATCTCGGTACGACCGATACGACGGTTGAACTTCATGCGGCCTACAGCGGACAGATCGTAGCGCTCAGGACTGAAGAACAGGTTGTTGAACAGGGTCTCGGCAGCATCCTTGGTAGGAGGCTCGCCAGGACGCATCATCCGATAGATTTCGACCAGGGCTTCCAGCTGGTTGCTGGTGGAGTCGATCTTCAGGGTATCGGAGATGAACGGACCGCAATCGATGTCGTTGGTATAAAGCGTTTCGATGCGCACAACCTGACCCTTGACGATTTTCGCCAGGATGTCAGTGGTCAGTTCGGTGTTGCATTCAGCCAGGATCTCGCCGGTAGCCGGGTGCACGATCGCTTTGGCAGTGGTACGGCCAAGAACGTAGTCGATAGGCACTGCCAGCGTCTTGATGCCTGCTTTTTCGATCTGATTGATGTGACGGGCCGTGATACGACGGCCAGCCTCGACGATGACCTTACCAGCGGCATCGAGGATATCCAGAGCAGCGATTTCACCACGCAGGCGCTGTGGCACCAGCTCCAGGTTGAGGGTTTCGCCCTCTACGTGGAATACGTTGGTGGTGTAGAAGGAGTCCAGGACTTCTTCAGTGGTGTAGCCGAGCGCGCGCAACAGCACCGAGGCCGGCAGCTTGCGACGACGGTCGATCCGGACGAATACACAGTCTTTCGGATCGAACTCGAAGTCCAGCCAGGAACCACGGTAAGGAATGATGCGAGCGGAGTACAGCAGCTTGCCCGAGCTGTGCGTCTTGCCACGGTCGTGGTCGAAGAACACGCCAGGGGAGCGGTGCAGCTGGGAAACGATCACACGCTCGGTACCGTTGATTACGAAGGTACCGTTCTCAGTCATCAACGGGATTTCGCCCATGTAGACTTCTTGCTCTTTAATGTCCTTGATCGCTTTGTTCGACGATTCTTTGTCGAAAATGATCAGGCGCACTTTTACTCGCAACGGGACCGCAAAGGTCACGCCACGCAGGACACATTCTTTGACATCAAAGGCCGGTTCGCCCAGACGATAGCCAACGTACTCCAAGGCAGCGTTGCCGGAGTAGCTGATGATCGGGAAAACAGATTTGAAGGCCGCATGCAGGCCCACGTCGCGGAACTGATCCTTGTTCGCTCCCGCCTGCAAGAATTCACGATACGAATCCAGCTGGATGGCCAGGAGGTAAGGCACATCCATGACGTCCGGCAACTTGCTAAAGTCCTTGCGGATACGTTTTTTCTCAGTGTATGAGTAAGCCATCAGCGTTCCCCAGCTTGGTCACCTGCTTGTTTGGCCCCTCCCGACGGAGCAGCCAGAAAATCTTGCAAACCCCATGGTTTGCCCACCCCTCAAGGTGGTTACAGCACGTTACTGACACCGACCCAGTCGGCTGGCAGTAACGGAAAAAGGCCGGTGGCATGAGCCACCAGCCATCAGCCTTTCGCTTGATGCTCGGGCTGGAGACGCAAGGTCGAATTACTTGACTTCGACTTTGGCGCCTGCTTCTTCCAGAGCAGCCTTGATCTTAGCGGCTTCTTCTTTCGAAGCGCCTTCTTTGACCATGCCCAGGTCATCAACAACAGCCTTGGCTTCTTTCAGGCCCAGACCGGTGATTTCACGTACAGCCTTGATGACGTTTACTTTCTTCTCGCCCGACTCAACCAGTTTAACGTTGAATTCGGTCTGCTCTTCAACAACAGCGGCAGCAGCAGCTGGGCCGGCAGAAGCAGCAGCGGCGCTAACGCCGAATTTTTCTTCGAAAGCTTTGATCAGCTCAACAACCTGCAGGACCGACATTTCAGCGACGGCGTTGAGGATATCGTCTTGGGAGATAGACATTGCTGTAATTCCTGAATTGGGGGACGGCCTATGGGGCCATCTAAATAAACAAAAATACGCGAGAGAGACTGATCAGCCTTAAGCTGCGGCAGCTTCTTTTTGCTCGCGAACTGCGGCCAGAGTACGAGCCAACTTGCTGGTAGCGCCTTGAATCACGCTCATCAGCTGAGAAATAGCTTCGTTACGGGTCGGCAGTGTTGCCAGTACGTCGATTTCGTTAGCTGCGAGGAACTTGCCCTCGAACGCAGCTGCCTTGATCTCGAACTTCGCTTGACCTTTCGCGAACTCTTTGAACAAACGAGCAGCAGCGCCCGGGTGTTCGTTCGAGAAAGCGATCAAGGTAGGGCCGGTGAACACGTCGTTGAGGACACTGTATTGAGTGTCTGCAACAGCGCGCTTGAGCAGGGTGTTACGTACAACACGTACATAAACGCCAGCTTCACGAGCCTCTTTACGGAGTCCGGTCATTGCGCCTACTGTTACGCCACGGGCATCAGCCACGACAGCGGACAGAGCGACTTTGGCAGCCTCGTTGACTTCAGCGACGATGGCCTTCTTGTCTTCGAGATAAATTGCCACGGGTTAACTCCTGCTTGTTACCGTTTCATCTGGCCGAAGCCGGATGTCGTTTTGGTGTCTGATTCGGTAAGGAACCGGGAGCACCATCTGCGTAGGCTTGTGTTTTAAGACTCGCGTCGCCTACGGTCTTGGATAGCCCCCGCCAGGCAGGGACCCCAATCTTTCGTGTTACCAGGGCAGTTACCCGCCCTGACAACCAGTGTTACGCAGTCAGCGAGCTCTGATCGATAACCAGACCTGGGCCCATAGTGGTGCTCAGGGTAACGCGCTTGACGTAGATGCCTTTCGAAGAAGCCGGCTTGATACGCTTCAGATCAGAGATCAGGGCTTCGACGTTTTCCTTCAGCTTGACGGCGTCGAAACCGACTTTGCCAACTGAAGTGTGGATGATGCCGTTTTTGTCGGTGCGATAACGAACCTGACCAGCCTTCGCGTTTTTGACCGCGGTAGCGACGTCTGGGGTTACGGTGCCGACTTTAGGGTTAGGCATCAGGCCACGCGGACCGAGGATCTGACCCAGTTGACCTACAACACGCATTGCATCCGGGGAAGCGATGACGACGTCATAGTTCAGGTCGCCGCCTTTCATTTCGGCAGCCAGGTCGTCCATGCCAACGCGGTCGGCGCCGGCAGCCAGAGCTGCTTCAGCAGCCGGGCCTTGGGTGAACACAGCAACACGTACGGTCTTGCCAGTGCCGTGTGGCAGCACAGTAGCGCTACGAACGACCTGGTCGGATTTACGCGGGTCAACGCCCAGGTTCACGGCGATGTCGAAAGACTCGCTGAACTTGACGGTCGACAGCTCAGCCAGCAGGCCGGCGGCTTCTTCGAAGTTGTAGAACTTGCCAGCTTCGATTTTGGAAGCAATAGCTTTTTGGCGCTTGGTCAGCTTAGCCATTACACACCCTCCACGTTAAGGCCCATGCTGCGAGCAGAACCGGCGATAGTACGCACGGCAGCATCCAGGTCAGCAGCAGTCAGATCAGCCTTCTTAGCGTTGGCGATATCTTCCAGCTGAGCACGGGTGACGGTGCCAACTTTAACGGTGTTCGGGCGTGCAGAACCGCTGGTCAGGCCAGCTGCTTTCTTCAACAGAACCGAAGCAGGGGTGCTTTTGGTTTCGAAGGTGAAGCTACGGTCGCTGTACACAGTGATGATCACTGGAGTCGGCAGGCCGGCTTCTTGACCCGCAGTACGGGCGTTGAAGGCCTTGCAGAATTCCATGATGTTCACGCCGTGTTGACCCAGAGCCGGGCCGACGGGCGGGCTAGGGTTGGCCTGGCCGGCCTTTACTTGCAGCTTGATATAAGCCGTGATTTTCTTAGCCATGAGCTACTCCACTATTGGGTACAGGCGCCTTGCGGCTCCCCAGTTGCTTGCGTTTTATCCCAGAGACGACAAAACCCCGCAGCTTACGCCTGCGGGGCATGGGATCCGTTTCCAATCAGACCTTTTCGACCTGACTGAACTCGAGCTCCACCGGAGTAGAGCGACCGAAAATGAGCACTGCCACTTGGATCCGGCTCTTTTCGTAGTTAACTTCTTCGACAGTCCCGTTGAAATCAGCGAACGGACCATCGGTAACACGTACCACCTCACCCGGCTCGAACAGCGTCTTGGGCTTCGGCTTGTCGCTGCCATCGGCAACGCGACGAAGGATAGCTTCTGCTTCCTTGTCGGTAATCGGTGCAGGCTTATCAGCAGTACCGCCAATGAAACCCATCACCCGAGGCGTGTCCTTGACCAAGTGCCAAGTACCCTCGTTCATGTCCATCTGCACCAGCACGTAACCTGGGAAGAACTTGCGCTCGCTTTTGCGCTTCTGGCCATTACGCATCTCTACCACTTCTTCAGTGGGGACCAGAATTTCGCCAAAGCCATCTTCCATGCCAGCCAGCTTTACACGCTCAACCAAAGAGCGCATAACATGCTTCTCGTAACCCGAGTAAGCATGCACAACGTACCAACGCTTAGCCACGGGACACCCTTAGCCTACAATCAGGGAAACAAGCCAGCCGAGCAGGGAATCAAGCCCCCACAACAGCAAAGCCATGACCAGAACGACCGCCACTACAATCAGTGTGGTCTGCGTAGTCTCTTGGCGGGTAGGCCAAACGACTTTACGAATCTCGCCGCGCGCTTCCTTCGCCAGGACAAAGAACGACTTGCCTTTGGCTGTTTGCAACGCCGTGAAGGCAGCAACACCAGCAATGACGATCAGAGCCAGAACGCGATACAGGATTGGCGATGCGGAGAAATACTGATTTCCGACAACACCTACCACCACCAAAGCGACCACAACAAGCCACTTGAGCAGATCGAAGCGAGAGTCTTGGGCTTCAGCCTTGGGAGTCATCTAGGAGGATCCTGTGAAAAGAAAGCCAGACACATTGAGTGAATCTGGCAGGTCAGGAGGGAATCGAACCCCCAACCTACGGTTTTGGAGACCGTCGCTCTGCCAATTGAGCTACTGACCTAAAACAAAATCAGGCCGACCATTATGCAGACCTGAAGAACGCTTTACAACAGCTTTCGACAACCTTCGCGTACCACCACTACCGACAAGATCGACAGCAACCACGAACCTCGAAACGGGGACCATCTCAACCACAGAGACAACCCAACCATTAAAACAAAGGCGGATATTTACATATCCGCCTTGTAAAATGGAGCTCTTGAGCGGATTTGAACCGCTGACCTCACCCTTACCAAGGGTGTGCTCTACCAACTGAGCTACAAGAGCGAAACACTGTGCAATAGCAGCAAACATGGAGCGGGTAGCGGGAATCGAACCCGCATCATCAGCTTGGAAGGCTGAGGTTCTACCACTAAACTATACCCGCGAGATTTGCCACTCTCGCTAAAAATGGTGGAGGGAGAAGGATTCGAACCTTCGAAGTCGTAGACGTCAGATTTACAGTCTGATCCCTTTGGCCGCTCGGGAACCCCTCCTGTTTCGTGGCGGCATTTTCAACTCTTGCCACCACCCTGTCAAGCTTTTTCTCAATTAAATCTTGAGGTTAGCGATTTTGACAGCACCTTCACAAGGTTTACACTAGACGCTATCCCTGTGAAGCGGGCGCCATTCTATGCAAACTATTCAGCGGTTGCAATGCCTTCACACGGCATTATTTGATGTTTTAAGCCATTGAATTCGCGAGAGAGACCGGCCAGAGCCGATTCATCCAGCAAACGCTGGCTTTGTGCATCAATTCGCAGCCAATGCACGCCCCCCTGATCGCCATTTATCACCTGTGCCTGCGCCTTGACACCCACCTGCGCCAAACGCTGCTCCAGAGGCATCAACGCGTCGAGCTTTGGATATCCGCCTAAGTAGAGGCAATCTCCCGCAATCGGAGCGGCTGCCTGTGCTGGCACTCGCTGACCCGGATTGCTCTCGCTGAGCAGCCGGATGTCCTGCTGGTTGCTCTTGTACAAGGACAACGCTCGAATCTCGCCCGGCGGCTGGAACGCCTCCTGCTGATGCCACCCGGCATAAAACACATTCAGTACCAATAACAACAGGAACAACCAACGCATAATCACCTCACGGCAAAGGACAGGCCATGGCCAGCCCGATGAATACAAGGTCGGGGACAACCTGCGCGGCGGGCACCACCTCGCGCACCAATCCTGCATCACCACCGGTAAGGAAGATGCGGAAATCCTCTCCCAGATGCGAACGTGCCTGCTCAACCTGGGTAAGCACGAAACCACGCAGCATCAATGTACATCCGCGCTCGACTGCTTCAACGGTATTCCTTCCAGGTGACATGTCGCTCACAGCTTTCTCGGCTGACAGATCGTCATAGCGAATACGCCGGGTATGGGTACGGAGCTGGCCGCGCATCAACGGCATTCCAGGGCAGATGAAACCGCCCAAGTGGTCGCCAGCGGCGGTCACGAAATCGGAGGTTGCGGCGGTACCCAAGTCAATGACCACACACGCGGTACGCGCCAAGTGAAAAGCCCCCAGCACCGCCAGCCAGCGATCGAGCCCAAGCCGCTGGTACTCTTCATAGCCGTTATGAACACCCGCCAGGTCTTTGGCTGGTACGGCGCACACCGCCTGCACTGCGAAACAGCAAGCCAAGGCCTCGACGAGTTTGGCTGTCTCCTCCTCGCTACGGACGCTGACGAGCCGGCAATGCGCCAGGGCAACGCCCTCGACAGCAGCTACGGCGTCGAGAAGATCCTGATCGGCACCCACTACACCACCAGCGACCACCTGCGCACCGCTCACCCGCGTAATACGCCACTTGATAAAGCTGTTACCGCAGTCGAGCTCAAGAATCATCACGCAACCTCAGGCTTAGCTCGCCACCGCTGTAGATCTTTTCTTCGTCGCCGACTTTCAATCGTAGCGCGCCTTGCGCATCCACTCCTAGCACCGTGCCCTCTATGACGGCGTTTCCAGCAACCAGAGACGCGACCCTGCCCTGCCACAAGTGATATTGCTCCCACTCCCCTTTGAGTGCGCTGAAGCCAGCACGACGATGACGCACAAGTAGCGGCCGCAGATTGTTGTTGAGGGATGCTGCCAAGGCATTTCTATCGACAGCCCTGCCCGTCTGCAGCTGCATGGAGGTCCATTGCTGATCGACCTCCTGGCTAGTCTGCATGTTGACGTTGATACCCACACCGATCACCACATGACAGACATCGGCAGGGTCGCCTACCAACTCCAGCAAGATGCCGGCAATCTTCTGTCGACCGACCAGTACATCATTGGGCCATTTAAGCCCAGCGGTCGATACGCCCGACTCACGCAACGCATGCATGACGGCGAGGCCGACAACCAGGCTCAGCCCCTCGATCTGCCGCATGCCACCGTCAATACGCAAGACCAGGCTGTAATAGAGGTTCTGTGCAAATGGACTCACCCATTTGCGACCACGCCGCCCCCGCCCAGCCGTTTGCCGCTCTGCAGTCACTAGGAAGGGCGCATGCACACCCGCAGCGATCATGCGCATGGCCTCGGCATTGGTGGAGTCGATACTGTCGTGCACATGAACCGGCCAGGGATCATCTGTGGTTGCAGCGACAATGGCTTCAGCATCTAGGAACAACAGAGGGGTAGCGAGCTGATAACCGCGGCCGCGAACCTTATGGATCGATACGCCGAACTCAGCTTCCAATTGCTGCAGCTGTTTCCATATGGCGCTACGACTCACCCCAAGGGTTGCACCCAGCGTTTGTCCAGAATGGAATCGACCATCCTTGAGGAGTTTCAACAACGTCAGCATGCCAATCTCGCCTCACAATGAGGCAGGCATGATAGCTATGCACATGACTGTTGCATAGAAAACCGCGTACAAAGTGTGCGGTCACTGCACTAAAGCTTCGCGGGCAGAACCCCTCCCACAGCGGAGTGCTCAATCACCTGTGGGAGCAAGGCTTGCCCGCGAAGCTCTTGGTTTTTACAAGTGCCGAAAAGACAAAACCCCCACCTGCCTTCGCAGATGGGGGTTTCGGAATTGAATCTTGACGATGACCTACTCTCACATGGGGAAACCCCACACTACCATCGGCGATGCATCGTTTCACTGCTGAGTTCGGGATGGGATCAG